>NZ_JALQDN010000037.1:0-87634 GCF_023631205.1 Caballeronia sp. NCF2 | reverse complement strand
CGCCGATTAAACTTGAAGTCGTGGGTATGCGCAACTTATTTTTCGAATATGTGGGCAGCCTCTAACTGGGGGTGGGGGTTCGCGGCCTGCGGGGGCGTTATGTGGCCGGCGGGCGCGGGCGCAGCGAGGCGCCCAATCCGCTCGATCCTTCCTTGCTCGTCGTCCTCGGCGGTCCGATCGGGGCTTTTGAAGACGCGCACTATCCGCATCTCGCGCCGCTGCTTTCGATGCTCGAAAAGCGCATTGCGGCGGGCTTGCCGACCATCGGCATCTGTCTCGGCTCGCAACTGATCGCGCGTGCGCTCGGCGCGCAGGTGTATCCGTCGGGGAAGCTGGAGCTCGGCTGGTCGCCGCTCACGCTGACCGACGCGGGACGCGCGTCCGCGCTGCGGCATCTCGAAGCCGAAGGCGCGTCCGTGCCCGTCTTTCACTGGCACGGCGATACCTTCGATCTCCCCAAAGACGCGACGCTGCTCGCATCGACAGATATGTGTGCGCATCAGGCGTTCACCTGGGGCGAGCACGTGCTCGCGCTGCAGTGTCATCCGGAAGTGCTCGTCGAGCGCTTCGAGAGCTGGCTCGTCGCCTATCCGGGCGATGTCGCGAAAAGCGGCACGACGGTCGCCGCGTTGCGCGAGGAAACCGCGCGTCACGGCGCGAAGCTCGAACGCGCCGCCCGCGCGATGTTCGGCGAGTGGCTCGATCGCTTCACCGTGGATGCGCGCTGAACGTGTGATGGTATGAGCCATCGGCGTTTCTGCGTGTCGTGAAGGGCGGTGCTATTCTCGATCGCTTCATTTCCATCGACGAGTCACCGCCATGAGCGCGTTGTTCACACCCACGACCCTACGCGGTCTCGAACTTCCGAACCGCATCTTCGTATCGCCGATGTGCCAGTACTCCGCCGAGCGCGGCGAGGCCACGGCATGGCACATGATCCATCTCGGCCAGCTCGCGTTGTCGGGCGCGGGCATGCTGTTCATCGAGGCGACGGCCGTCGAGCCGGACGGACGCATCACGGCGGGCGATCTCGGTCTCTGGGACGATGTCACCGAAGCCGCGCTGCGTCCCGTGCTCGCCGCCATCCGCCAGTATTCGAAGATCGCGGTGACGATGCAGTTGTCTCACGCGGGCCGCAAGGCATCGAGCCGCAAGCCGTGGGAAGGGGGAGCGCTGGTTTCCGTCGCCGATGGCGGGTGGATGACTTACGCGCCGTCGTCCGTTCCGCATAAGCCCGAAGAAACGCCGCCGCTCGCGCTCGACGCCGCCGGTCTCGTCCGCGTGAAGGAAGCGTTCGTCGCGTCGGCGAAGCGGGCTGCGCGGCTCGGCATCGACGGCATCGAAGTGCATTGCGCGCATGGTTATCTGCTGCATCAGTTTCTGTCGCCGATTGCCAATCAGCGCACCGACGAATACGGCGGCTCGCTCGAAAACCGCATGCGCTATCCGCTCGAGATCTTCGATGCCGTGCGCGCCGCGTTCCCGGCCGACAAACCCGTCGGCGTGCGCGTTTCGGCGACCGACTGGGTCGAAGGCGGTTGGAGCATCGAAGACACGATCGCGTTCGCAGCGGAGTTGAAGAAGCGCGGCGTCGACTGGGTCGATGTATCGTCGGGCGGCGTTTCGCCGTTGCAGAAGATTCCGTTGTCGTCGGGCTATCAGGTGCCGTTCGCGCAGGCCGTGAAGGAAGCGACGGGCGTGAACACTGTCGCCGTCGGACTGATTACGGAGGCGAAGGAAGCAGAAGAAATCGTGGCGAGCGGCAAGGCGGACTACGTCGCGATGGCGCGCGCGATGCTCTACGATCCGCGCTGGCCGTGGCACGCCGCCGCCGAGCTCGGCGCGACCGTCACGGCGCCGCCGCAGTACTGGCGCTCGCAGCCGCGCGACCAGAAGAACCTCTTTGGCGAGATCACAATCGGCCAGCGCTGAAACGTTGCGCGCATCGCCCGGACGGTTGAGCAGACGCGCGCCGGGAGTGTAGGATACCGGTGTGTTGGACGCGAGCGTTCAACGAGCGAACGCGGCGGCATCGAAGCCACCGCGTTTTTTTTGTCCCGATGTTCATCCCCGATCGCGCGGGAGCGAAGCGTTATTTAAGGATTCGTTCGATGAGTTCACGCAGGGTCACCGTTCGCCGCTCCGGCGTGCACGGTAAAGGCGTGTTTGCCGTGAAGCCGATCGCCGCCGGCGAGAAGGTGATGGAGTACAAGGGCGAGCGCATTTCGTGGAAGGAAGCGCTGCGCCGCCATCCGCACAATCCCGACGAGCCGAATCACACGTTCTACTTCGCACTCGACGATGGCCGCGTGATCGACGGCAAGATCGAAGGCAACAGCGCGAAGTACATCAATCATTCGTGCGCGCCGAATTGCGAGGCCGAGGAAGTCGAAGGGCGCGTGTTCATCCACGCGCTGCGCGACATCGAGGCGGATGAAGAGCTGAATTACGACTACGGTCTCGTCATCGACGGCCGCATCACCAAGAAGCTCAAGAAAGAATACGAATGCCGATGCGGCGCGAAGAAATGCCGCGGCACGATGCTCGCGCTGAAAGAAGAGAAGGCGAAAAAGAAGAAGTAAGCCGCGCTTAAGACCGGACAGAGCCACGGACCGAAACCCGTGGCTCTTTTTTATTCCGCCGCCGGTTTGTCTTCCTTCAGCGGCATGCGCACGATGAAGCGCGCGCCGCCTTCGGGCGCATCTTCGTAGTGCACCGTGCCGCCGTGCAGCACCATGATGTCGTGAACGATCGCGAGTCCGAGGCCCGCGCCGCCTTCGACGTTTTGCCCGTCGCCGCGGAAAAAGCGCTTGAAAAGATCGCCTTGCTGATCCGGCGGCACGCCTGGTCCGTTGTCTTCCACGACGACTTCGCCGAAGCGCCGGCCGTTCGCGTCGCTCCATTCCGTGACCGACATCGTGATGCGCGCGCCTTCGATGCGAAACGGCGGAATGTACTTGAGCGCGTTGTCGATCAGATTCGCGAGCACCTCACGCGCGAGCACGACATTGCCGCGCACGATCAGCGGATGTTCGTTCTCGGGATCGTCGAGGCGCTGAAAACCGAGATCGACGTGTGCGGCGAGGGCGCGCGGCACCCATTCCGCGCCGGTTTCGAACGCGAGCGCGGCCAGATCGAAATCGGAAAAGCGCGCCGCCTGTTCGCCCGGCTCGGCGCGCGCGAGCGAAAGCAATTGGTTCGACAGCCGCACCGCGCGATCCGCCGATGCGCGCAATTCCTTCACCGCTTCGACGGCCTTCGCGGGATCGCGCGAACTGAGCGCCTGCTCGGCGTGCAGCTTGACCGCCGTCAGTGGCGTGCGCAGTTGATGCGCGGCATCGGCGATGAACTTGCGTTGCGCATCGAGCGCGCTTTGCAGGCGCACGAGCAGGCCGTTCATCGCGCTCGTGAGCGGGCGGATTTCGCTCGGCACGTAAGTCTCGTCGACAGGTTCGAGCGAGATGTGCGTCTGCTGATTGAGCGCGTCGGCGAGATCGGTGAGCGGGTTCAACTGCTGATTCACGACGCGCCACACGATCACCCATCCGGCGAGCAGCAGCAACAGCAGCGGCATCATGATCGCGATGAGAAATTCGACCGCGATCCGATATCGCGAACCCACGCGTTGCGCCACTTCGACGACGATCGGATTGCCCGTCGGCTGCGGCACGCGCACTTGCGCCGCGCGCACGGAGACGCCCTCGAAGTGCGTCTCGAAGACGTACGCGTAGTGAATGCGCCGCACGTTGGTGCCGGTGAGCGGCAGATCGGGTTCCCCGGCGATTTCCTCATCGCCCGTGCTGATGCGGTAGATGAGTTGCTCGACGGGGTCCGAGAACATCGCCTGCGCGAGCGGCGGCACGGTGACGGGCGCATCGACGCCGGCGAGCTGGATCTGCTTGGAGATGGCCGTCGCGAGATCCGCGAGCGAGCGGTCGACGACGTGCTGCGTGTATTGCCACGCGAGCCAGTAGGCCATGAGGCCGGACATCAGCGCGAGCAGGGACAGCGGCGCGGCGAGGCGGCGCAGGAGCGTGCGCCGCAGACTCGGCGGCGCCGGCGTCTCGGCGGCTTTCGACCGCGCCAGATCGAGCCAGTCTTCGCGGGCGAAACGCTGGTCGCCCGCGCGGCGAGTGGGAAATCGCAAGGCGTTTTACGGCAGAAGCGTTACGCCGCTTGCCGGATCTCCTGAAGCAGATAGCCGAAGCCGCGCACCGTCACGATTTCCACGCGCGTGTTCTCGAGTTTCTTGCGCACGCGATGCACATACACTTCGATGGCCGTATCGCCGAGATCGCCGCCGAAGTGCGTCAGATGATCCTGCAACTGCGCCTTGCTCACGACGCGGCCGTGACGCAGCAACAGCATTTCGAGCACGGCGAATTCGCGCGGCGAGAGTTCGAGCGGACGCTCGTCGTTGAAGATGCGGCGATCGACGCCCGACAGGCGCAAGCCGCCGAGCGACACTTCGGGGCGTGGCACGTCGCCGTGCGGGCCGCTGCGTCGCATCACCGCGCGGATACGCGCTTCGAGTTCCTGCGGCTCGAACGGCTTCAGCATGTAGTCGTCGGCGCCGCTGTTCAGGCCTTGCACGCGGTCGTGCAGTTCATCGCGCGCGGTGAGGATGATCACCGGCGTGTGACGATTGCCCTGGCGGAAACGCGAAAGCAGCGTCATGCCGTCGATGCCGGGCAGGCCGAGATCGAGAATGACGAGCTCGTGGCGGTTCTGCGCGAGCGCCTGTTCGGCGAAGATGCCGTCGTGCACCATGTCGACCGTGAAGCCGGATTGTTCGAGGCTGCTTTGAATGCCGCGCGCGATGGGGCGGTCGTCTTCGATCAGAAGGATTCGCATGGAGTCGCTCAAGTACAATGGGTTGAGCTCTAGCGGGCGGGGCGGTCGGCGGCATGGTCACATGCGCGGCGTGCGGCGCGGGCTCGAGCCGGTTCAAAACTCACATCTCATGCGGCGTGCGCGACCTGTTTTCCTAAAGCCGCGAGCGGCCGTACACCGAATGTATTTCTGCCCGGACATGGCTGTCATCCCGATCCACGAACTCGAAGCCGCGATCAACTACTGGCGCGGCCGCTCCCCGTCGAGCGGCGACGAACTCAGCCTCTGCAAGGAAGCGAGCGCGCTGTCCAGGCCCTATGCGCTGCTGATTGTACAGCGTCAATCCGGGCTGCCGCCCGAACAACTGGACGACGAGGCTCGCGCCGCCTGGGAAGCTTACGAGCGCTTCAGGAATGGTAGTCGAGACTGAAAGGTAACTGACGATCGAGCTTTCTATTTGCTGTTCGAAGGCTTGCGTTTATCCCGAATTCGCGTCTTTCCGTATGAAATCCGGCCTTTCGCGGTGTCATGGTTGGTAACATGCGCGTTACCTTGTTTGCCGCTGCAAGGAATTCGTAAAACGCGCGCGAAACGGCCCCTTTGCGCAAAGGGTTTGTGAGGGCACCCGCTGCCATGCGATAAAGTCGCATTCATCACGGCTACCGCGCATATCCGCCTCATGCTCGAACTCGATCATTTCGACCTCGCCCTGCTCGACGTGCTTCAACGCTTCGGGCGCGCGACGCATCAGCAACTGGGCGAGCAGGTGCCGCTTTCGCCGTCGCAGATCGGGCGGCGCCTGCAGCGCCTCGAAGCGACGGGCGTGATCGAAGGATATCGGGTGGTGTTGCGGCCCGAAAAGCTCGGCCTGGGCGTGACGGCGTTCACGAGTTTGAAGCTGAAGCATCACGGCGATTCGATCATCGAGCAGTTTCAGCAGCAGATCGAAATGCTGCCCGAAGTGCTCGAATGTCACGCGACCGTCGGCGATGCGGATTACCTGCTGCGCATCGTCGCGCCCGATTTGAACGCGCTTTCAGGCTTCGTCATGAAGAAGCTGATGCGCGTGCCGGGCGTCGACAGCGTGCGCTCGAACATCGTGCTGACGACGTTCAAGCGCAACGGTCCGCTGCCGCTTTCTCATCTCGCCGACGACGACGCCTCGGGACTGAGCAAATCGACGTAAGCGAGCGGCACGAGATCGGTCTGCGCCACGCCGAGGCGCGCGAACATCGCGTGAGCTTCTTCTTCGCCGCCGGCTTCGTCGTCGTCCTGGCCGAGCACCACTTCCAGCTCGATGAAATCGCCGAGACCGTCCACGCGGTCCAGATGAATGCGCGTGCGCCCGACGAGAAACACATGCCGTTCCTTCGAGACAATGCCGCGCGTCGTCAGCGCCTGCGCGAGCAGCGCGTGCATCGCCTCGGGATTCGTCACCGGGCTGCGCGTGTAATACGAGACTTTCGGACCGTCGCGGTCGTCGCGCTGATAAAAGATCAGCTCGGATGGCGTGCCGTCGTCGAACTGGCGCAGCTTGAGGCGTCCGGTCGGCACGTCGTAGAAGAAGTCTTGCTGGCGGAAAACCAGCGGCGCGTCGGGGGCGAGCGCGGCCGCGCGTTCGCGCAGTGCGTCGAATTGATGCGCGCGCGCCTTGATTTCGATGTTGCGTGCCATGAAGACTCCTCGAACACGGTTGGATGTAAAAAAGCGAGCGCCCAGCCTAGCAGACGATCGATGAAGCGCGCTTGAAAGTCCTTGCCCGCGAAGTCGGGATTTGCCCTCAGACGGACCATTGCGCGTCGATCAACCGCAGCGCCGCCGCGATCGCCGGTTCATCGCGACGTTCCGCGAGCGCGACGAAGGACAACTGCGTCGGCACCGTGACGCCTTCGACGATCGTCAGCGCGTGTGCGTGCGCCTGCGCCAGCGCGATCGAATCGCGCGCGAGCGACAGACCGACGCCCGATTTCACGAGATCGAGCATCGACGGCTCCTGATCCACTTCCGCGACGACGAGCGGCATCGCGCCCGCCTCGCGGAAGAGGCGCGACAACAGCCGGTTATGCGCGGATTCCTGCGGCGTCCAGATCCACGGCAGCTTGGCGAGCGCGGCCCAGTTGCGCTTGCCCTTGTTGACGCGGTTGTGCCAGCCCGCCGGCGCAAGCACGCGATATAGAAATGGCGTCAGCCTGACGACATGAAAGCGCTCGCCGTCGCGCGTGCCGTCGACGGCCGGATCGCCGATGTAATAGCCGACGTCGAGATCACGCGCCCTCACGCGCTCCAGCACCCAGCCCGACATGCCGTGCCGCAATGACGTCTCGATGCGCGGATGCGTCTCCACGAGCTGACGCAAAAATCCGCCGAGCCGCAGAAACTCGGGATCGAGAATCGTGCCGATGCGCAGCGTGCCGCTCACTTCGTGACGCAGCGCAGCAGCGGCGCGCTGCACGTCGGCGGCGGCTGCGAGCGCGCGTTCGGCGTGCGGCAGGAGCGCTTCGCCATCGCGCGTCAGCAAAAGTCCGTGCGACGTCCGCGAAAACAGGACGACGCCCAGCATCTCCTGCAGATTCTTGATCTGCAGGCTGACGGCCGGCTGCGTCAGATGCAGTTGCGCCGCCGCGCGCGTGAGGTTGCCTTCGCGTGCAACGGTGATGAAGGCGCGCAGAAGAATGTAGTCCATCGGCTGATATTAAAGCTTCTTATATCCCAGTTGAACATATCTGATTGGATTCGCAAGCGCATCCCGCAGTACGCTCGGTTGATCTGCAAGCCAAAGACGCCGCACAAGACGGCGCGCCACGGAGACAAGCGATGAAACAGAACGCGCGCAAGCTGGAAGGTGAATTCGACTACATCGTGGTCGGCGCGGGCACGGCCGGTTGCGTGCTCGCGAATCGCCTAACCGAAGATCCCGACGTGAACGTGCTGCTGCTCGAAGCGGGCGGCAAGGACGACTATCACTGGATTCATATTCCGGTCGGCTATCTGTATTGCATCGGCAATCCGCGCACGGACTGGCTTTACAAGACGCAGGCCGAACCGGGCCTGAACGGACGCGCGCTGTCGTATCCGCGCGGGCGCGTGCTCGGTGGATGCTCGTCGATCAACGGCATGATCTACATGCGCGGCCAGCGCGAGGACTACGACGACTGGGCGCATGTCAGCGGCGATCCGAACTGGTCGTGGGATTCCGTGCTGCCCATCTTCAAGCGCAGCGAGGATCATCACGGCGGCGGCAACCAATGGCACGGCGCGGGCGGGGAATGGCGCGTCGAGAAGCAGCGTCTGAAGTGGAAGATTCTCGAAACCTTCGCGCAGGCCGCGCAGCAGAGCGGCATTCCCGCGACCGATGACTTCAATCGCGGCGACAACACGGGCGTCGGTTATTTCGAAGTGAATCAGCGCGGCGGCATTCGCTGGAATGCGGCGAAGGCCTTTCTCCGTGAAGCGATGAAGCGTCCGAACCTCACGACGATCACCGGCGCGCACACGCAACGCCTCGTGTTCGAAGGCGCGCGCTGCGTCGGCGTGGAGTATCGCGGCGGCGACGTCGATTACATCGCGCGCGCGCGATGCGAAGTGATTCTCAGCGCGGGCGCGGTGAATTCGCCGCAGATTCTCGAACTCTCGGGCATCGGCAATGGCGCGCGTCTGCAGCGTCTCGGCATCGATGTCGTGAAGAGTCTGCGCGGCGTCGGCGAAAATCTGCAGGACCACTTGCAATTGCGCATGGCGTACAAGGTCAACGGCGTGCGCACGTTGAACACGTTGTCCGCGCATTGGTGGGGCAAGCTTTTCATCGGCATGCAATACGCGCTGTTGCGTAGCGGCCCGATGTCGATGGCGCCATCGCAGCTCGGCGCGTTCGCGAAGTCCAATCCCGACGATGCATCGATCAAGCGCCCCGACGTGCAGTATCACGTTCAGCCCTTGTCGCTCGAACGCTTCGGCGAACCGCTGCACGCGTTCAATGCGTTCACGGCATCCGTGTGCAATCTGCGGCCGACATCGCGCGGCAGCGTGCATATCGAATCGCCCGATGCCCATGGGGCGCCGCTGATCGCGCCGAATTATCTGTCGACGGACCGCGACCGCGAAGTCGCCGCGAATGCGTTGCGCCTCACGCGGCGCATCGCCGGCGCGCCCGCGCTCGCGCGTTATGCGCCGGAAGAGATCTTGCCCGGCATTCAGTTTCAGACGCAGGAAGAACTCGTCGAAGCGGCGGGCAAGGTCGGCACGACGATCTTTCATCCGGTCGGCACATGCCGCATGGGCACGGACAACGATCCGGGGGCGGTCGTCGACAGCCGCCTGCGCGTGATCGGCGTGCGCGGCCTGCGCGTCGTCGATGCATCGGTGATGCCGACGATCACATCGGGCAATACGAATTCGCCGACGCTGATGATCGCCGAGCGCGCGAGCGACATGATCCGCGAAGACCGGCGCAGCATCGAAGCGCAGGAAGTGATCGCGACGGCGCTCGCGTGACGCGATGAATGACGTATGCATGACGCGCGCATGACGCTCGATCAGTCATCGCTTATTTGCGCCCTGCATAAGCATTCCCCATGCCCCCATAACGTGCATGCGGCGGGACTCCAAGCAAATCGTTAGTAAGTGCAAATCCCAATGATTGCGCTGCATCATTGGCGCGACAATGGCCCCGGAATTAGTGATGCTCGGCATGCCACGTGCACACTTTGTGCGGCCGCAACAGCGACGCGCGAAGCGAAGCAGTACCGGAATGGAGACAACGTTCGGGTGCGCGCGGAAAGAAAAAATAAGGCGCAGGCGAACAGAGTTTGCCCCAGCGTCTCACTTCGCATGGAAGGGGACATGATTCTCGGCGACACCATTCTTGAAACGCGAGGACTCACGAAGGAATTCAAAGGCTTCACGGCCGTGAATGGCGTGAACCTGCGCGTTCGCCGCGGTTCGATCCATGCGCTGATCGGACCGAACGGCGCAGGCAAGACAACCTGCTTCAACCTGCTCACCAAGTTCCTCGAACCCACTGCGGGCCAGATCGTTTTCAACGGCACGGACATCACGCGCGAGCGGCCGGCGCATATCGCGCGGCGCGGCATCATCCGCTCGTTTCAGATTTCCGCCGTGTTTCCGCATCTGACCGTGCTGCAGAACGTGCGTATCGGCTTGCAGCGGCAACTGGGTACGTCGTTTCATTTCTGGCGCAGCGAGCGTTCTCTCGACGCGCTAAACGACCGCGCGATGGATCTGCTCACGCAAGTCGGCCTCACCGATTTCGCCGATACCAAAACTGTCGAGCTTTCGTACGGCCGCAAGCGCGCGCTGGAGATCGCGACCACGCTGTCGATGGAGCCCGAACTCATGCTCCTCGACGAACCGACGCAAGGCATGGGCCACGAAGACGTCGACCGCGTGACGGCGCTCATCAAGAAAGTATCGGCGGGCCGCACCATCCTGATGGTCGAGCACAACATGAACGTCATCGCGGGCATCTCCGACACCATCACCGTGCTTCAGCGCGGCGAAGTGCTGGCCGAAGGCAGCTACGCGGAAGTGTCGAAGAATCCGCTCGTGATGGAAGCCTACATGGGCAGCGCCGATGCGGCGCTCACCGGAGCGCATGCATGAGTACGATCGTGGAGGAGCGCCGCTCGCGCGAGGCGAACGGCGCGGCGGGCAATGTGCCCGCGCTGGAAATCTCGGGATTGCAGGCGTGGTACGGGGAATCGCACATTCTGCATGGCGTGGACCTCAAGGTGAATCGCGGCGAAGTGGTCACGCTGCTCGGCCGCAACGGCGCGGGCCGCACGACGACGCTGCGCGCCATCATGGGCCTGACCGGGCGCAGGACGGGCTCGATTCGCGTCGCGGGACACGAAACCATCGGGCTCGCCACACACAAGATCGCGCATTACGGGGTCGGCTATTGTCCGGAGGAGCGCGGCATTTTTTCGAGCTTGTCGTGCGAGGAAAACCTGCTGTTGCCGCCGCTCATCGGCAAGCAGAAGGACGCGATGTCGCTCGACGAGATCTATTCGATGTTCCCGAACCTGAAAGAGCGCCGCGCGAGCCAGGGCACGCGTCTTTCGGGCGGCGAGCAGCAGATGCTGGCCGTCGCGCGCATTCTGCGCACGGGCGCGAATCTGCTTCTGCTCGATGAAATCTCGGAAGGTCTCGCGCCGGTCATCGTGCAGACACTCGCGCGCATGATCCTCATGCTGAAGTCGCGCGGCTACACGATCGTCATGGTCGAACAGAATTTTCGTTTCGCGGCGCCGCTCGCGGACCGCTTTTACGTGATGGAGCACGGAAACATCGTCGAGCATTTCGGCGCGGGGGAACTCGAAGCGAAGATGCCGGTGCTGCACGAATTGCTCGGGGTGTAATCGATCCCGAACGCGGCACGCCGGAAAGAAGGGCAACACCAGTAACACCGCAACAAATCAAAACTCATGGAGACTGGAATGAAAAAGAAGACCCTCGCGCGCCTCTCTACTCTGTGCTTTGCGGCTGCGGCGGCGAGTGTGGCGGTGATGAGCACGAGCGCCAACGCCGCCGACGGCAACACCGTGAAGATCGGTTTCGTCACCGACATGTCGGGCCTCTACGCGGACATCGACGGCCAGGGCGGCCTCGAAGCCATTCGCATGGCGATCGCGGACTTCGGCGGCAAGGTGAACGGCAAGCCGATCGAACTCGTCTATGCGGATCACCAGAACAAGGCGGATATCGCGGCATCGCGCGCGCGTGAATGGATCGACCGCGACGGCGTGAACGCGATCATCGGCGGCACGAATTCGGCGACGGCGCTCTCGACCGCGCAAGTCGCGGCGGAGAAGAAGACGCCGTACATCAACATCGGCGCGGGCGCGGACAACCTGACCAACGAGCAATGCTCGCCGTACACGGTGCACTACGCGTACGACACGATGGCGCTCGCGAAAGGCACCGGTTCCGCGGTGACGAAGCAGGGCGGCAAGACGTGGTACTTCCTCACCGCCGACTATGCGTTCGGCAAGGCGCTCGAAAAGAATACGGCCGACGTCGTGAAGGCGAACGGCGGCCAGGTGCTCGGCGAAGTGCGTCATCCGCTGTCGGCGTCGGACTTCTCGTCGTTCCTGCTGCAGGCGCAGGGATCGAAGGCGCAGGTGCTCGGCCTCGCGAACGCGGGCGGCGACACGATCAACTCGATCAAGGCCGCGAAGGAATTCGGCATCACCAAGTCGATGAAGATCGCCGCGCTGCTCATCTTCATCAACGATATCCACAGCCTCGGGCTCGAAACGACGCAGGGTCTCGTCCTGACGGACAGCTGGTACTGGAACAAGGATGAGAACACGCGCAAATGGGCGCAGCGCTACTTCGGCAAGATGAAGAAGATGCCGTCGAGCCTGCAGGCAGCGGACTATTCCGCCGTGATGGCCTACCTGAACGCGGTGAAGGCGGCGGGCACGACCGACGGCGACAAGATCATGGCGCAGCTCAAGAAGACGAAGATCGACGACTTCTACGCGAAGGGCTACATCCGCGAAGACGGTTCGATGATTCACGACATGTATCTGATGGAAGTGAAGAAGCCGTCGGAATCGAAGGAGCCGTGGGACTACTACAAGATCACCGCGACGATTCCGGGCGATCAGGCGTTCGGCACGAAGGCGGAGTCACGCTGCAAGCTCTGGAAGTAAGCGTTCGGCGGTGATTCAGCGCGTTCGCGAGGCGGGCGGCCAAGAGGGCCGCTCGGCCGCCGCAACCGCGTCAACACGTTTCTGACGGCAGGTTCAATGGAAATTTTCGGCATTCCACTCGCCGCGATGATGAGCCAGCTGCTGCTCGGGCTGGTGAACGGCTCGTTCTACGCGATCCTGAGCCTCGGGCTCGCGGTGATCTTCGGCTTGCTCAACGTCATCAACTTCGCGCACGGCGCGCTCTTCATGCTGGGCGCGATGCTCGCATGGATGGGCGCTTCCTACTTCAACGTCCCGTACTGGGCGATGCTCGTGCTCGCGCCCGTCATCGTCGGGCTGTTCGGCGTTTTCGTCGAGCGATCGATGCTGCGCTGGCTCTACAAGCTCGATCATCTCTACGGGCTGCTGCTCACGTTCGGCCTCACGCTCGTGATCGAAGGCGTGTTTCGCTCGATCTACGGTTCGTCGGGGCAGCCTTACGACGTGCCGTCGCTGCTGCAAGGCGCGACCAATCTCGGCTTCATGTTCCTGCCGAACTATCGCGCGTGGGTGGTCGTGGCGTCGCTCGTCGTGTGTTTCGCGACGTGGTTCGTGATCGAGAAGACGCGCGTCGGCGCTTATCTGCGCGCGGGCACGGAGAATCCGAAGCTCGTCGAGGCGTTCGGCGTCAACGTGCCGATGATGATTACCCTCACCTACGGCTTCGGCGTCGCGCTCGCGGCGTTCGCGGGCGTGCTTGCGGCGCCGGTGATTCAGGTGTCGCCGCTGATGGGCCAGTCGATGATCATCACGGTGTTCGCGGTGGTCGTGATCGGCGGCATGGGTTCGATCATGGGCTCGATCCTCACGGGTCTCTTGCTCGGCGTGATCGAAGGCTTGACGCGCGTGTTCTATCCGGAAGCGTCCGCGACGGTCGTCTTCGTCATCATGGCGATCGTGTTGATGATTCGCCCGGCAGGATTCTTCGGCAAGGAAAAATGATGCAGAGAAAAGCGCTCTACGGCCTGTTGCTGATCGGCCTGATCGTGGCGCCGTTCGTCGGCGTGTATCCGCTGTTCATGATGAAAGTGCTGTGCTTCGCGCTCTTCGCAGCCGCGTTCAATTTGCTGATCGGCTATACGGGGCTGCTGTCGTTCGGACACGCGATGTTCCTCTCTTCCGCGGGCTACGTGGCCGGCTACGCGATCCAGACGCTCAACTTCACGCCGGAGCTCGGCGTGCTCGCGGGCACGGCGGCGGCGACGCTGCTCGGTCTCGTCGCCGGCCTGATCGCGATTCGGCGCCAGGGCATCTACTTCGCGATGGTCACGCTCGCGCTCGCGCAGATGGTGTACTTCGTCTTCCTCCAGGCGCCGTTCACGCATGGCGAAGACGGTCTGCAAGGCGTGCCGCGCGGCAAGCTGTTCAACGCGATCGATCTCGGCAACGACATCACGCTGTATTACGTCGTGCTCGTGGTGATGCTGCTCGCGTTCGCGCTGATCGTGCGCATCGTGCATTCGCCGTTCGGGCAAGTGCTGATCGCGATCAAGGAGAACGAGCCGCGCGCTATTTCGCTCGGCTACGACACGTCGCGCTACAAGCTGCTCGCGTTCGTGCTGTCGGCGGGGCTCGCGGGTTTCGCGGGCGCGACGAAGACGCTCGTGCTCGGCTTCGAAACCCTGGGCGACGCGCACTGGACGATGTCCGGCCTCGTCGTGCTGATGACCCTCGTCGGCGGCATGAGCACGATGTTCGGCCCGCTGCTCGGCGCGGCGATCATCGTCGCGCTGGAAGACCGGCTCGGCGATATCGGCAGCGGCATCGCGCGGCTCACGGGCGTAACGTGGTTCAACTCGCTGGGCGAATCGGTGACGATCGTGACGGGCGTCATCTTCATCGCGTGCGTGCTGGCGTTCCGTCGCGGAATTGTCGGGGAGATCGTTGCGCGGGTTCGGCCGCTGCAAGGCTGAAGCGATTTACTTTGAATTGCGAATTAATTGGGGCTTCGCGAGAAGCGCGCTGTATTGCAAGAAATACGCCCCGTTGAGGTGCTTTTGTGCACCACTAGGGTAAATGCTAGGTTGCCGGGCACTGTTGCGTTCTTTAACATGCGTCCTAGTTCTGTTGCACCCAGATTTTTGAGGTGGAGAACGAGGAGACATGAGGCACGAAGTGCCCGACCGAAAAGCGCTGTTGGATGAGTCCAACAGCGCTTTTTTATTTGCCCGTCGATAATACGAATTAATCCCTCGACGGATTTAAGGCGGGGTTTTCCCGAGGGTTTAGGGATGCGTGCGGCGTCGTCGGAAAAGCGTTGAAAAAACAACGTTCGAAGCCCGGGAAGACCCTTCAAAACGCTTGCTGCCCGGCGCTTTCGTCCGCTAAACTGCATTTCCCGACCCGTCGGTCGGCGATTCGAAGCGGCGCGAATCACGGACATATTCGCAGGCGATTCTTTACGCATAAGCACGATTTACGGGGCGCAAATCAATGAAGTTGGCATTACGCGGAAAGGCGGTCGCAATGGCCGTCGCGGCATTATCGGCGGTAATCAGCAATCAGGTTTTGGCGGACGTGAAAATCGGCGTGACGGTTTCGGCAACGGGCCCGGCGGCGTCGCTTGGCATTCCCGAGAAGAACACCGTTTCGTTGCTTCCGAAGGAGGTCGCCGGGCAGAAGGTGGAATACATCGTTCTCGACGACGCCACCGATTCCACGCAGGCCGTGAAAAACGCGCGCAAGCTGACGAGCGAAGATCATGTCGATGCGCTCGTCGGCTCGACCGTCGTTCCGAACTCGCTCGCGATGACCGACATCGCCGCTGAAACGCACACGCCGATGATCTCGATGGCCGCAGCCGCGAGCATCGTCGAACCGATGGATGCGAAAAAGGCGTGGGTCTTCAAGACGCCGCAGAACGACATTCTGATGGCCACCGCGATCGCGCAGCACATGTCGAATCATGGCGTGAAGACGGTCGCGTTCATCGGCTTCTCCGATGCCTACGGCGAGAGCTGGTTCAAGGAATTCTCGAAAGCGGCCGATCTCGCGAAGCTGAAGATCGTCGCGAACGAGCGCTTCGCGCGCAACGACGCATCGGTGACGGGCCAGGTGCTCAAGACGATGTCGCAGAACGCGGACGCGGTGCTGATCGCGGGCGCGGGCACGCCGGCCGCGCTGCCGCAGAAGACGCTCAAAGAGCGCGGCTACAAGGGCAAGATCTATCAGACGCACGGCGTCGCCAATAACGACTTCCTGCGCGTGTGCGGCAAGGATTGCGAAGGCACGTTCCTGCCCGCCGGACCGCTGCTCGTCGCGGAGCAGTTGCCCGACAGCAATCCCGTGAAGCAGGCCGCGCTCACGTACAAGAAAGCGTATGAAGGCGCCTACGGCGCGGGTTCGGTGTCGACCTTCGGCGGTCACGCGTGGGACGCGGGCCTCGTTCTGCAGCGCGCGATTCCCATTGCGCTGAAGAAGGGCCAGCCCGGCACGCCGGCGTTCCGCGAAGCGCTGCGCGCGGCCATCGAAGAGACGAAGAATCTGCCTGCATCGCACGGCATCTTCAACATGAGCCCCAACGATCACTCCGGACTGGACCAGCGCGCGCGCGTGATGGTGGAGATCGTAGGCGGCAAGTGGAAGCTCTCGGGCAACTGACGCAATCGCATGTGAACTGATTCGAGAAAAAAAGGCGCGTCGTTTCGAACGCGCCTTTTTTCTGCGTTGTGCAACGAAAGCCCCGACGAAGAAGAGGGCGCAACGGTCAGGGAAAACGAGCCTTGGCACGCAGTATCGCGGTAAATAGATTGGGGCGGCTCTTTGATTGGCCTCGAAAGTCGCATCGATAACAACTCGCAGCAACGCACCGCCAGTGTGCGCGTTTGGAGACAAGCAATGAAAACGAAGAAGGCATGGATCAAGACCGGCATCGCGCTCGCCATCGCGGGCAGCGTGTTCGCGGGCGCGGGCGCGGCGCTCGCGCAAGTGAAGATCGGCGTGACGCTCTCGGCGACGGGACCGGCGGCATCGCTCGGGATTCCCGAGAAAAATACCGTCGCGCTGTTGCCCAAGGAAATCGGCGGGAAGTCGGTCGAATGGATCGTGCTCGACGACGGTTCCGACACGAGCCGAGCCGTGCAGAACACGCGCAAGCTGATCGACGAAGATCACGTCGATGCGATCGTCGGCTCGACCGTGACGCCAAACTCGCTCGCGATGATCGACCCGGCCGCCGCGGGCAAGACGCCGATGATCTCGATGGCCGCCTCGGCCGCGATCATCTCGCCGATGGACGCGAAGAAAGCGTGGGTCTTCAAGACGCCGCAGAACGACGCGCTCATGGCCGACGCAATCGCGAGCTACATGGAGAAGCACGGCGTGAAGACCGTGGGCTTCATCGGCTTCGCCGATGCCTACGGCGACGGCTGGTACAACGTGTTCAACACGGCGGCCACGGCGCACAAGCTGAAGATCGTCACGAACGAGCGCTTCAACCGCACGGACACGTCCGTGACCGGCCAGGTGCTGAAGACGATGGGCGCGAACCCCGACGCGGTGCTGATCGCGGGTGCGGGCACGCCGTCCGCGCTGCCGGCGAAGGCGCTGAAGGAGCGCGGCTACAAGGGCAAGGTCTATCAGACGCACGGCGTCGCCAACAACGACTTCCTGCGCGTGTGCGGCAAGGATTGCGAGGGCGAGATCCTGCCCGCCGGTCCGGTGCTCGTCACCGAGCAATTGCCGGAGAGCAATCCGGTTAAGAAGTCGTCGGCGGCGTACAAGGACGCGTACGAGAAGGCCTACGGCGCGGGTTCGCTGTCGACGTTCGGCGGCCACGCTTGGGACGCCGGGCAGATGCTTCAGCGCGCGATTCCCGAAGCGCTGAAGAAGGGCCAGCCGGGCACGCCTGAGTTCCGCGAAGCGCTGCGCGCGGCGCTCGAAAACCTCAAGGATCTGCCGGTGTCGCACGGCATCATGAACATGACGCCGACCGATCACAACGGCTTCGACAATCGCGCGCGCGTGATGGTGCAGATCGTCGACGGCAAGTGGAAGCTGCTGAACGACTGATGTCGTGGAACGCGCCTACCCGCGCGTTCGTGTTTCTTAATTTCGAGATGATCTCGTAGAACAAGCGGCGCACCGGCAACGGCGCGCCGCTTGACCATGTTTCACAAGAAGCTCCAAAGAGGAAGTATGGACTTATCGATTGCGGCGATCCTCGCGCAGGACGGGATCACCACGGGCGCGATCTACGCGTTGCTCGCGCTCGCGCTGGTGCTCGTGTTCTCCGTGACACGCGTCATTTTCATTCCGCAGGGCGAGTTCGTCGCGTATGGCGCGCTCACGCTGGCCGCGCTGCAGACGCAGAAGCTGCCCGCCACCTGCTATTTGCTCATCGCGATGGGCGTCGGCTGCTTTATCGCCGAACTCGCTGGCATCGTTCGGCATCCTTCGCGATATCACCAGATCGGACGCTTGCTCACCGTCCTGGCCGGCAAGTATCTGCTGTTTCCCGTTGCGGTTTGGGGCATTACGCAAGCCGCTTTTGCGCAGCCTTTGCCGATGTTGGCCCAGATCGCGCTGACGCTTCTGATCGTCGTCCCAATGGGGCCGTTCGTCTATCGCCTCGCCTATGAGCCGATCGCGGAGGCGAGCACGCTGTTGCTGCTGATCGTCGCGGTCGCCGTGCACTTCGCGATGGTCGGCCTCGGGCTCGTGATGTTCGGCGCCGAAGGATCGCGCACGACGGCATTCTCCGACGCCAACTTCAATCTCGGCAGCGTATCGATCTCCGGGCAAAGCCTGTGGGTCGTGGGGACGGCTGTCGTGTTGATCGTCGCGCTGTACTTCTACTTCGATCGCTCGATTTCCGGCAAGGCGTTGCGCGCGACGTCGGTGAATCGTCTGGGCGCGCGGCTCGTGGGCATCGGCACGACACAGGCGGGGC
Source organism: Caballeronia sp. NCF2 (assembly GCF_023631205.1). Taxonomy (NCBI): domain Bacteria; kingdom Pseudomonadati; phylum Pseudomonadota; class Betaproteobacteria; order Burkholderiales; family Burkholderiaceae; genus Caballeronia; species Caballeronia sp. NCF2. The sequence continues at coordinate 69,196 of NZ_JALQDN010000037.1, read as the reverse complement.
GCCTCGCGTTCACGCTCGCGGCCGGGCTCGGCGCGCTCTGCGGCGTGCTCGTCGCGCCCATCACGACGATCTACTACGACTCGGGCTTTCTGATCGGCCTGAAGGGTTTCGTGGGCGCGATCGTCGGCGGTCTGGTGAGCTATCCGCTCGCGGCGGCGGGGTCGCTGCTCGTGGGTCTGCTCGAATCGTATTCGTCGTTCTGGGCGAGCGCGTACAAGGAGGTGATCGTCTTCACGCTGATTATTCCGGTGCTGCTGTGGCGAAGCCTGGCGAGCCCGCATTCGGATGAGGACGAGGAGTGAGCCGATGAAATTCCGTTCTTTCTGGATCTTTCTGCTGATCGTTTTCGCGTTGCCGATTCTGCCCGGGCCGGTCGCCGTGCCCGAGTACTGGATCACGCTGCTGAACTACATCGGCCTCTATTCGATCGTCGCGATCGGCCTCGTTCTGCTGACGGGCATCGGCGGGATGACGAGCTTCGGCCAGGCTGCGTTTGTCGGCGTGGGCGCATACGCGACGGCCTTCCTGACGACGCGCTATGGCGTCTCGCCGTGGCTCGCGCTCATCGCAGGCGTCGTGCTGACGGCATTTATCGCGCTGCTGCTCGGTCTTATCACCATGCGTCTGTCCGGGCACTTTCTGCCGCTCGGGACGATCGCGTGGGGCCTCTCGCTGTTCTATCTGTTCGGCAACATGGAACTGCTCGGCAAGTACGACGGCATCAATGGGATTCCGGTGCTCAACGTGTTCGGCTGGCAGCTCGAATCGGGGCGCAGCATCTACTACCTGATCTGGGTCGTCGTGCTGCTCGCGGTGATATCTGTTCAGAATCTGCTTAATAGTCGGCCCGGCCGCGCGATTCGCGCATTGCGCGGAGGCGGCACGATGGCCGAGGCGATGGGCGTCAATACGGCGTGGATGCGCGTGGTCATTTTCATCTATGCAGCAGTTCTGGCGGCCATTTCCGGCTTCCTGTATGCGCACTTGCAGCGCGCGGTGAATCCGACGCCGTTCGGGCTGAATCACGGCATCGAGTTCCTGTTCATGGCGGTGGTCGGCGGCGTGTCGCACGTCTGGGGTGCGATTCTCGGTGCGACGATCCTCACCGTTCTGCAGGATTATCTGCAGACGCTTCTGCCCAAGCTGATCGGCGCCAACGGCAATTTTGAGATCATCGTTTTCGGCGTCGTGATGGTTCTGCTGTTGCAATACGCGAGACAGGGCGTATGGCCGTTCGTCGCGCGCATCTTTCCTCGTGGTCCTCGCGCTCACGTTCCAGATCACGGCGACGCCCTACCGCAGCGCAGCAAACCGACGGCGGGCGAGCGCTTGCTGGTTGTCGACAAGGCGCGCAAGCAGTTCGGTGGGCTCGTCGCGGTGAATGATGTCAGTTTCGAGGTGAAGGCCGGCGAGATCATCGGTCTGATCGGACCAAACGGCGCAGGCAAATCCACGACGTTCAATCTCGTCACAGGCGTGCTTCAAGCGACGAGCGGCGCGATCAGTTTTCACGGCGAACGCATCGAGAAGCTGACTTCGCGCGAGATCGTCAAACGTGGCATCGGGCGGACGTTTCAACACGTCAAGATGCTGCCGGGGATGACGGTTCTGGAGAACGTCGCGATCGGAGCGCATTTGCGTGGCAATACGGGCGTCTGGCGCAGCGTCGTCCGTCTGAATGCGGCGGAGGAAGCGCGGCTGATGGCGGAGGCCGCGAAGCAGATCAAGCGCGTCGGGCTGGAGAAGCACATTTATAGCGAAGCGGGGAGTCTCGCGCTGGGTCAGCAGCGGATTCTGGAAATCGCTCGCGCGCTGTGCTGCGATCCGACTCTGTTGCTGTTGGACGAACCTGCCGCCGGCTTGCGGTATCAGGAAAAGCTACAACTGGCTGACTTGCTGCGAAAACTTCGCGCCGAAGGGATGAGCATTCTTCTGGTCGAACACGACATGGACTTCGTGATGAATCTGACGGATCGGCTTGTGGTGATGGAGTTCGGCACCAAGATCGCCGAAGGATTGCCGACAGAAGTCCAGAAGGATCCTGCGGTGCTCGAAGCATATTTGGGTGGGGTGGAATGATGGCAGATCCGATTCTTCAAGTGGACGGCTTGTCGGTACGCTACGGCAAGGTCGAGGCGTTGCACGACGGCAAGCTCACCGTCGGCGCGGGGCAGATCGTTTCCGTCATCGGGCCGAACGGCGCAGGAAAGTCGACGCTGCTTAACGCGATCATGGGTGCGCTGCCGCAGACGGGGCATTCGAAGGGCGTTGTGCGATATCTTGGAGAAGATATCTCTGCGTTACCGATTGAGCGTCGTGTCGCGCGTGGAATGTGCCTGGTGCCGGAAAAACGCGAGCTATTCGCGACGATGGCGGTAGAGGACAACCTCGTGCTCGGCGCTTATCGGCGTAAGAAGGCGGGCGAACGGAATTACCTTGATCAGCTCGATCATGTATTTCAGCTTTTCCCGCGACTGAAGGAACGGCGGAAGCAAGCGGCCGGAACCTTGTCGGGTGGAGAGCGGCAGATGCTGGCGGTGGGTCGCGCGCTGATGGGTAAGCCGCAACTTCTCATGCTCGACGAGCCGAGCCTCGGGCTGGCGCCGCTGATCGTCAAGGAGATTTTCCATATCATCAGCGCTCTGCGTCAGACGGGTGTTGCCACGCTGCTGATTGAACAAAATGCACGCGCGGCGCTGCAAATCTCCGACTACGGCTATGTTCTCGAGACGGGTGAATTTGCCCTCGAAGGCAACGCCGATGCGCTTCAACACAATCCCCAAGTTATCGAGACTTATCTTGGCCTGACGAAAAAAGTGGCCTAGACGCCACAACAGCGGTGGCCACCGATGGCGTGTTTCACGTGAAACACGCCGTTTTTTCGTCTCTGCCCGTTTGACCGAATTCGAGGGCGGGAAGAAACCGTTATAATTCAAAGCTACTCTCTCTTCAGGTTCGTGTCGTTCGCACACGATATCCCAATGCTTTATCCCACAGAATTTGATGTGATCGTCGTCGGGGGCGGTCACGCGGGCACTGAGGCGGCGCTCGCCTCCGCGCGCATGGGCTGCAAAACGCTGCTTTTGACCCATAACATCGAGACGCTCGGTCAGATGAGCTGTAATCCGTCCATCGGCGGGATTGGCAAAGGCCATCTCGTCAAGGAGGTCGACGCGCTCGGTGGCGCCATGGCTGCGGCGACGGACGAGTCCGGCATTCAGTTCCGCATTCTCAACTCGTCGAAGGGGCCGGCGGTGCGGGCGACGCGCGCCCAAGCTGATCGCCTTCTGTACAAGCAGGCGATCCGCCATCGGCTGGAAAATCAACCGAATCTCTGGCTGTTCCAGCAAGCGGTCGATGATTTGATGGTCGAGGGCGATCGCGTCGTCGGTGCTGTGACCCAGGTGGGTCTGCGTTTTCGCGCGCGCGCCGTCGTACTGACCGCAGGGACGTTCCTCAATGGGAAGATCCACGTTGGTCTGAATAACTATGTCGGCGGTCGCGCGGGCGATCCCGCTGCGGTGTCGCTTTCCGCGCGTCTGAAGGAATTGAAGCTGCCTCAGGGCCGTCTCAAAACGGGCACGCCGCCGCGCATCGATGGCCGCACGATAGATTTCTCTCAGCTCGAAGAGCAACCGGGCGACCTCGATCCGATCCCGGTATTTTCGTTTCTGGGTCGAGTAGAGCAGCATCCGCGTCAAATGCCGTGCTGGGTCACGCACACGAATGCACGGACGCATGACATCATCCGCTCCGGACTCGATCGATCGCCGATGTATACGGGCGTTATTGAAGGCGTCGGACCGCGCTATTGCCCGTCGATCGAGGACAAGATCCACCGCTTCGCTTCGAAAGACGCGCACCAGATCTTCTTGGAGCCGGAAGGACTGACCACGAACGAGTTCTATCCCAACGGCATCTCCACGAGTCTGCCGTTCGACGTGCAACTCGAGCTCGTGCGCTCGATGCGGGGCCTGGAGCACGCGCACATCCTTCGTCCTGGCTATGCGATCGAATACGACTACTTCGATCCGCGGGCGCTGAAGGCTTCGTTGGAAACGAAGGCGATCAACGGCTTGTTCTTCGCCGGACAGATCAACGGTACGACCGGCTACGAAGAGGCAGCTGCGCAAGGCTTGCTTGCGGGAATCAACGCCGGACTCCAAGTCCAAGGTAAAGAGGCGTGGTCGCCGCGTCGAGATCAGGCGTATCTGGGCGTGCTCGTAGACGATCTCGTGACGCGGGGCGTATCTGAGCCGTACCGCATGTTCACGAGCCGCGCGGAGTACCGTCTGTCGCTCCGCGAGGACAACGCGGATATGCGTCTCACGGAAATTGGCCGCGAGCTTGGTGTCATCGACGATATTCGCTGGGACGCGTTCAGCCGCAAGCGCGACGCTGTTTCACGTGAAACACAGCGTCTTCGCTCGACATGGGTCAACCCGAAGACGCTGCCGGCCGAAGAGGCGACCGCGTTGCTCGGCAAGCCGATCGACCATGAGTACAGCTTGGCGGATCTGCTGCGCCGGCCGGGTGTTTCGTACGACGGCATCTGCGCGCTGCGCGACGGAGCGTGTGGCCCGGACGCGCCGTTAGCGGAGGATTCGGTTCTTCTCAGCCAGATCAAGGAGCAAATCGAAATCGGCGTGAAGTACCAAGGTTACATCGACAGGCAAGCGGACGAGATCGTGCGGAACGGCGCGCAGGAAAATACGCGCCTGCCCGAAGGTCTCGACTACAACGAAGTCCGCGGCCTGTCGTTTGAAGCTCGCCAGAAACTGATTCAGCACCGGCCTGAGACCATCGGTCAGGCATCGCGAATCTCGGGCATTACGCCGGCCGCGATCTCGCTGCTGATGGTGCATCTGAAGCGCGGCGCGGGACGTCGCGGCCGCAACTCGCCTAGCGACGATTCGGCAAGCGGTAATACGACGGCGGTTCAATGACGGAGCGCAACCAAACTCTGGCGACGACGCTCGAAAAGGGCGTCGCCGCGCTCGGCCTCGCGCTGTCGTCTTCGCAAAGCCAGAAATTACTCGATTATGTCGCGCTGCTCGCCAAGTGGAACTCCGTCTATAACTTGACGGCAATCCGCGACCCGCAGCAGATGCTGATCCAGCACATTCTGGATTCGCTCGCGATCGTCCCGGCTGTATCCGAGCGAAATCCGTCGACTCTGCTGGACGTCGGTTCGGGCGGCGGTTTGCCCGGCGTCGTGCTGGCGATCGCGCAGCCAGATGTGCGTGTGACGTTGAATGACATCGTCCACAAGAAAACAGCTTTTCAGTCGCAGGCGAAGGCCCAGTTAGGTCTGAACAATCTGTCTGTCGTAACCGGGCGCGTCGAAAGTTTACGTCCAGGCATCGAAGTACCGGAAAAATTCGATGTAATCGTGTCGCGCGCATTCGCAGAGCTCTCCGATTTCGTTACACTTTCGCGTCATCTGGTTGCGGACAACGGGCGGATTCTGGCGATGAAAGGGGTGAAGCCAGATGCCGAAGCCGCGCGAGTGCCGGCGGGCGCCACGGTGCTCGGCATCGAGCGCTTGAATGTGCCGATGCTCGACGCCGAACGGCATCTCGTCGAGATTGCCGTCGAGCCGGTATGACGGTTCGTTGAAGGTTTTCATCCGCCATTCCAGGCACGCTGATCTTCTGACAGCGAAGAAACGAGGACACTAAACGATGGCAAAAATCTTCTGCGTCGCAAATCAGAAGGGCGGCGTTGGAAAGACCACGACAGCGGTCAATCTCGCTGCGAGCCTCGCGGGGCTGGGTCAGCGCGTGTTGCTGATCGACCTGGACCCGCAGGGCAACGCGACCATGGGTAGCGGCATCGACAAGGCCGCCTGCGAGAACACGGTTTACGAAGTGCTCGTCGATGGCGTCACGCTGCGCGAAGCGCGTACCCGTCCGGAGGCCGTTGGTTACGACGTGCTGCCGGCCAATCGCGAACTCGCTGGCGCGGAAGTCGAACTCGTGGACATGGAAAACCGCGAGCGCATTCTTCGCGTCGCGATCGAAGAAGTAGTCGATGACTATGACTTCGTGCTGATCGATTGCCCCCCGGCGCTTTCGCTGCTGACGCTCAACGCGTTGTGCGCGGCGCACGGCGTCGTGATTCCGATGCAGTGCGAATACTTCGCGCTGGAAGGGCTGTCCGACCTCGTGAACACGATCAAGCAGGTTCACGCCAATCTGAACCGCGACCTGAAGGTCATCGGCTTGCTGCGCGTGATGTTCGATCCCCGGATCACGCTGCAACAACAAGTGTCGGATCAATTGAAAGAGCATTTCGGCAGCAAGCTGTTCGATGTCGTGATCCCGCGCAATGTGCGTCTTGCCGAGGCGCCGAGCTACGGGCTGCCGGGTGTCGTGTTCGACAAGTCGTCGCGCGGCGCGCAGGCGTATATCCAGTTCGGCACGGAAATGATCGAGCGCGTGCGTGCGCTCGACCTCAACTAAGCAAACCCATTCGATGCGGCAGTCACGCCGATGGAGGAACCGAAATGAGCGCTGTGATGAAAAAGAAGGGTTTGGGCCGAGGCCTGGATGCATTGCTCGGCGGCAGCGTCGACATTACGGAAGCCGTGCGCGGTGAAGGCACGCCGTCGGTGTTGCCGCTCGACAAGCTGCAGGCCGGGAAGTATCAGCCGCGCACGCGCATGGACGAGGGCGCGCTGCAGGAGCTCGCGGCGAGTATCCGCGCGCAAGGGCTGATGCAACCGATCCTCGTGCGCTCCGTCGGCGACGATCACTACGAAATCATCGCGGGCGAGCGGCGTTTTCGCGCCGCGCGCCTGGCGGGGCTCGATGAAGTCCCCGTTCTCGTAAAAAACGTGCCAGATCAGGCTGCCGCAGCGATGGCGCTGATCGAAAACATCCAGCGCGAGGATTTGAATCCGCTGGAAGAGGCGCAGGGCATCCAGCGCCTGCTCGATGAGTTCAGCTTCACGCACGAACAGGCTGCCGAGTCGGTCGGCCGCTCGCGCAGCGCCGTCTCTAATCTGTTGCGTCTTTTGAACCTGGCGACGCCCGTTCAGACGATGCTCCTCGCCGGCGACCTCGACATGGGCCACGCGCGCGCACTGCTCGCCGTCGACGCAGCGACGCAAATTCAACTTGCCAATCACGTTGTCAATCGCCGCTTGTCGGTGCGTGAAACGGAGCGCCTCGTCGCGGCGACGACCAAGGAAGCGCCTGCGACAAAAGCACGCGCCGCGAACGACGGCGGACGTGATACGCGTCGGCTCGAAGAAGAGTTGTCGGATCTGCTATCGGCCAACGTGAAGATCAAGCTGGGCGGAAGAGGGCGCGGAAAAGTCACGATCGATTTCGGCACGCTCGACTCGCTCGAAGGCATTCTGACGAAGCTGCGCGGCAGCATCGAAGCGACGACTCCCACAGCCTGACCCGCGCACATCTTGTCCGAATTCGACGTCAACCGTACACGTTCCGACTTTCTTGCGCGCATCTGGCGGGCCGTCTCGAAAGAGCCGGTTCTCGCCATTTTGGTATTCGCGCTCGTCGTGTTGCAGATCGCCCACCCACGTCCGTGGATGTCCCTGCCGGGTCTCGTCGACTGGCAGACGGTGCTTACACTCGCGGGCCTGCTGGTGCTGACCAAGGCCATCGAATTATCAGGATTCCTGATGTGGGCCGCGCATCGGCTCGTGCATCACATTCATGGCGAACGCACGTTGGCGCTGCTCCTCGTGGCGCTCGCCGCGGGCCTCTCCACGGTGCTGACCAACGACGTAGCGCTTTTCGCCGTCGTCCCGCTCGCCTTGTCGTTGCACAAGCTCGCGCCGCTGCCGATCAAACGGCTCGTCATCGTCATTGCGCTGTCGGTCAACGCAGGCTCGATTCTCACGCCGCTCGGCAATCCCCAGAACCTTTTCCTGTGGCAGACGAGCGGCGTCGGCTTCCCGGCGTTCGTCTGGGCGATGCTGCCGCTGTGCGCCGCGTTGATGGCGCTGCTCGGCATCGTGACGTTCGCGATGTTCCGCGCGGAGCCGCTGGATCTTTCCGGCGATGTCGAGGAACATCGCGTCGATCGCGTGCTGTGCGGTGTCAGCGTGCTCGCGTTTGCGGCGTTCGTCGCGCTCGCCGACGCGCATCACGCCGGCCCGGCGCTGGCCGTTCTGGCGGCGGTCTTCCTGTTGTGGCGACGTGAAGTCGTGTTGAAGATCGACTGGCTGCTGCTCCTCATCTTCGTGATGATGTTCATCGTGCTGCGCAGCGCGGCCGCGCTGCCGTCGATTCACGCAGGCATCGCCCATATAGGCATCGATACGCCGATGCGCGCGTATGCGGCGGGCGCGGTGCTCTCGCAGGCCATCAGCAACGTGCCGGCGGCCATCGTGCTCGCGGAGTTCTCGAAGGACTGGCGCGCGCTCGCATTTGGCGTGAGCGTCGGTGGATTCGGTATCGCAATCGGTTCGCTCGCGAATCTCATCGCCGTGCGCTTGTCGGGTGAAAAAGGCATGTGGATGCCATTTCACATGGTGTCGATCCCGTTCTGGATCGTGGCAATCGTCATCGGCTGGGCGCTCGTTTGATGCTCGGCGCAGGCTCCTCCATCGAATGAAAATCTCCTTGCAATTGCAAGGAAAGTCTCGCTTTTGAGACCGTTTTTTAAGGTTCGTCTGCTTGGTTTTTGACGCGCCTAAACTATTGAATCCGTGACAACAATCGCTTACAATCGCCCGGATTTATCAGCTAGGCCACCTCGAAAGCGCAGCGAAAGCGCAGGGTGATTTTCCCGGACTTTTGGTTGAAGGTTGGAAGACGGTGCGAGAGGAAAATCGAGCGCCGGACGCTCACGCAACCGGCGATGAAAACGCCTCCGGAAATCAGCCGCGCAGTTCGTCGAGCGACTCGTGGGATGCCGAAGCGCAAGAAAATAATATCGTTCCGCTCACGCGGGATCAGGCACAGAAGCTGTTTGGGCCCGAGGTGAGTCGTCCATCGCGTGTCACGCCGTTTAAGGTCGTGGCAGCGCAAATGGTTTTGTCCCTGGGTGCGACGCTGTTGTGGTGGCTGTTCTACAAGCCGCCGGGCGATGCTGCGCTGTCCGCATTTCTGGGGGGAGCGATCTGCTGGGTGCCGAGCGCTCTGTTCGCCGCGCGCCTGCGGGCGAAGAGCGGCGCGGAGACGATCATGAGCTGGATGATCGGCGAAGCGCTCAAGATGGGAGCGACGATCGCCATGTTCGTGGCGGTCGCGTACTGGTACAAGGGCGCGTTGTGGTTGCCGCTGCTCGTTACGTACATCGTCGCTCTGAAGACTTACTGGGTTGCAATGGCGCTTCGGTGACGATTCTTGACGTCCCAGGTAAGTGCCCGCAGCACGGATTGTAAGTAGCATCACGTATGAACAAGTGCGGACGTTGTGCCGCACTCGGGCCTCTCGACCCGGAGCCGCGACGCGAAGCGGCGGCTCGGAAGCGACAGGCGGCGAAAGATTTTTGACAATTTGGGTGGCTTTAACGATATGGCAGCTAGCGAAGGAACGCACGCTCTGGATCCGTCCGAGTACATTGCGCACCACTTGCAGAATCTTTCCACGCACGCACAGACGTCGATCTTCGACATCCACGTCTGGAATCTCGACACGCTGTTCTGGTCGATCGTGTGCGGTGTCATCACCATCGTCATTCTCGGTCTTGCTGCACGCAAGGCGACGTCCGGTGTTCCCGGCCGTTTCCAGTGCGCCATCGAGATGCTGGTCGAAATGGTCGAAGACCAGTCGAAGTCGATGATCCACGGCAGCCGCCGCTTCATCGCTCCGCTCGCGCTGACCGTGTTCGTCTGGGTCGCCCTGATGAACTCGCTCGACTTCATCCCCGTGGATCTGCCGCCGCGCATCATCGGCTGGCTCGGTCTCGAAAACGTCCTTCCGCATCATCGCATCGTTCCGACGGCTGACCTCAACGGCACCATCGGTATCGCGCTCGGCGTGTTCGTGCTGATGATCTACTACAACTTCAAGATCAAGGGCGCTGGCGGCTTCGTGCACGAACTGCTGTCGGCTCCGTTCGGCGCGCATCCGCTGCTGTGGATTCCGAACCTCGCGCTGAACATCATCGAGTTCGTCGCCAAGACGGTGTCGCTCGGCATGCGGCTGTTCGGCAACATGTACGCCGGCGAACTGCTGTTCCTGCTGATCGCCCTTCTGGGCAGCATGTGGACGTTCGGTGCGGACGCTTCCGTGCTCGGCTTCATCGGCCACGTGGTCGCGGGCACGGTTTGGGCGATCTTCCACATTCTGATCGTGCTGTTGCAGGCGTTCATTTTCATGATGCTGACGCTGGTGTACATCGGCCAGGCGCATGACTCACACTGACGCGTTGCGGCACGTTCCGGAATCGTTCAGGTTTTAGGTTTTCGTTTTTTATAAATCCAGTTCCAAAGTCTTTAATCAAAGGAGTGATCATGCAAGCTTTCATCGCCAACATCCAAGGTCTGACCGCCATCGGTATCGGCATCATCATCGGCCTGGGTGCAATCGGCGCCTGTATCGGTATCGGTCTGATGGGCGGCAAGTACATCGAAGCATGCGCCCGCCAGCCGGAACTGATGAACCCGCTGCAGACCAAGATGTTCCTGCTGGCTGGTCTGATCGACGCGGCGTTCCTGATCGGCGTTGGTGTGGCAATGCTGTTTGCGTTCGCGAACCCGCTGCTCTCGAAGCTCGCAGGCTGAGGTTCCTCGGAAGTGTGCGTCTGACTTTTTAAAGACGCTTAACGGAACGGGTGAGGCGCTGATCGAGCTCAACAAGCCGATGAGCGCCTTTTAACCGTTTCACCTCCGATCAAGCAACGTTTAAGGAAACACCGTGAATCTCAACGCAACCCTGTTTGCGCAAATGGTCGTGTTTCTGATCCTCGCGTGGTTCACGATGAAGTTCGTGTGGCCGCCGTTGATCAACGCCCTCGACGAGCGCTCGAAGAAGATTGCCGACGGCCTCGCCGCCGCCGACAAGGGCAAAGCGGAACTCGAAGCTGCGCACAAGCGCGTCGACCAGGAACTCGCGCAAGCGCGCAACGACGGCCAGCAACGCATCGCCGACGCTGAAAAGCGCGCTGCCGCAGTCGCAGAAGAAATCAAGGCCAACGCTCAAGCCGAAGCCGCGCGTATCGTTGCGCAAGCCAAGGCCGACGCCGACCAGCAAATCGTGAAGGCTCGCGAAGCGCTGCGTGGCGAAGTCGCTGCGCTGGCTGTGAAAGGCGCTGAGCAGATTCTGAAGCGCGAAGTCGATCAGAAGGCACACGCCGATCTGCTGAATCAACTCAAAACCGAGCTCTGATCATGGCCGAACTTGCAACCATCGCTCGTCCTTACGCAGAAGCGCTGTTCCGCGTGGCCGAAACCGGCGATCTCGCGGGCTGGTCCACCTTCGTTGAGGAGCTGGCACAGGTTGCGCGTCTGCCCGAAGTGGAAACGGTCGCTTCGAGCCCGAAGGTGAGCCGCCAGCAAATCGTCGATCTCCTGCTCGCCGCAGTGAAGTCGCCGTTGGCCCAAAGCCAGCCTCAAGCGAAGAACTTCGTCGGCATGCTGGTCGAGAACCATCGCCTGCCGCTGCTGCCGGAAATCGCCGTCCAGTTCGACGAGCTGAAGAACGCCCGTGAAGGTGCTGCCGATGCTCACATCGTGAGCGCGTTCCCCCTCGAAGGCGAACAGTTGAACGACCTCGTTGCAAGCCTCGAACGCAAGTTCCAGCGCAAGCTGAAACCGACCGTCGAAATCGATCAGTCGCTGATCGGCGGCGTTCGCGTGACGGTTGGCGACGAAGTGCTCGATACCTCGGTCCGCGCGCGCCTCGCCAGCATGCAGACGGCTCTGACCGCTTAATTTGCGAATTAATGCGATCAACCGAGTCTGATGACTGGCACGCAACAGAATTGACTATCAGGAGCGAATAATGCAACTCAATCCCTCTGAGATCAGCGAGCTGATCAAGAGCCGGATCCAGGGCCTTGAAGCGAGCGCGGACGTTCGCAACCAGGGCACCGTGATCTCCGTGACCGACGGTATCGTGCGTATCCACGGCCTGTCGGACGTGATGCAGGGCGAAATGCTCGAATTCCCGGGCAACACCTTCGGCCTCGCGCTGAACCTCGAACGTGACTCGGTCGGCGCCGTTATTCTCGGCGAGTACGAGCACATCTCGGAAGGCGACATCGTCAAGACGACGGGCCGCATTCTCGAAGTGCCGGTCGGTCCGGAACTCGTCGGCCGTGTGGTCGACGCGCTCGGCAACCCGATCGACGGTAAAGGCCCGATCAACGCGAAGGCAACGGACGCAATCGAAAAGATCGCCCCGGGCGTGATTTGGCGTAAGTCGGTGTCGCAGCCGGTGCAGACGGGTCTGAAGTCGATCGACTCGATGGTGCCGATCGGCCGTGGCCAGCGCGAGCTGATCATCGGCGACCGTCAGTGCGGCAAGACCGCGGTGGCCGTCGACGCGATCATCAACCAGAAGGGCAAGGATCTCATCTGTATCTACGTCGCGATCGGCCAGAAGGCTTCGTCGATCATGAACGTGGTGCGCAAGCTCGAGGAAACCGGCGCGATGGCTTACACCATCGTCGTGGCGGCTTCGGCTTCGGAATCGGCCGCGATGCAGTACCTCGCGCCGTACGCCGGCTGCACGATGGGCGAATACTTCCGCGATCGCGGCCAAGATGCGCTGATCGTCTATGACGACTTGACCAAGCAGGCGTGGGCGTATCGCCAGATCTCGCTGCTGCTGCGCCGCCCGCCGGGCCGCGAAGCGTATCCGGGCGATGTGTTCTATCTGCACTCGCGTCTGCTCGAGCGTGCGGCTCGCGTCTCGGAAGAGTACGTCGAGAAGTTCACGAACGGCGAAGTGAAGGGCAAGAGCGGTTCGCTGACGGCACTGCCGGTCATCGAAACGCAAGCCGGCGACGTGACCGCATTCGTTCCGACGAACGTGATCTCGATTACCGACGGCCAGATCTTCCTGGAAACCGACCTGTTCAACGCCGGTATCCGCCCTGCTATCAACGCGGGCGTGTCGGTGTCGCGCGTCGGCGGTGCGGCTCAGACGAAGGTCATCAAGAAGCTGTCGGGCGGTATCCGTACCGACCTCGCGCAGTATCGTGAGCTCGCCGCGTTCGCGCAGTTCGCATCGGACCTCGACGAAGCCACCCGCAAGCAGCTCGAGCGCGGCCGCCGCGTGACGGAACTGCTGAAGCAGCCGCAGTATCAGCCGCTGCAAGTGTGGGAACTGGCCGTCGCGCTGTTCGCAGCCAACAACGGCTATCTGGACGATCTCGAAGTTTCGCAAGTGCTCGCATTCGAAAAGGGCATGCGCGAATTCCTGAAGACCAGCCACGGCGATCTGATTAAGCGCATCGAAGACAATAAAGACTTGTCGAAGGACGACGAAGGCGCACTGCATGCCGCGCTGAAGGACTTCAAGAAGTCGGGCGCTTATTGATCGGGATAGAGGAGCAACGCGCGATGTCACCGGACGTCGCGCGGCTTCGATCAAGGAGTAAGCAATGGCTGGAATGAAGGAAATTCGCGGCAAGATCAAGAGCGTGCAGAACACGCGCAAGATCACGAAAGCGATGGAAATGGTCGCCGCATCGAAGATGCGCCGCGCCCAGGAGCGCATGCGTTCCGCCCGTCCGTATGCCGACAAGGTCCGTTCGATCGCATCGCACATGAGCCGTGCGAACCCCGAGTATCGCCATCCGTTCATGGTCGAGAACAAGGGCGCAAAGACGGCCGGCCTGATCCTCGTCACGACCGACAAGGGTCTGTGCGGCGGCATGAACACGAACATCCTGCGTGCGTCGCTGAACAAGATCAAGGAACTCGATCAAAGCGGTGTCCAGATCGAAGCTTCGGCGATCGGCGGCAAGGGACTCGGCTTCCTGAATCGCCTGAAGGCGAAGGTCGTGTCGCAAGTCACGCAACTGGGCGACACGCCGCATCTGGAAAAGCTGATCGGCGCGATCAAGGTGCAGCTCGACCTGTATTCGGAAGGCAAGATCAACGCGGTGTACCTCGCGTACACGCGCTTCATCAACACGATGAAGCAGGAAGCGGTGATCGAGCAACTGCTGCCGTTGTCGGTGGACGACCTGGACGCGAAGGACGAAGACGGCGTCACGCCGAAGACCTCGTGGGACTACATCTACGAGCCGGACGCGCAAACCGTGGTGGACGAGCTTCTCGTGCGCTACGTCGAAGCGCTCGTCTATCAGGCGGTCGCGGAAAACATGGCGTCGGAGCAATCCGCGCGCATGGTCGCGATGAAGGCCGCGTCGGACAACGCGAAGACCGTGATCAACGAACTGCAGCTCGTCTACAACAAGAGCCGCCAGGCCGCGATTACGAAAGAATTGTCGGAAATCGTCGGCGGCGCCGCAGCGGTCTGACGGCCGCGTGAAAGAACACAGTATCTAAAGGAAATGCGATGAGTACTACTGCTTTGGTAGAAGGCAAGATCGTACAGTGCATCGGCGCCGTTATCGACGTGGAATTTCCGCGTGCGCAAATGCCGAAGATTTACGACGCGCTCATTCTGGAAGGCACCGAACTGACGCTCGAAGTCCAGCAGCAGCTGGGCGACGGCGTGGTTCGCACCATCTGTCTGGGTGCATCCGACGGCCTGCGCCGCGGCACGATGGTCAAGAACACGGGCAAGCCCATCAGCGTGCCGGTCGGCAAGCCGACGCTCGGCCGCATCATGGACGTGCTCGGCCGTCCGATCGACGAAGCGGGTCCGATCGAATCGGAAACGACGCGTTCGATCCACCAGAACGCACCTTCGTTCGACGAGCTGTCGCCGTCGACGGAACTGCTCGAAACCGGCATCAAGGTTATCGACCTGATCTGCCCGTTCGCGAAGGGCGGCAAGGTCGGTCTGTTCGGCGGTGCAGGCGTGGGCAAGACCGTGAACATGATGGAACTCATCAACAACATCGCGAAGGAGCACGGCGGTTACTCCGTGTTCGCGGGCGTTGGCGAGCGTACCCGTGAAGGGAACGACTTCTATCACGAAATGAAGGACTCGAACGTTCTCGACAAGGTCGCGCTGGTCTACGGCCAGATGAACGAGCCGCCGGGCAACCGTCTGCGCGTCGCGCTGACCGGTCTGACGATGGCCGAGCACTTCCGTGACGAAGGCCTCGACGTGCTGTTCTTCGTCGACAACATCTATCGTTTCACGCTGGCGGGTACGGAAGTGTCCGCACTGCTCGGCCGTATGCCTTCGGCAGTGGGCTATCAGCCGACGCTGGCTGAAGAAATGGGCAAGCTGCAAGAGCGCATCACGTCGACGAAGACCGGCTCGATCACGTCCGTTCAGGCCGTGTACGTCCCTGCGGATGACTTGACCGACCCGTCGCCGGCTACGACCTTCGGCCACCTGGATGCAACCGTCGTGTTGTCGCGTGACATCGCTTCGCTGGGTATCTATCCGGCAGTGGACCCGCTCGATTCGACCTCGCGTCAGATCGACCCGAACGTGATTGGCGAAGAGCACTACACGATCACGCGCGGCGTGCAGCAGACGCTGCAGCGCTACAAGGAACTGCGCGACATCATCGCGATTCTGGGCATGGACGAACTGTCGCCGGAAGACAAGCTGTCGGTTGCGCGCGCTCGTAAGATCCAGCGTTTCCTGTCGCAGCCGTTCCACGTTGCTGAAGTGTTCACGGGCTCGCCGGGCAAGTACGTGCCGCTGAAGGAAACCATCCGCGGCTTCAAGATGATCGTCGAAGGTGAGTGCGATCATCTGCCGGAGCAGGCGTTCTACATGGTCGGCACGATCGACGAAGCCTTCGAAAAGGCCAAGAAGATCCAGTAAGAGTCGGGTGTTTTTCAGGCGGACGTCCGCGCAGCGCGGGCGTCCACTCATGACACCGACGACAGGAGTCGACATACATGGCAACCATCAAGGTAGACGTCGTCAGCGCGGAAGAGCAGATCTTCTCGGGCCAGGCGAAGTTCGTCGCGCTGCCGGGCGAAGCGGGTGAACTCGGCATTCTGCCGGGTCATACGCCGCTCATCACGCGCATTCGTCCCGGTGCGGTGCGTATCGAGGCGGAAGACGGTACGGAAGAGTTCGTGTTCGTTGCCGGCGGGATTCTCGAAATCCAGCCGGGCATCGTGACCGTGCTCGCCGATACGGCCATCCGCGGCGCGGATCTCGACGAAGCGAAGGCAGAGCAGGCGAAGAAGCGCGCCGAGGAAGCGATTCAAAACAACACCTCGGAGCTCGAGTACGCGACCGCGCAAGCGGAACTCGCTTACGCGACGGCTCAACTCGCGGCGATCCAACGTCTGCGCAAGGCGCACGCAAAGCACTAAGCGCACGACGCATCGAGCAGCAGCGATCAGCAGGTCAAGAAAGCAGCCTTCGGGCTGCTTTTTTATGCTCCTAATCGGCAAATCGCGCACGCAAATCTGCATAACGGTTATGTGGCGCTCACTCCGATTCACGTAAGCGATTGATTCAGCGCATCTTTCGCCGATCGCCCGAAAGCGGCATTGCGGGAAACACTCAATGCCCGCGCCAGTCCTCGCGATGCACAATGGCCTCCAATTAGCCTTCACCGGGCGGCGATTCACATTGGCGGAGACCATCGATGACAACTGAACCGACCCACGCCGGCGCGCAGATCGAACCGCGCGACGGCATTTCCTATGTTCGCGGCGCGACCGACATCCCATTGAGCGACGCGACCGTTGCGCGCTTCCTTCTCGAAACCGCTGGGAGATTCCCCGATCGCCCGGCCGTCGTGTTCCGCGAGCAGAACATCCGCTGGACGTGGCGCGAGTTCGCAGATCAGATCGACGTGCTCGCGAGCGGACTGCTCGCGCTCGGCATCGAGGCGGGTGATCGCGTCGGCATCTGGTCGCCCAACCGCATCGAATGGCTGCTCACGCAGTTCGCCACCGCGCGCATGGGCGCCACGCTCGTCAACATCAATCCGGCGTACCGGCTGGCCGAGCTCGAATATGCGCTGAACAAGGTCGGCTGCAAGGCGATCATCGCGGCCGAGCAGTTCAAGTCATCGAGATATCTGGAGATGCTGCAGACGCTCGCGCCCGAACTCGCGCATGCCGAGCCGAACGCGCTTCACGCCGGGAAGCTGCCGGAATTGCGCGCCGTGATCCGCATGGGCGAGAGCAAGACGCCCGGCATGCTCAATTTCGAGGACGTGATGCGTACCGGTCGCGAACGGCTCGACGCGACGCCGCTCGACGCAGTCGAGGCGAAGCTGAAGCCGGACGATCCGATCAACATCCAGTTCACGAGCGGCACCACGGGCAATCCGAAGGGCGCGACGCTCACACATCGGAACATCGTCAACAACGCGCGCTATATCGCAATGGCGATGCGCCTGACCGAGCAGGATTCGCTGTGCATTCCGGTGCCGCTGTATCACTGCTTCGGCATGGTCCTGGCCGTGCTCGCGTGCGTATCGACGGGCTGCACGATGGTGTTTCCCGGCGAAGCCTTCGACCCCGCCGCGACGCTCGCTGCCGTGCACGAGGAAAAATGCACGGCGCTGCATGGCGTGCCGACGATGTTCATCGCCGAACTCGATCACCCGGACTTCGGGAAGTACGATCTGAGCCGGCTGCGCACGGGCATCATGGCGGGTTCGCCGTGTCCGATCGAGACGATGAAGCGCGTCGTGTCGAAGATGCATCTCAGCGAGATCACAATCGCGTACGGCATGACTGAGACAAGCCCCGTGTCCTTCCAGAGCTCGACGACCGATCCGCTCGACAAGCGCACCACGACCGTCGGACGCATTCAGCCGCATCTGGAAGTGAAGATCGTCGATCCGCTGGGCAATATCGTGCCCGTCGGCGAAACCGGCGAGCTGTGCACGCGCGGCTATTCGGTGATGAAAGGCTACTGGGGCGACGACGCCAAGACGCGCGAGGCGATCGTCGACGGATGGATGCACACCGGCGACCTCGCGACCATCGACGCGGAAGGTTACTGCAACATCGTCGGCCGCCTGAAGGACATGCTGATTCGGGGCGGCGAGAACGTCTATCCGCGCGAAATCGAGGAATTCCTGTTCCGTCATCCGAAGGTGCAGTCGGTGCAGGTCTTCGGCGTGCCCGATCAGAAATACGGTGAGGAAGTATGCGCGTGGATCGTCGTGCGTCCCGGCGAGCAGGCGAGCGAGGAGGAAATTCGCGAGTTTTGCCAAGGACAGATCGCGCACTACAAGATTCCGCGCTACATCCGCTTCGTCGACGAACTGCCGATGACCGTCACCGGCAAGGCGCAGAAATTCGTGATGCGCGCCCGCATGATCGACGAACTGAAGATCGCCGAGGCCAAAACGGCCTGAACTTCGGCGCTGCTTCGCGGTGAAAAGACAAAGGGAGCGCTGCGGCGCTCCCTTCTGTCATTGGACGAAACGTTCGGGTGTTGAAATCCCAAAACGCAAACGTTTGTCCGGGCGAAAAAAAAGCGGGCCTGGAGCCCGCTAAAAACCACACGCTACGGGGTTAGCGCGAGGAGACCAAACGTGGGATGTGTCGAATGCCTTGCATTCGAATAACGATCCCAACACCGATGCCCCAAATGTGAGTGCTTCGGCCACAGCCTGCCATCGGATCACGTTGTTTTCGCACGACGCGACCCAATACATCCGTGTTGAAACCGTTTCAACAGATTGTGGGCGAATTGAATCCGGGTCGCCGTAACAAAGTGTTTCAGGTTGTAACCCGCGCCCGATAAGGCTCGGAGGAAATTTTCGAGCGCGATTGTCCAGATTTCGACCGATATATTGTCTGTTATTCGGACGATTAATCCGTTGGGGATGACTTGACGCGCGATTGCAGATTTTCGAACTCGTGCGATTATTCTATTTTTTTCGCGGAAATCGAACGCCCGGACGCATGAAATCGATGCGCAAAGTAGGCGGCGCGCGCATAACGACACAAAAACCTATGGAGATACGCATGAGCATTGATGCAGCCCTGCTTCGCTATTACGGCGCCGTCGAGGACGCTTTTCCGGCTTTGCCGCCCGACGCGGACGCGCTGGCAATCCGGGAGCGCTTCAGCAAGGTCGCTCGAGCTTACGCCGGAGAGCGCGACGATGCCGTAACGGCGGAAAATATTCAGCTCGATCTCGAAGGCCGCACGCTTGCCGCCCGCATCTACAAGCCGAAAGAGGCGCGCGGCCCGCTGCCGCTGATCGTGTACTTTCACGGCGGCGGCTGGGTCGTCGGCGATATCGACACGCACGATGGCCTCGTCGCACGGCTCTCGCGCGACTCGCAATGCGCGGTGGCGAGCGTCGACTACCGGCTCGCGCCCGAGCATCCGTTTCCCGCGCCGTGCGAAGACGCGCTCGACGCGCTGCTCTGGCTCGCGGAGCACCGGTCGCGGCTCGGCTTCGCGACCGACCGGCTGGCTGTCGGCGGCGACAGCGCGGGCGCGCATCTGGCGGTTGTCGCGGCACGCGGCGCGAACGAGCGCGTCGCGGGCATCGTCGGCTTGCAACTGCTGCTTTACCCGGTCATGCGTCGTCAGTTCGAGAGCCCGAGTTGCATCGCCAATGCGAACGGTCCGGGTCTCACGAACGATGAGATGAAGTGGTACTGGACCCAGTTCCTTTCGGGTGAAACACCGCAGGCGCACGATGTGCGCGCCTTTCCGCTCTCCGAGCCGTTCGAGCGCACGCCGGCGCCCGCGATCGTCGTCGCGGCGGCGTACGATCCGCTCTATGACGACGCCGTCGAACTCGAACGCTTCCTGCAAGCGAACGGCGGCCGTGTCGAGCTGATCGACGCGCGCGACATGACGCACGGATTCGGCCGCATGCATTCACAGTCCGACGCGGCGCTCGGCTGGCTGCGCAAGATCGGCGAGCGCACCGGCGAACTCTTGCGCGCCGCGCGCTGACTGCTACTTCAGCCACTTGTCATAGACAGCCTGGAACTCGCCCGACGAACGGGCGAGATGCAGCCACTGATCGACATACTGCTGGAACGGCACGTCGCCGCGCGGCAGCAGATACGCCTTTTCGCCAAACTGGAACGGCTTGTCCGGATGCACCGAGCACAGCCCCGGATTGAGCTTCTGCTGTAGCAGCGTTTCGGATGCGTCCGTGACCATGACGTCGGCCTTGCCGTCGAGAATCTGCTTGAAGATGGTCACGTTGTCCGGATACTCGATCAGTTGCGAGTGCGCAAAGAACTGCTTCGCGAAGCGTTCGTTCGTACCGCCCGGATTCACGATCGTCCGCACGTTCGGCTGATCGATCTGCGCGACGGTCTGATACTTCTCGACATCGTCGCAACGCACGATTGGCGTCTTGCCGTCTTCCATGTACGGCGCGGTGAAAAACGCGCGCTTCTGCCGTTCGAGCGTCGTCGAGACGCCGCCCACGGCGATATCGCATTTCGCGATGAAATCGTTCATCAGATTCGACCACGACGTCTTCACATACTCGGCCTTCGCGCCGAGCGACTTCGCAAGACTTTCCGCGAGATCGATGTCGATGCCCTCGAACTGCCCGTCCGGACGCAGGAACGAGTACGGTTTGTAATCGCCGGTCGTGCAGACGCGCAGCGTGTGGCGTGCGAGGATGTCGTCGAGGCGAGAGGGCGCGGCAACCGACGAAGGCGCGGGCGCGGCGGACTTTGCTCCGGCGACGGTGCCGGCCTGAATCGTCTGCGCGTGCGCGGCGTTCAAAAGCGAGAGCGACACCGCGAAGGCAGCGGCTGCGAGACTGACGGACGTGCGTTGCATCGATTCTCCTGGTTCTAGTTGTGTAAGCACACCGATCATAACGAGGGCTTCGCTTGCCCGAAATCCGGCCAAACGACATAGGCCGCGCGGCATGAGCCGTTCCGAATTGCCGGGCTCAGCCGGCGTAAACGTTCGACCGCTCCGGTAGAATGGACGATTCTCTGCCTTGAGCATCGAGCGACGTGGCACACACTCTTCTGAACGACACCTTCCTGCGCGCGCTCTTGCGCCAGCCGACCGACTACACGCCGATCTGGCTGATGCGCCAGGCAGGGCGCTATCTGCCGGAATACAACGCGACGCGTGCTCGGGCGGGCAGTTTTCTCGGTCTCGCGAAGAATCCGGATTACGCGACCGAAGTC
Organism: Caballeronia sp. NCF2; assembly: GCF_023631205.1. NCBI lineage: Bacteria > Pseudomonadati > Pseudomonadota > Betaproteobacteria > Burkholderiales > Burkholderiaceae > Caballeronia > Caballeronia sp. NCF2. The sequence goes on along the minus strand of NZ_JALQDN010000037.1, from coordinate 48,061 downwards.
ACGCTTCAGCCGCTCGAACGCTTTCCGCTCGACGCCGCGATTCTCTTCTCGGACATCCTGACCGTCCCCGACGCAATGGGACTCGGTCTGAACTTCGTGCAGGGCGAGGGGCCGCGTTTCGAGCGCACGGTGCGTACCGAAGACGATGTGAAGCGCCTTGCCGTGCCGGACATCGGCGCGACGCTTTCCTACGTCACCGACGCCGTAAGCCAGATTCGCCGCGCGCTCACCGACGCGCAAGGCCGCCAGAAGGTCCCGCTGATCGGCTTCTCCGGTAGTCCGTGGACGCTCGCGTGCTACATGGTCGAAGGCGGTGGCTCGGACGACCATCGCACGGTCAAGTCGATGGCGTATTCGCGGCCGGACCTGATGCATCGCATTCTCGAGGTCAACGCGCAAGCCGTCACCGCTTACCTGAACGCGCAGATCGAAGCGGGCGCGCAGGCCGTGATGATCTTCGATACATGGGGCGGCGCACTCGCGGATGGCGCGTATCAGCGCTTCTCGCTCGAATACATCGCGAAGGTGGTTGCCGGCCTGAAGCGCGAGCACGATGGCGCGCGCGTCCCGGTCATCACGTTCACGAAGGGCGGCGGACTCTGGATCGAGGAAATCGCGGCGACGGGCGTCGATGCGGTCGGTCTCGACTGGACCATGAATCTCGGCCGGGCGCGCGAAAAGGTCGGCTCGCGTGTAGCGCTGCAGGGGAACATCGATCCGAGCGTGTTGTTCGCGCCGCCCGCGTCGATCCGCACCGAAGCGCGCGCCGTGCTCGAAAGCTTCGGCAATTTTCCAGGCCACGTCTTCAACCTGGGCCACGGCATCTCGCAGTTCACGCCGCCGGAAAATGTCGCGGAGCTGGTCGACGAGGTTCATCGACATAGCCGCGCCATGCGCGCCGGCCAAGCCGCCCGGTAAAAGGCGTACGAAAACTTGCGTTGCGGACGCGTGCTGCAGTGCAATATCGGTGATTCGGGGCAAGTGATCAGGAGCTGGAGGGTTCTGTCCGGATCGCCCGCCTCAGGCGGCGCTCCCCGATGTCAAGACTGAAGTTATGCACAATTTGTTCGCTGCGGCGCGCCATCAGACGTATGGCTTACAGCAACCAATAAGATGTCGCTATATGTGCTTCAAGCCAATGATTTTTAACGCATTTCGACGGCTTCGCCCGAAATGTGGGTTAGCGCACATAAGGGATTCGTGACATTGTTTGCGGCGATCACGGACGCACTTCTCAACAAAGTTATCCACAGGGCTGTGGAAAGCATCGGAAATCCAAAAATAATCGGCGGTTTACAGACGATTCTGATGTTTCACTTTAACTTCTCCCGCCTCAGGCGCTTGGTTCTGTCGAACCGTCTTGCGCGGGGTCCCGCGCGGTGACTGATCTATTCGTCCGCGTCGCCGTCGATCAGCCCATGCCCGTGCTGTTCGACTACCGCTATGCGCTGCCGGCCGCGCCTGCTGTCGGCATGCTGGTGCAGGTGCCGTTCGGGCGACGCGAAGTCGTCGGGTTGATCTGCGAAATCGCCCATTCAAGCGACGTGCCCGCTGCCAAACTGCGCGACATCACTTCGATTTGCGAAGGCTGCGCGCCGCTGTCGGAAAAGTGGATCGCGCTAGTCAGCTTCGCCGCCGATTACTATCAGCGCGGGCTGGGCGAGGTCGCGCTGCCGGCGCTTCCGCAGGCGTTGCGCGACGCCTCGCGCTGGGATCGCCTTTTTGCCGTCGAGCCGCGCTTTCGGATTCTCCCCGAAGGGCGCGCGCAACTCCCCGATGCTTTGCCCGCCCGCGCCAGCGCCCTCCGGCGTCTCGCCGATGCGCTCGCGGAACAGCCGTCGCTGACGTTGTCCGACGCGCGCGCGTTGCATCCGAAAGCGGGCGCGACCTTCGACGACTGGATCGCGCGCGGATGGATCGAAACGGTGACAGCGCAGATCGCCGAACCCGACGCGAGCGCGCCGATGCTGCCGACCGGCGCGGTGCCGCTGCCCTCGCTGACCGATGAACAACGCGAAGCCGTCGATGCAATTTCCGGCGCGCAAGGGTTCGCCCCGTTCCTGCTGCACGGCGTGACGGGCAGTGGCAAGACCGAGGTGTATCTGCACGCGCTCGCCGCGTTGCTCGCCGACCGGCCTGACGCGCAGGCGCTCGTCCTCGTTCCCGAAATCAATCTGACGCCGCAGTTCGAAGCGGCGTTTCGCGCGCGTTTCGCGGCGCTCGCGGACGGCTCGATCGTCACGATGCACAGCGGACTCGCCGAAGGCGAACGCGCGCGCAACTGGCTCGCGGCGCATACGGGCAGCGCGCGCATCGTGCTCGGCACGCGCCTCGCGATTCTCGCGTCGATGCCGAAGCTCGCGATCATCGTCGTCGATGAGGAACACGATCCCGCGTACAAGCAACAGGAAGGCTTGCGCTACTCCGCGCGCGATCTCGCCATCTATCGCGCGAAGCAACTGGATATTCCCGTCGTGCTCGGATCGGCGACGCCATCGCTCGAAACCTGGTGGCAGGCCGAGCAGGGCCGCTACACGCGACTCACGCTCACGCGCCGCGCCGTCGCCGAAGCGGTGCTGCCGAGCGTCCGGCTCATCGATCTCGAAGAGGAAAGACGGCGAGGCCGCGCCTCGGTCGAGGGGCTCGCGGGGCCGCTGATCGCGGCGCTGAAGACACGCGTCGAGCGCGGCGAGCAAAGCCTCGTATTCCTGAACCGGCGCGGCTATGCGCCGATCCTGTCCTGCGATGCCTGCGGCTGGGTCGCCGGTTGTCCGCGTTGCAGCGCGTATGCCGTGCTGCATAAGCCTGAGCGCGCGCTGCGTTGTCATCACTGCGGCTGGGAATCGCGCATTCCGAAGTCGTGTCCGGAATGCGGCAACATCGATATCGCGCCGATGGGCCGCGGCACGCAGCGCGTCGAGGAAACGCTCGCGAGCGTGGTGCCGGGTGCTCGCGTGCTGCGCATCGACGCCGACAGCACGCGCCGCAAAGGCAGCGCGCAGGCGCTTTTCTCCGATGTCCACGCGGGCGAAGTCGACATTCTCGTTGGCACGCAGATGATCGCGAAGGGCCATGATTTCCGGCGCGTGACGCTCGTCGGCGTGCTGAACGCGGACACCGCGCTTTTCTCCCACGACTTTCGCGCGAGCGAGCGGCTCTTCGCGCAATTGACGCAGGTGAGCGGGCGCGCCGGACGCGCGGGCTTGCCCGGCGAAGTGATGATTCAGACGCGCTATCCGCGTCACGCGCTGTATCAGGCGCTATCGCGACAGGACTACGTGGGTTTCGCCAATTCGACGCTCGCCGAACGCCGCGACGCGCGTCTGCCGCCGTTCGTCTATCAGGCGATGCTGCGCGCCGAAGGCCGCACGCTCGATGCGGCGCTGAAATTCCTCGAAGAAGCGGCGGCGGCGTTCGCACCTCTGCCCGGCGCTGAGCGCGTGACGGTCTACGACGCGGTTCCGCTCACCATCGTGAAAGTGTTCAATGTCCACCGAGCGCAACTGCTGCTCGAAAGCGCGTCGCGGGCCGCGCTGCAGGCGTCGCTGCGCGCGTGGCAGCCGGCGCTGCGCTCGCTCAAGGGCGTGCTGCGCTGGAACGTGGAAGTCGATCCGCTGGACGTCTGATTCAGATTTCGGCGCGTGGAACGTCGCTGACCGCGCGGTCGCCTTGGCCGGAAGCGTCATCGGACCGATGAACGTGCGGCGACGCGCCCCGCACGAACAACACGACGCAGACTGCGAACATCGCCCAAACGCCGGCCACCACCATCCAAGTGCTCATGCTCGTTGCTCTCCCCGAAATCGCGGAATATCGACCGCTGAAGGCGTCGCCATCGACGGCGCATGGCGTTTATAACGGCGGTGTCCGAGGATTTACTTAGGGGCCGTCTCAAAAATTCCGGATTAGGGAAACTACTAGGCGCCGAGCGCCGCGCGCCATCCGGCGGTGCACCGCTCAAAGCCTTGTGCCACAAGGGTTTCATTGTGGTGCAACCCTAGCGAAAATCTCGGTTGCACCTTTTAAATCAGCGGGGTACGATTCGCCAACTTTTCAGGTCTCTGGCCGGCTGAGCACGACCGGCAAACGAAGGAAATATGGCGAGCACAACCCTAGGCGTCAAAGTCGACGATCTGCTGCGTTCCCGGCTCAAAGATGCCGCGACGCGCCTCGAACGCACTCCCCACTGGCTTATCAAGCAGGCGATCTTCGCTTATCTGGAGCGCATCGAGCATGGCCAGCTTCCGCCAGAACTGACGGGTGCGAACGGCTCGTCGGAAATGGCGGATGCACCTTCCGTCGATGGCGACGAAGACGGCGCGCCGCATCCGTTCCTCGATTTCGCGCAGAACGTGCAGCCGCAATCGGTGCTGCGCGCGGCGATCACGGCGGCGTATCGCCGGCCGGAGCCGGAGTGCGTGCCGTTTCTGATCGGTCAGGCGCGACTGCCTTCGAACGTCGCGGCCGAAACCGAAAAGCTCGCGACGAAGCTCGTCGAAGCGCTGCGCGCGAAAAGCTCGGGCGGCGGCGTCGAAGGTTTGATCCACGAATTCTCGCTGTCGAGCCAGGAAGGCGTCGCGCTGATGTGCCTCGCCGAAGCGCTCCTGCGCATTCCCGACCGCGCCACGCGCGACGCGCTGATTCGCGACAAGATCAGCAAGGGCGACTGGAAATCGCACATGGGCCAGGCGCCGTCGCTGTTCGTGAACGCGGCGACGTGGGGTTTGATGATCACCGGCAAGCTCGTCACGACGAACAGCGAAGCGGGCTTGTCGTCGGCGCTGACGCGTCTGATCGGCAAGGGCGGCGAGCCGCTGATCCGCAAGGGCGTCGACATGGCGATGCGCCTGATGGGCGAGCAGTTCGTCACCGGCGAGACGATTTCCGAAGCGCTCGCGAACAGCCGCAAGTACGAAGCGCGCGGGTTCCGCTACTCGTACGACATGCTCGGCGAGGCCGCGACGACGGAAGAAGACGCGCAGCGCTACTACGCGTCCTACGAGCAGGCGATCCACGCGATCGGCAAGGCGGCGGGCGGGCGCGGCATCTACGAAGGCCCGGGCATTTCGATCAAGCTCTCCGCGCTGCATCCGCGTTATTCGCGCTCGCAGCAGGAACGCACGATGAACGAGCTGCTGCCGCGCGTGCGCTCGCTCGCGCAACTGGCGCGCCGTTATGACATCGGCCTGAACATCGACGCCGAGGAAGCCGATCGTCTCGAAATCTCGCTCGATCTGCTCGAAGCGCTCTGTTTCGATCCGGAGCTCGCGGGCTGGAACGGCATCGGTTTCGTGGTGCAGGGTTATCAGAAGCGCTGCCCGTTCGTGATCGACTATCTGATCGATCTCGCGCGCCGCAGCCGTCATCGCCTGATGATTCGCCTCGTGAAGGGCGCGTACTGGGACACGGAAATCAAGCGCGCGCAAGTCGATGGACTCGAGGGCTATCCGGTCTATACGCGCAAGATCTACACGGACATCTCGTATCTCGCGTGCGCGAAGAAGCTGCTCGGCGCGCCGGATGCCGTCTATCCGCAATTCGCGACGCACAACGCGTTCACGCTCTCCGCGATCTATCACCTCGCCGGACAGAACTACTATCCCGGCCAGTACGAGTTCCAGTGCCTGCACGGCATGGGCGAGCCGCTCTACGAAGAAGTCACGGGCCGCGACAAGCTGAACCGTCCGTGCCGCGTGTATGCGCCGGTCGGCACGCACGAAACGCTGCTCGCGTATCTCGTGCGCCGTCTGCTGGAAAACGGCGCGAACACGTCGTTCGTGAACCGCATCGCCGATGAATCGATTCCGGTGAAGGAACTCGTGCGCGATCCGATCGACGAAGCGCAGGCGATCACGCCGCTCGGCGCGCCGCACGCGAAGATTCCGCTGCCGCGTCAGCTTTACGGCAACGAGCGCTCCAATTCGATGGGCCTCGATCTGTCGAACGAGCATCGGCTGGCTTCGCTGTCGTCGGCGTTGCTGGCGAGCGCGCATCATCCGTGGCGCGCGGAACCGATGCTCGAAGGCGGTGACATCGGCAACGGCGTCGCGCGCGATGTGCGCAATCCGTCGGATTTGCGCGATCTCGTCGGCACGGTCGTGGAAGCGTCGCCGGAACAGGTGAGCGCCGCGATCGCCAACGCGGTCGCCGCCGCGCCGATCTGGCAGGCGACGCCCGTCGAAGACCGCGCCGATTGCCTCGCGCGCGCCGCCGATCTGCTCGAAGCGCAAATGCACACGCTGATGGGCCTCGTCGTGCGCGAAGCGGGCAAGTCGCTGCCGAACGCGATCGCGGAGATTCGCGAAGCCATCGATTTCCTGCGCTACTACGCGTCGCAGATTCGCGCCGAGTTTTCGAACGATACGCATCGCCCGCTCGGTCCGGTCGTGTGTATCAGCCCGTGGAACTTCCCGCTCGCGATCTTCATGGGCCAGGTCGCCGCTGCGTTGGCCGCGGGCAACCCGGTGCTCGCGAAGCCCGCTGAACAGACGCCGCTGATCGCCGCGCAAGCCGTTCGCCTCCTGCGCGAAGCGGGCGTGCCGGCGGGCGCGGTGCAACTGCTGCCGGGCAATGGCGAGACGGTCGGCGCGGCGCTCGTCGCCGATCCGCGCACGCGCGCCGTCATGTTCACCGGTTCGACGGAAGTCGCGCGCCTCATCAACAAGACGCTGTCCGAGCGCCTCGATCCGGATGGCCGCCCAATTCCGCTGATCGCCGAAACCGGCGGCCAGAACGCGATGATCGTCGATTCGTCGGCGCTCGCGGAGCAGGTCGTCGCGGACGTGCTGCAGTCGTCGTTCGATTCGGCTGGCCAGCGCTGCTCGGCGCTGCGCGTGCTGTGCCTGCAGGACGACGTCGCGGATCGCACGCTCGAGATGCTGACCGGCGCGATGAACCAGCTCGCGGTCGGCAATCCGGATCGTCTGTCGACGGATGTCGGTCCCGTCATCGACGCCGACGCGAAACGCGGCATCGACGCGCATATCGCCGGAATGCGCGACAAGGGCCGCAACGTCACGCAACTGCCGCTGCCCGACACCTGCGCGCAAGGCACGTTCGTGCCGCCGACGCTGATCGAGCTCGATAGCATCGACGAACTCAAGCGCGAAGTATTCGGCCCGGTGCTGCATGTGGTGCGTTATCGCCGTTCGAACCTTGATAAACTCCTCGACCAAATTCGCTCGACGGGTTATGGCCTCACGCTCGGCATCCATACGCGTATCGACGAAACCATCGCGCACGTGATCTCGCGGGCGCATGTCGGCAACATCTATGTGAACCGCAATGTGATCGGCGCCGTGGTCGGCGTGCAGCCGTTCGGCGGCGAAGGGCTGTCGGGCACGGGTCCGAAGGCGGGCGGCGCGCTGTATCTGCAGCGTCTGCTCGCGAAGCGCCCGACCGGTCTGCCGAAATCGCTGGCGAGCACGCTCGTCGTCGATCAGGTGGCGTCGAAGGACACGCCGACGGCCGCGCTCACCGCATTGCGCGACTGGGCGATCGGCGAACGCGATCCGCAGACGGCCGCGCGTTGCGACGGTTATCTGCAGCATGTGATGGCGGGCGCGACGGCCGTGTTGAGCGGACCGACCGGCGAACGCAACACGTACACGCTCGGCGCGCGCGGCACGGTGCTGTGCGTGGCGGCGACGGCGAGCGGCGCGCGCGCGCAACTGGCCGCCGTGCTGGCGACGGGCAACAAGGCGTTGTTCTCCGGCTCGGCGGGCGAGCAACTGGCGGCGTCGTTGCCTTCTGCGCTCAAGCCGTTCGCGATGGTCAGGAAAGCGGCGGAAGACTTCGACGCCGTCTTGTTCGAAGGCGACAGCGATGAACTGCTGTCGCTCGTGAAGGAAGTCGCGAAGCGTCCGGGACCGATCGTATCGGTGCAGGGCGTGGCTGCGGGAGCGTTCGCCGACGCTGGCCACGACGGTGAAGACTACGCGCTCGAACGTCTGCTGACGGAACGCTCGGTGAGCGTGAACACGGCGGCGGCGGGTGGCAATGCGAATTTGATGACGATCGGTTGAGACACCCCTCGAACGCTCGGTTCAAACGAATTCAAACAATCGGCAGCAGGCACGGCGTAACGGAGACACGCGCGGCACAGGCTGCCATCCACACTGGAACACAGGAGAAGCTATGAAGCACACGATGACCAAGCTGGCGGCAGCCATGACGCTCGCCGGCCTGTTCGCGGGGACCGCAGCTGCACAGCAGGCAGAAGACGTGAAGGTTGGCTACGCCGGCCCGCTGACCGGTGCGCAGGCGCACTACGGCAAGGACATGCAGAACGGCATCACGCTCGCCGTCGAAGACTTCAACGCCACGAAGCCGGTGATCGGCGGCAAGCCGGTTCGCATCGTGCTGAACTCGGCGGACGACCAGGCCGACCCGCGCACGGGCACGACCGTGGCGCAACGCCTCGTCGACGATGGCATCAAGGGCATGCTCGGCCACTTCAATTCGGGCACGACGATCCCGGCATCGCGCATCTACGCGAACGCGGGCATCCCCGAAATCGCGATGGCGACGGCGCCCGAGTACACGACGCAAGGCTTCAAGACCGCCTTCCGCATGATGACCTCCGACACGCAGCAAGGCTCGGTCGCGGGCGAGTTCGCGGTGAAGACGCTGAAGGTCAAGAAGATCGCGATCGTCGATGACCGCACGGCATATGGCCAGGGTCTTGCCGACCAGTTCGAGAAGGCGGCGAAGGCGGCGGGCGGCACGATCGTCGACCGTGAATTCACGAACGACAAGGCTGTCGACTTCAAGGCGATTCTGACGAAGATCAAGTCGACGAATCCGGACCTCGTGTACTACGGCGGCGCGGATTCGCAAGCCGGCCCGATGGTCAAGCAGATGAAGACGCTCGGCTTCCGCGCGCCGCTGATGGCGGGCGAAATGGTGAAGACGGACACGTTCCTGAAGATCGCGGGCGACGCGGCTGACGGCACGGTGGCATCGCTCGCCGGCCTGCCGATGGACGAAATGCCGGGCGGCGCGGACTACTCGGCGAAGTACAAGAAGCGCTTCAACGAAGACGTGCAGACGTACTCGCCGTATGCCTACGACGGGGCGATGGCCATGTTCACCGCGATGAAGGCTGCGAACTCGACGGATCCGGCAAAGTACCTGCCGTTCCTCGCGAAGACCGACATGCAGGGCGTGACGGCGAAGCACCTGTCGTACGACTCGAAGGGCGATTTGAAGAACGGCGGGATTACGCTGTATAAGGTCGTCGGCGGGAAGTGGACGACGTTGCAGAGCGTGGGCGGGAAGTAAGGGCTTGTCGCAGTGTTCGAACGGCCCGGTCGCGAAAGCGGCTGGGCCGTTTTGTTTTCTTCTAGCTGCTGACCGTTCGAACCTTTCTCGCGAACAGACCTTTCTGTCCCATGCCCTCGAGATAGCTCACTTCCATGCCTACCTCGAGTTCGTCGGAATCCGCGTCGGACAGTGCGGAGTAGTAAAAGTAGAGTTTCTTGAGGCCGTGTTCCGGCCTGATGTAGCCATATTTTTCCGTCAGACTTTCAATTGTTCCCATCTTCCGGTCGGCCTCTGGCGTACCGGAATTAGGTTGTCGGTCGCGGCGTCGTTGGAACAGGTCGCTCAAGACATCGCGCTCGTCTCCTCGCGTCTCATCCATCTTGTCGATGACTTCGGACATCGAGATGCGATAGCTCACTTCCTTTAGCAACATTGTGCTTGGTCGTTCAGGCTTGGCGTCGCCATTACTGACTGACTGCGTGAAGGTCCAGGTGACGATCATGACGCGGATTCCCAGAGTCTTGAGTTTGCGGACCAGTGGGACATAGTCGCTGTCGCTTGCAATCAACACGACGACGTCAAAGTGCTTGTGGATCGAAAGGTCGAAGGCTTCGAGCGCAAGCCATACGTCGATCCCTTTTTCCTTTCCGGCGAAGTTCATCGGCAGATAATGCGCAGTGACATTCTCGCGCATCAACATGTCATCAACGACGCGATCGTAGTAGAACGCATCACCGCCTTTCTCTTTGCTCTTTTGCGCCGAGAAGCGTCCCCTGAAATAATGAGCGTCGATTACTTGACAGTTGCCAATGTCGACAGCTTCCTCGTCGGCAACCTTATAGCGGATGTACTCATGCAGCCCGGGAATCGAAATCCAGGCCTTCTTCTCATGCTGATGGTTGTAGTACTTGCTGACGCGATCGAAATAATTGCCATCGTAAAAAACGCCGATCTTGGTCAGTTGCCTCGCTGCGTGAGACATCGTGCAGTCGCTCCTTTATCGTTTATCGAGGTCGGCTCTCTGAATCGAGAGCGTGGATCCGATTATCCGAAGCTGCCAGATGTCTTCGATAGTGCAGGATGCTGAATTTAAGTTGCCCAGAAGCAGTTCAGTCGGACGCTTTCTTGATTCGCTTATTCCCCGTCACCATCGCCCGAACCAAATTCTCCCGCGTCCACACGCTCATCAGCACGGCCGCGGCGACGTGCACGCAGACACAAACCTCGACCGCGATGGCGAGCCACGCATGAATCTCCTGCGGCCAGTCCTCGCCCCAGAACGCATCGAGCCGCATGATCCACCCGGACAGCGCGAGCGCGAGAATCAGGAACCAAAGAAAGAGCGCCATCAACCCGCCAAGCGGATTGTGCGAAACGTGATGGATCGGCCTGGCCCTGGCAAGCGACCTCAGATAGTCGACGAGATGCGAGCGCGTCGGCCACCACGCCGAAAACCGCGCATGACGCGAGCCGACGAAACCCCAAACGATACGCGCAACGACAAGCCCGGCCGCGACATACCCGAGCACGCGATGCGTGGAATCCGTCGGTCCGAACAGATTCCACAAGACGATGCCCGCGACGGCCCAATGCGTCAGCCGGACGAAGCCGTCCCAGACTTTCACGGCGCGAGCGTCATTCGACTTCCGACTTCACGACCGCCAGCGTCTTCGTGTCGTAATAGATCTCTACCTTCTTGCCGTTCTTGTCGTGACCGTAGATTTCGTAGCAGTTGCCATCGACCTTGAACTTGCGGATCTTGTAGCCTTGCGCTTCAAGCTGCGCCTTGGCATCCGATTCCTTCATCCATTCGCTCTTCGGATGCGCCGTGCAATCCGCCTTCGCGAATGCCGCACCCGAAAAGCCCAACGCCAACGACAAAGCCAGAACCTTAAGCATCGCTAACTCCCGGTGTTTTCGAACTGGCTACTCTACTGCCACCGGAAGCGCGCTGCAAGCAGCTTGAAAGTTTGTCCGCTAGCGCTTGCCTTGCTGGCGAATTTGTTCGAGTGTCGCGCCCGGCGTGCTCTGGTCCCGCGGAATGCGAATCTCGATCACCGCGGGCAAGCCGGATTCCCGCGCGCGCTCGAACGCGGGCATGAACTGCTCCGTCGATTCGACCAGCTCGCCATGCGCGCCGAACGCGCGCGCATACGCCGCGAAATCCGGATTCGTGAGCTCCGTCCCGTGCACGCGATTCGGATAATGCCGCTCCTGATGCATGCGGATCGTGCCGTACTGCGCGTTGTTCACGACGATGAAAATCACCGGCAGCCGATACTGCATCGCCGTCGCGAGTTCGTTGCTCGACATCATGAAGCAGCCGTCGCCCGCAAACGCGATCACCGTGCGGTCCGGATACAGCGACTTCGCGGCGATCGCGGCGGGCACGCCGTAGCCCATCGCACCGCTCGTCGGCGCGCACTGCGACCGGAAATGCCGATACGAATAATGCCGATGCAGCCACGTCGCGTAATTGCCCGCGCCGTTCGTCAGGATCGAATCGGCGGGAATCGTCTCGGCGAGCTGACGCATGATTTCGCCGAGCTGCACATCGCCCAACATCGGGCGCGGCTTGCGCCACTCGAGATACGCGGCGTGCGCGGCTTCGGCGCTGCCATCCCATGCAACGCTGGCGGGCGCTTCCAGCGAAGCCAGAAGAGACGCGATCTCCGGCATGCCCGACACGATGGGCAATTCCGCGCTATACACGCGCCCGAGTTCCTCCGCGCCCTGATGCACGTGGATGAGCGTCTGCTTCGTCTTCGGGATATCGAGCAGCGTGTAGCCGCCCGTCGTCGATTCGCCCATGCGCGGGCCGAGCACGAAGAGCACGTCGGCATCGCGCACGCGCGCGGCGAGCGCCGGATTGATCCCGAGGCCGACATCGCCCGCGTAGTTCGGATGGTCGTTGGAGAGCGTGTCCTGAAAGCGGAACGCGCAGCCGACCGGCAGTTTCCACGCTTCCACGAAGCGCGCGAAGTCCTGCGTCGCCTCGGCGGTCCAGCCGCTTCCGCCCGCGATCACGAACGGCTTCTTCGCGTTCGCGAGCAGTTCGCGCAGGCGCTCCATCTGCGCCTTCGACGGCGACGCCGCCACGCGCTGATATCGCGGCGCGGGCGGCACGGCATCGACGGTTTCGGTCAGCATGTCTTCCGGCAGCGCGAGCACGACCGGACCCGGACGGCCGGACATCGCCGTGTGAAACGCGTGGCTCATGTATTCAGGCACGCGGCGCGGATCGTCGATCTGCGCGACCCACTTCGCCATCTGCCCGAACATGCGCCGATAGTCGATTTCCTGAAACGCCTCGCGATCCATGTGATCGCGAGCGCATTGGCCGATGAGCAGGATCATCGGCGTCGAGTCCTGAAACGCGGTGTGCACGCCGATCGACGCGTGCGTCGCGCCCGGCCCGCGCGTCACGATCGCGACGCCCGGCTTGCCGGTGAGCTTGCCGACCGCCTCGGCCATGTTCGCCGCGCCCGCCTCGTGGCGGCAGACGATCGTCTGAATCTGCTCGGTCTCGTCATGCAGGGAATCGAGCACGGCGAGAAAGCTCTCGCCGGGCACGCAGAACACGCGCTCGACGCCGTGATGGACGAGCGCATCGACGAGCAATCGCGCGCCGGTGGTTTGATCCTGTGAGGAAGGGACAGCGGACGTCATGCGAAGAAGTCTCCTTTGATTGTCCGGCGCGGCTTCGATGCGCGCGGAGCCTAAAGCTTACGCCGCCGCGCCCGCGCGCGGAAACGGGCGAAGCGGAATCTTTTTCCGGGCAAACGCCCGCCCTTGCGATGCACGGCGCGCTTCCATCAGCCGAAATACCCCTTTTTCTCACCCCTTATCCAGCGATGGACAAAGACTCAAGTTCGCAATAATGGCTTCACTGAAAAGCGGACACGGCAACGAGCCAAGTGGGTCCGCTTGCTAAAGATCGCAGTTTCACCTCATCGGGGGCAAGTTTGAACATTCGTAAATTCATCGGCGCGAACAGCCGCGACGCACTGCGCCAGGTTCGTGAAGCGCTCGGCCCCGATGCCATCGTGTTGTCCAATCGCACGCTCGATGACGGCTCGGTCGAGATCGTCGGCGTCGCGGACAGCGACATCGCGTCGATCTCGCCCGCCGCGAAGGAACAGGCAGCACGTTCGGCGGGCACGTCGCGCGCCGCGCTGGCCGCCGCTGCAGCCGCGATGCCGGCGAAGCAGTCGGCCGCGAATCCGTACGCGAGCGGCGATGTGTTCTCGTCCGTCTTCGGCGCGAACACCGATGCGGACGATGAATTTCACGCCGAGCCGGAAGCTCGCGCAGAAGACGACACGCCGCCGACGATGGCCGATTCCAATCCGTGGCTGATCGAGCATGCGAAGCGCATCGCGCAGCAGGCGTCGATGCCGTCGAACCGTCCGCTGACCGCGTCGGCTGCGATCGCACGCGGCATGGGCGTGCCGGTCCCGGTGACTGCGCAAGAGACGCGCGTCGAAAAGACGGCGGACTCGGCCCGCTACGCCATGCGTCAGCAAACGAAGCGCGCGGAAGCCGCCGTCGAGCCGAAGGTCCAAACGCCCGACTGGGCACGCGAAGCCGCGCAAATCGCCGCGCGCCGCGCCGCGCAGAAGATCAACGCGAGCGCGCCGCACGCCGAAGCAGCCGAGGCGAACGCCGCGCCGGCATCGAAGGAACACGCATTCGATGGCTTGCCCGCGAACGCGGCGGCCGTCGTCACCGAAGCGATCCGCACGCGCATGGAGCAGGTCGTCAACGAAACGGTGATGAACGAGCTTTCGTCGATGCGCTCGATGATGGAAGAGCACTTCTCCGGTCTCATGTGGGGCGAGCGCCAGCGCCGCAACCCGACGGGCGGCGCGCTCACGAAGCGTTTGTTCGCCGCCGGTTTCTCGGCGCAGCTCGTCCGCATGATGGTGGACAACATGCCGGAACTCGAGAGCGTCGAAGGCGCGCTCGAGTGGGTGCAGCAGGTGCTCGAATCGAACATTCCGGTGATGGACAGCGAAGACGCGCTGATGGAACGCGGCGGCGTGTTCGCACTGATGGGCCCGACTGGCGTCGGCAAGACGACCACGACGGCCAAGCTCGCCGCGCGCTGCGTGATGCGCTTCGGCGCAAGCAAGGTCGCGCTGCTCACGACCGACAGCTACCGTATCGGCGCGCACGAGCAACTGCGCATTTTCGGCAAGATTCTCGGTGTGTCGGTTCACGCGGTGAAAGACGGCGCGGACCTGCAACTCGCGCTTTCGGAACTCCGCAACAAACATATCGTGCTGATCGACACGATCGGCATGAGCCAGCGCGATCGCATGGTCTCGGATCAGATCGCGATGCTGTGCGGCGCGGGTCATCCGGTGCAGCGCATCCTGCTGCTCAACGCGACGAGCCACGGCGACACGCTCAACGAAGTCGTGCAGGCCTACAAGAGCGCGGCGGACCAGCCGCCGCTCGCGGGCTGCATCCTGACCAAGCTCGACGAAGCGACGAATCTCGGCGGCGTGCTCGATACGGTCATCCGCTACAAGCTGCCGGTGCATTACGTGTCGACCGGTCAGAAAGTGCCGGAGAACCTGTACGTCGCGACCAAGCGGTTTCTCATCAAGAGCGCGTTCTGCATCCCGCGCGACAACTCGCCCTTCGTGCCGCAAGACGAAGAAACGCCTGCGCTGCTGTCCGCGTTGTCCGCGCGCGCCACGACCGAACTGCATGAGGTGCACTTTGGATAAGTTCGTGCTCGACCAGGCGGAAGGCCTGCGACGGCTCCTTACGCGCGCCGGTTCGCGCGTGGTGGCGATCGCGGGCGGACCGGCGGGCATCGGATGCACGTCGGCGGTGGTGAATCTCGGCGCGGCGCTTTCCATCCACGGCAAGGACGTGCTCGTGATCGACGAGCACCGCAACGCGGGATCGGTGAGCCGTCTCGTGGGCACCGAAGACGCGGGCGCGCTCGCCTCGGTGATGTCGGGCCGGCGCATGCTCGGCGATGCCGTCGAGCGCACGCCGTTCGGCTTCTCGCTGATGGCCGCGCCGCGCGACGAACGCATCGTTCACGATGCCGCGCAATGCCGCGCGCTGCTCGACGGTCCGGCGGACATCGTGCTGATCGATGCGCAACTCGATCGCCACGGCGCGCTGTCGACGCTCGCGGCGCAGGCGCATGACTTTCTTATTGTGACGCGGGTAGCCGCGTCGGCGATCACCGAGGCGTATGCGTGCATGAAACGACTGCACTACGCCCATGCGATCGGCCAGTTCCGCGTGCTCGTCAATCACGTGCAGAACCCGGCCGACGCGGCGGTCGCGTTCGACAACCTGTCGGGCGTCGCGAGCCGGTATCTGGCCGTGTCGCTCGTGCAGGCGGGATATGTGTCCGAGGATGCGCGCGTCGCTCGGGCGATGGAACTCTCACGCTGTGCAGTCGAAGCGTTCCCGGCCACGGCCGCGGCGCGCGACTACCGCGCAATCGCGGCGGAGCTCCTGCACTGGCCGATGCGCCCCGCGCCTTATATGCGCGATGCGGGCGGCCAGGCCGACGCGCGAAATCCGGTTAGCGACTCTGTACAGGGCGCGCGGGAGGCGTCGCATCGTGCGGCTGCGCTTCACGACTTTGCATTGAGCAGCACGGCGTCGATGTGATCAAGATAGGTGACCAAGATGTATAACGCCCAAGGCAAACTCTCACAGTCGGAAGTGCTGACGAAATACGCACCGCTCGTTCGACGGCTGGGGCTTCAACTCGTCGCCAAGATGCCGGCGAGCGTCGATCTCGACGATCTCATTCAGGCCGGCATGATCGGCCTGCTGGACGCGGCGAGCCGCTACAAGGAAGATCAGGGCGCGCAGTTCGAAACATATGCGAGCCAGCGCATCCGCGGCGCGATGCTGGATGAGCTCCGCGCGAACGACTGGCTGCCGCGCAGCATGCGCAAGACGTCGCGCGAAGTGGAATCGGCGGTGCACAAGGTCGAGCAGAACCTCGGCCGCGCGGCGAGCGAGCAGGAAATCGCCGAGCACATGAAGATGCCGCTCGACGAATATCAGTCGATGCTTCAGGACTTGCACGGCAGCCAGCTGATCTATTACGAAGACTTCGATCGCTCCGCCGACGACGAGCCGTTCCTCGACCGCTATTGCGTCGATCGTTCGGATCCGCTGTCCGCGCTGCTCGACGACAGCCTTCGCGGCGCGCTGATCGAAGCCATCGACAAGCTGCCCGAGCGCGAGAAGCTCCTGATGAGCCTCTATTACGAACGCGGCCTGAACCTGCGCGAAATCGGCGCGGTGATGGAAGTGAGCGAGTCGCGCGTGTGTCAGTTGCACAGCCAAGCGGTCGCGCGTCTGCGCACGAAGCTGCGCGAGCAGGCGTGGACGAGCGTCGAGGCCTGACGTTCCCTAGCTGATCTCGAAGTCCCGCGTCTCGGCGAAGACCGTTTTCCCTTCGCCGAGACTTTTCGCGCGGTACATCGCGCGGTCGGCGGCGCGCAGCACGGCGGTCATGCCGGTTTGATGCGCGGACGCCGCGCTCGAAAGCAGGCATGCGCCGATGCTCGCCGATACCGACACCGGCCGCTCCTGCACCGACGTAATTTCGCCGAGCGCCGAATGGATGTTGTCGGCCACCGACAACACGGCGTCGCGGTCGCGCATCTGATGCGCGAGCACGACGAACTCGTCGCCGCCCAGACGCGCGATGGTGTCCGACTTGCGCATGCGCTTCGCGAGCGAGTCCGCGAAGGCTTGCAGCAGCAGATCGCCGACGGCGTGACCGTAGGTATCGTTCACTTCCTTGAAGCCGTCGAGATCGATCAGAAGGAGCGCGATGGCGTGATCGCCATTGGCTTCGGGCGCGTTCATCGCGCGATCGACGACTCTTTCCAGCGCGTACCGGTTCGACAGACCCGTGAGCGGATCGGTCGATGCCTGACGCGCTAGATCGCGATTCGCGTTGCCGAGCCGATCGACGAGCACGCTCAGATACACCGATGCGCCGAGTACGCTCAGCGCGAGCCCGATCGCGGCGGGAAGATTCTCGTGCCACCACGGCTGCCAGACGGCTATCGCCGTGACGATGATGAGCGCCGTCGCGCACGATACGGCGAGCGTGCGCTTGCCGTATCGGCATCCCGAACCGATCAGAAACCAGAACATCACCCAGAGAAGCGGCAGCGCCCTTGCGCCGCCCGCGGCGAGCGCGAGCCCGAGGATCGTCTGATCGGCGATGGTCGTGACGGTCAGGCGCGCAACAGAAGGCGCGCTCATGCGGCTGACGATCAGAAGCGTGATCGCCCCATAAGACACATAGAGCGCGACGAGGCGCGTGGTCAGGAAGGCATCGTGTGAAGGGCGGAGCCACGCGAAAACGCCGTAAGCCAGAAGAACCACCGCTCCCATCCAGACCCGCAGCGTGGCCTGCTCGCGTTCCGGATTCCGGTGTTCGGACCATGCGAAGGCATAAGTCCGGCGTGCCGGTTGATGCGCCTGCTCCATACTGAACCCCTGGATGGTGATTTCTTTCTTTTATCTTGCTGCCAAGTACTGCGGCCCCGTCGCATGGCATCGGCTGAATGGAGTGGTATCGAGTTGCACCGAGCGAGCGATCCGCTATTTTGCAACGTTTTGCGAAGACGCTGTGTTTCGTGTAAGAACAGCTTAAGAACGTCCATTTCTCATTCACGGCGATGCGCGACGAATCCATTTCTTTGGCTGCCGAATGGCTGCCCGTTTGCAATAGCGAAGACGTGCCGGAAGGCGGCGCGCGCGGATTCATCGTGGCCGATGAGCGGATCGTCGTGTGGCGGGACAGCATCGGCGCGGCGCATGCGTGGCGCGATTACTGTCCGCATCGGGGCGCGCAGTTGTCGCTCGGGCATGTGATGCGCGATCAGATCGTGTGTCCGTATCACGGCTGGAGTTACGACATCGAAGGACAGTGTTTGCGGATTCCGTCGAATCCTTCATTGCGTCCGTCGAAGCGCGCGTGCGCGACGACTTTCGTTTGCGAAGAGAAGTACGGCGTTATCTGGATGTGTTTCGGCGAGCCTGCGTATGCGCTCGATTTCTTTCCCGAAGCCGCGATTCCCGGTGGCCGGCGCATCAATCTCGCGCCGCAGACGGTGAGGTCGTCGGCGCCGCGCGTCGTGGAGAATTTTCTGGACATGGCGCATTTCTCGTTCGTGCATGCGGGGATTCTGGGCGAGGACACGCATACGGAAGTGCCCGATTACGAAGTCGTCGCGAGCGATGAAGGTCTGGAAGCGCGGCAATGCCGATACTGGCAACCGGCGGGAATGCCGTGGCAGGGCGGCGGCGCGATGATCGATTATGTGTATCGCGTGAAGCGGCCTTTGATCGCGAAGCTGACGAAGATGGCGTCGGGCGGGCAGGGCGCGCTGCATATCATGCTGGCGGCGTCGCCGGTGACGCAGACAGAGACGCGCGCGTGGCTCGTCTCGATTCACGAGGATGATTCGACGCATTCCGATCGCGAGTTATACGACTTCAATATGGAGATTTTGATGCAGGACACGCCGGTGGTGGAGTCGCAATGGCCGCAGCGCTTGCCGCTCGATCTCGATGCGGAGTTGCATCAGAAGTGCGATCGGATGGCGGTGGCTTATAGGAGGTGGTTGGCGGGGATGGGGTTTGGTTGGGGGACGACGACGGCGAATCGCGACGGCGGACTCGAGTAGTTTCGACTGCGACGGCTGTCGAGTGGAAACGCTTGGCGCGCCCGGCTGGGATCGAACCAGCAACCCCTGCCTTCGGAGGGCAGTACTCTATCCATTGAGCTACGGGCGCATCGGAGAAGGGCTTGCGGAAGAACTACACACGCCGTAAGACGGCTGCAAGGCCCATGCGAATCCGAGAGGATACCTGTTTTCCGTGACGCCGTCCATCGTGCGGGACCGGACGCCCTGCGCGGAACGAGTCACAAAGCATCACACGATTCGGGTAAACGCCCGCTTCACCGCCCCGGCCACCCCGCGCCGACAGTTAAGCGTTCCGTCTATAATCGACCGTGCCTTCCCCAAGGCGCGCCTAGCGCACTGCCGTAGCTGTCACGCTGTCACTGAACCGACTCACACCAAAAAACGGGAGACGAGACAAGCATGAGCGAAGCACCCCACGGAGCCCCGATCAAGACACCCGGCCAACTCATCGCCGCGGTCATCGCGGGATTCGGCATCCCGGTCGCCATCATCATCCTGCTCGCGGTGTACGTGAACAATTCCACGCGCACCGGCGCCGGCACGGACATCGAGCAGTCGGTCAACGCGCGCATCGCGCCCGCCGCACAAGTCGATGTCCGCGACGCCAACGCGCCGCGCGTCTACAAGTCCGGCGAGGAAGTCTTTAAGGCCGTGTGCTCGGCCTGTCACGCGACAGGCACCGCCGGCGCGCCCAAGTTCGGCGATGCCGGCGCATGGGCCCCGCGCATCGGCGAAGGTTACGACACGCTGCTGCACAACGCGCTCAACGGCAAGGGCGGCATGCCTGCGCGCGGCGGCACCAGCCCCGACGATTACTCCGACTTCGAAATCGCGCGCGCGGTCGTCTATATGGCGAACGGCAGCGGCGGCAAGCTCGCGGAACCGGCGCAACCGGCATCGGGCGCCGCGGCTGCATCGAGCGCGGCAGCGCCCGCCGCAGCCAGTTCGAACGAAAATGCTCAGGCCGCCGCAGCGGTCGCGGCGCTCGCATCGGTGCCGGCGGTTGCATCGGCGGCGCCGGCCGCGGGCGCGCAAAGCGCCGACGCCGCTCAGGCGGGCAAGGCGCTCTACGAGCAGGTCTGTCAGGCGTGTCACGCGGCGGGCGTGCTCGGCGCGCCGAAGTTCGGCGACAAGGCGGCGTGGGCGCCGCGCCTGAAAGAGCCGATGGACACCGTCTACAACTACGCGCTGCACGGCAAGGGCGCGATGCCGCCAAAGGGCGGATCGAACGCATCGGATGCAGATGTGAAGGCCGCCGTCGATTACATGGCGAACGCGGCGAAGTAAGCGAAAAAAAACCCCGCGCGAGCGCTCCGCGCGAGCGGGGTTTTTCATCAGCAAGACGGCGAACCGTTCACGTCTTCTGCAACATCGCCTTGAGCATCGCCACGCGATCTTTCGGCGACAAAGGCGCTTCTTCGGCCGTCGGCGGCGGCGCATCGTCGAGCAGCATCTCGGGGATGAACCGCGACGGCTCGCACACCACCGTCTCCCGCGCGCGCTTTCTCTTCTTGCACCAGTTCAGATGCAGACTGCGCTGCGCCCGCGTGATCGCGACATACATCAGCCGGCGCTCTTCCTCGATGCGCGAATCGTCGACGGGCGCGTCGTCGTCCGAACTGCCGCGATGCGGCATGATGCCTTCCTCGACGCCCACCAGAAAGACGTGTGGATACTCCAGCCCCTTCGACGCATGCACCGTCGACAGGCGCACTGCATCCGGGTCTTCTTCCTTGCCTTCGAGCATCGACATCAGCGCGACGGTCTGGATCAGGCCGAGCAGGTTCTTGCCTTCATCGGCGAAACCGTCGGCGGTGTCGAAACCGGTCTGCTCCGCGCCCGGCGCGGCTTCCGGCTTCGTGCCCTTGCGCTTCAGCCATTCGAGAAATTCGAGCACGTTCTGCCATTTCGACTGCGCCTGGCGCTCGTCGTACGCGTCATAGAGATACGACTCGTAGTGGATGGCTTCCATCATGTCGTCGAGAACTTCGGTCGCGGGATCGCGCGCGGCGCGGTCCGACAGACGCCGGATCCATTCGCAGAACGTGCGCAGCGGCTCGACCTGCCGCGCCGACAGACGCGCCTCGATGCCGCCCATGAACACCGCCTCGAACAGCGACACCTTCGCCGCGCCCGCGAATGCGCCGAGCGCTTCGAGCGTCGTGTTGCCGACACCGCGTCGCGGCGTGGTGATCGCGCGGATGAAAGCGGGATCGTCGTCGGGATTGGCGATCAGCCGCAGATACGCGATCAGATCCTTGATCTCGGCCTTGTCGAAGAACGATTGCCCGCCCGAGAGCACATAAGGAATGCGCTCCCGCCGCAACACCTGTTCGAAGATGCGCGCCTGAAAGTTGCCGCGATAGAGAATCGCGTAATCGCGAAACTGCGTGCGCCGCTCGAACTTGTGCGCCGACAAGCGAAACACGACGGATTCCGCCTCGTGCTCTTCGTCGTTGCAGCCGGTGACGGTGATCGTGTCGCCCATGCCGTGCTCGGACCAGAGCTTCTTCTCGAACAGCTTCGGATTGTTGGCGATGACGTTGTTCGCCGCCGTCAGAATCCGCACCGTCGAGCGATAGTTCTGCTCCAGCTTGATGACATGCAGCTTCGGGAAATCCTTGCCGAGCTGCGCGAGATTTTCGATGGTCGCGCCGCGCCAGCCGTAGATCGCCTGGTCATCGTCGCCGACGGCCGTGAACGCGGCGCGCGGACCGGCCAGCAGCTTCACGAGTTCATACTGGCACGCGTTCGTGTCCTGATATTCGTCGATCAGCAGATAGCGCAGGCGGTTCTGCCACTTGTCGCGCACCTGCTCGTTCTCCGCGAAAAGCTGCGCGGGACGCAGGATCAGATCGTCGAAATCGAGCGCCTGATACGCGTGCAGCGTCGCGGCGTAACTCCGATAGACGATCGCCGCCTGATGCTCGTCCTCGTTGCTCGCGAGCACGGACGCCTGATCGGGCGAAACCATCGCGTTCTTCCACAGCGAGATGATCGACTGGATCTTGCGGATCAGGCCTTTGTCCGTCGTGCCGACCTGTTCCTGAACCATGCCGAAGCAATCGTCGGAATCCATGATCGAGAACTGCGGCTTGAGTCCGACGTGTTCCGCTTCCTGCCGCATGATCTGCACGCCGAGCGAGTGGAACGTGCAGATCGTCAACTGATTGACGGGAATCTTGCGGCCTTCCTTGCCGGGCGTCGTGAGCGTCTTGCCTTCGAGGAGCTTGGCCGTGCGCTCCCGCATTTCGAGCGCGGCCTTGTTCGTGAAGGTGAGCGCGGCGATGTGCTTCGGCTCGAAGCCGCGCCCTTCGATCAGATGCGCGATCTTCTGCGTGATGACGCGCGTCTTGCCGCTGCCCGCGCCGGCGAGCACGAGACAGGGACCATCGAGATAGCGCACGGCTTCGCTTTGCGCGGCGTTCAGACCAGCGGACATCGTTTTGGCTTTGGAGTTTGGGGCGCGCCTGGCTGTGACTTGCGCGCGAAAGGAGAGCGCGATGTTAACACGATAGAGGCGACGATAGAGGCGGCGCGGTTCCGGCCCCTGTTCGTGCCACAATATCCGGTCAATTCAACGACAGGACGATGCCCGCATGGACACAGCACTCAAAGTCGGCGTAATGGGCTACGGCCTCGCCGGCGCGACGTTTCACGCGCCCGTCATCGAGCACTGCGGCCGCGCCGAAGTCACGGCCATCGCCACGTCGCAGGCCGAGCGCGCGCAGGCCGATTATCCGAACGCGCGGATCGTCGCGGATTTCGACGCGCTGCTCGCCATCGACGAACTCCAGTGCGTCGTCGTCGCGACGCCGAACGACACGCACTTCGATCTCGCGCATCGGGCGCTGTCGGCGGGCAAACACGTGGTCGTCGACAAACCGGTGACGCTTTCGTCGCGCGACGCCCGCACGCTCGCCGATCTCGCGCAGCAGAAAGGGCTCGTGTTCGCGCCGTTTCACAACCGTCGCTGGGACGGCGATTTCATGACGGTGCGCGCGCTCATCGAAAGCGGACGGCTCGGGCGCATCACGCATTACGAATCGCATTTCGACCGTTTCCGCCCGAAAGTGCCGCAGCGCTGGCGCGAGGAAGCGGAGCGCGGCGGCGGCCTGCTGTTCGATCTGGGGCCGCATCTGATCGATCAGGCGCTGACGCTCTTCGGCGCGCCGCAAACGGTGACGGCGTTCGTGAAGGCGCATCGCGACCACGCGCACGCGCCGGACTACGTGCATCTCGTGCTCGGTTACGCCGACAAGGAAGTAATCCTGCACGCGAGCGCGCTCGCGGCGCTGGAGCCGCCGCGTTTCGCGATCCACGGCACGCGCGGCAGTTACGTGAAGAACGGGCTCGATACGCAGGAAGATCAGTTGCGTTCGGGGATGCGCCCGGGCAACCCGGAGTTCGCGAAGAATCCGCCGGGCACGTTGCGCGAGGTCGATGGCGATCTCGATCTGCGTCACGAATTCGCCACGAGAGATGGCGCGTACGTCGAGTTTTATCGTGCGCTGGCGGCGGCGATTCTGGATGGCAAGCCGTTTCCGGTTTCGCCGCAGGACGCAGTCGACACGATGACGATCATCGAACTCGCGATGCAGAGCGAGCAAGAAGGGCGGCGCGTGCCCTTCGCGCGCGGCTGACGCCTAGCGGCGGCTGACGATGCCGCACGTCGTCCGCACTTCGCCGGCGATGTCGCCGCAGTTCACGTTGCCCGACACCGTCGACACCGCGCCGCCGACATCGCCGCAAGTCACGTTGCCCGATACGGTCGACACGACGCCGACCGCGCCGTGAACCGCGACCGTATCGCAGTTGTCCGCCTGAAACGCCTGAAGGTCGCCGTGCACTTCGAGCGTGATGCGCGTCGCTTCGCCGGCGCTCACGTTCTTGCCGTCGACGAGCACGCGGCCGCCGCGAACCGACACATGGTTGCCTGTATAAGTAACGCCGTTGATGGTGATCGTGGCCATGTTCGTCGAAGAGGAATCAACGCGATCCGAACAGTGTACGCATGATTTCATTGCGAAAAAGCGCTGCTTCTGAAACAAACTACGACGGATTTGTCGATACACGCTCGCGCGTTTGCATCGGTTTCGAATCTGCGGAAAAGCGCAATCGCGCAAGTCCGAATCCGTTTGACAACCCTAATTCGGTCGCGTAAATTCTGCCGCACGCGTCGGGAGAGCGCGTGGCCTTTCATCGCAACGAGAAAGACCGCGCCGCCGAAGGGGCATACCCGCAAACTCTCAGGCAAAAGGACCGACCGCGTCGAGGAACGAGTTTCCTCGCACTCTGGAGAGCGGCAGCGGCTTCGTCATTGAGCCAGTTGCCCACCGAAGGGGCGCGCGATGGACCGCGGCACAGCCGTGCACGGTTCGCGCAATCTCTCAGGTACCGAGGACAGAGGGGTCACGCATCGCAACCGCTCGCGGCATGGGCCTTGCGCGCTGCTTCCCGCAGCACGAAAGGCGCATCCGGCAGGCGAATAGTGCGCTGCGTGGCCTTTTTTGTTTCGCGAACCGAGGCCCCGATGACTTCTCTTCAACACACGCCGCTGCACGCCGCTCACCTCGCGCTCAACGCGCGCATGGTCGATTTCGGCGGCTGGGACATGCCCGTCAACTACGGTTCGCAGATCGACGAGCACCGCGCGGTGCGTACTGACGCCGGCATGTTCGACGTCTCGCACATGCGCGTCGTCGATTTCGAAGGCGAGGCCGTCCGCGAATTCTTCAAGTACGCGATCGCCAATAACGTCGACAAGCTGACGACGCCCGGAAAAGCGCTCTATTCCTGCCTGCTCAACGGCGACGGCGGCGTCATCGACGATCTGATCGTCTACTACTTCTCCGAAACGAGTTTTCGCGTCGTCGTGAATGCGGGCACGGCGGAGAAGGACATCGCCTGGTTCGGTCAATTGAATGCCGAAGGCGAATTCAACCTTTCCATCACGCCGCGTCGCGACCTCGCGATCATCGCCGTGCAAGGTCCGAACGCGCGCGAAAAAGCCTGGCAAGTGCTGCCGGACACGCGCGCGCAGACGCAGGACACCAAGCCGTTCAACGCGGTCGTTTTCCCGTCGACGCAATTCGGCGAACTGATGCTCGCGCGCACCGGCTACACCGGCGAGGACGGTTTCGAGATCGTCGTGCCGGCGACGCATGTGGAAGCGCTCTGGAACGCTTTGCGCGACGCAGGCGTGAAGCCCGCCGGCCTCGGCGCGCGCGACACGCTGCGCCTCGAAGCCGGCATGAACCTCTACGGCCAGGACATGGACGAGAACGTCTCGCCCCTCGACGCCGGCCTCGCGTGGACCGTCGATCTGAAGACGCCGCGCGATTTCGTCGGCCGCAGCGCGCTCGAAGCGCACGGCTCGAAGGCGAACTTCGTCGGGCTCGTGCTCATCAAGGAAAACGGCAAGGCGGGCGGCGTGCTGCGCGCGCATCAGAAAGTCGTCACGGAACGCGGCGACGGCGAAATCACGAGCGGCACGTTTTCGCCGTCGATGCAGGAGTCAATCGCGTTCGCGCGCGTGCCCACGGGTGTTGCCGTCGGCGACACGGTGCAGGTCGTCATCCGCGACAAGCAACTGCCGGCGCGCGTGGTAAAACTTCCGTTCGTGCGCAACGGCAAGGTTCTGGTTGAGCTTTCCTGAAGCCGTCGCGCCCGTTTCCTCCGATCAAGAACCTCACGAAAGAATCACGCAAGGAGCATCCAATGAGCATCCCGGCCGATCTGAAATACACCGAATCGCACGAATGGGTCCGCACCGAATCCGATGGCACGCTGACCGTCGGCATCACCGATCACGCGCAGGAAGCGCTCGGTGACATCGTGTTCGTCGAACTGCCCGCGGCGGGCAAGACCGTTGCGGCGGGCGACGCGATCGCGGTGATCGAATCGGTGAAGGCCGCTTCCGATATTTACGCGCCGGTGTCGGGCGAGATCGTCGCATCGAACGACGCGCTGACTTCGGCGCCCGATCAGGTCAACGGCGCGCCGTACGAAAGCTGGCTCTTCAAGATCAAGCCGGCCGGCGACGCCACGCTCGACAAGCTGCTCGACGCCGAAGGCTACGGCAAGTCGATCGGCGAATAACCCATCTCAATGACGATGGCGGCTCGCGCAGACCAAGAGCGAGCCGCGTCGCAGGAATTCACATGAAGCTCGAACACCCGGATCGCCTGATGAACCGCACATCCCTGTCACTCGCCGCGCTCGAATGCCACGACGCATTCGCCGAGCGGCACATCGGCCCCGATGATGCCGACCAGCGCGCGATGCTCGACGCGCTCGGTTTCGCGTCGCGCGCGGCGTTCATCGACGCGGTGATTCCTGAATCGATCCGCCGCAAGGACACGCTGCCGCTCGGCGCGTTCACGCAGCCGAAAAGCGAGGCGGAAGCGCTCGCGTATCTGCGCAAGCTGGCGGACGAGAATCTGGTGTTCCGGACTTACATCGGCCAGGGTTACTACGGCACGCACACGCCGGCGGTGATCCTGCGCAACGTGCTCGAAAATCCGGCGTGGTACACGGCATACACGCCCTATCAGCCGGAAATTTCGCAAGGGCGCCTCGAAGCGCTGCTCAATTTCCAGCAGATGGTCATGGACCTGACTGGCCTCGCGATGGCCAACGCCTCGCTGCTCGACGAATCCACCGCCGCCGCCGAAGCGATGACGCTGCTGCAACGCATCGGCAAGCCGAAGTCGAACGTGTTCTACGTTGCCGACGACGTGCTGCCGCAGACGATCGAAGTCGTGAAGACGCGCGCGAAGCCGGCGGGCATCGACGTGAAAGTCGGTCCCGCCGCCGATGCCGCCAGCGCGAATGCATTCGGCGTGCTGCTGCAATATCCGGGCGCGAACGGCGATGTGCGCGACTATCGCGCGCTCGCCGAAGCGATCCACGCGGCGGGCGGCCATGTCGTCGCCGCCGCGGATCTGCTCGCGCTGACGCTCATCACGCCGCCGGGCGAATGGGGCGCGGATGTCGCGATCGGCAATACGCAGCGTTTCGGCGTGCCGGTCGGCTTCGGCGGGCCGCACGCGGCATACATGGCCGTGCGCGATGAATTCAAGCGCCAGATGCCGGGCCGTCTCGTTGGCGTGACCGTCGATGCGCAGGGCAATCCGGCGCTGCGTCTCGCGCTCCAGACGCGCGAGCAGCACATCCGTCGCGAGAAGGCGACGTCGAATGTCTGCACGGCGCAGGCGCTGCTCGCGATCATGGCGAGCATGTACGCGGTCTATCACGGCCCGCGCGGTCTCAAGACGATCGCGCTGCGCGTGAATCGCGTGGCGTCGATCTTTGCGGCGGGCGTAAAGAAGCTCGGCTACACGATCGCGAACGACACGTTCTTCGATACCGTCACGATCGAAAGCGGCGCGAGCACGACCGCGCTGCATCAGGCCGCGTACGCCGCGCACATCAATCTGCGTCATGTGAGCGCGAGCCAGGTCGGCGTTTCGCTCGATGAAACCACCACGCGCGACGACTTGCAGAAGCTCTTCGCGCTCTTTGCGGAGGTCGCGGGCAAGACCGAAACGTTCGATATCGACGCGCTCGATCAATCGGTGACGGATTCGCTGCCGCAGGCACTGCATCGCACGAGCGAGTATCTGACGCATCCGGTTTTCAATCGCCACCACTCCGAGCACGAAATGCTGCGCTATCTGCGCAGTCTCGCGGATAAAGACCTCGCGCTCGACCGCACGATGATCCCGCTCGGTTCCTGCACGATGAAGCTCAACGCGACCTCGGAAATGCTGCCGGTCACATGGCCGGAGTTCGCGGCGATTCATCCGTTCGCGCCCGCCGAGCAGACGGTCGGCTATCGCACGATGATCGATCAGCTCGAACAGATGCTCGTCGCGTGCACGGGTTACGCGGCGGTGTCGTTGCAGCCGAACGCCGGTTCGCAAGGCGAGTACGCGGGCTTGCTCATCATTCACGCGTATCACGAGTCGCGCGGCGAAGGGCATCGCAACGTGTGTCTGATTCCGGCGTCCGCGCACGGCACGAATCCGGCGTCGGCGCAGATGGCGGGCATGCAGGTCGTCGTCGTCGCGTGCGATGCGAACGGCAACGTCGATATCGACGATCTGAAGGCGAAGGCCGAAAAGCATTCGGCGAATCTCGCGGCGATCATGATCACGTATCCGTCGACGCACGGCGTGTTCGAGCGCAACGTCCGCGAAATCTGCGACATCGTGCACGCGCACGGCGGCCAGGTGTATGTCGACGGCGCGAACATGAACGCGATGGTCGGTCTCTGCGCGCCCGGCCAGTTCGGCGGCGACGTATCGCACTTGAATCTGCACAAGACGTTCTGCATTCCGCACGGCGGCGGCGGACCGGGCGTCGGTCCGGTCGCGGTCGGCGCGCATCTGGCGAAGTTCCTGCCGAATCAGACGTCCACGGGCTACAAGCGCGATGAAGCAGGCATCGGCGCGGTGTCGTCGGCGCCGTACGGCTCGGCCGCGATTCTGCCGATCTCGTGGATGTACATCGCGATGATGGGCGCGAGCGGCCTCACCGCCGCCACCGAAAGCGCGATTCTCGCGGCGAACTATGTCGCGAAGCGTCTCGCGCCGCACTATCCGGTGCTGTACAGCGGCGCGGGCGGACTGGTCGCGCACGAATGCATTCTCGATGTGCGTCCGATCAAGGAATCGAGCGGCATCTCGGTGGAAGACGTCGCGAAGCGCCTGATCGACTACGGCTTCCACGCGCCGACGATGAGCTTCCCGGTTCCGGGCACGCTGATGGTCGAGCCGACGGAATCGGAATCGAAGGAGGAGCTCGACCGCTTCATCGACGCAATGATCGCGATCCGCGAGGAAATCCGCGCGGTCGAAGAAGGCCGCGCCGATCGCGAGGACAACGTGCTGAAGAACGCGCCGCACACGGCGGCGGTCGTCGCATCGGATGCGTGGGAGCACAAGTACACGCGCGAAGCGGCCGCGTATCCGCTGAAGTCGCTGATCGCGCGCAAGTACTGGTCGCCGGTCGGCCGTGCGGACAACGCTTATGGCGACCGCAATCTGATGTGCTCGTGCGTGCCGGTATCGGAATACGCGGACGAGTAAGGCTACGCGCACGAACCTGAGAGAGCGCCGCCCGAAAGCGTAAAGCTTCGTCGGGCGGTTTTGCGGCGCGTTCCAGAACGGCTAACATCTCACCCCGGACCAAAAGCCAAAACAGGGAGTTCACATGGCGCTCAAGGTGCGAGAGGTGAAAGGGACGAACCGCGCGTGCGCGGCGCTGGCGATGCTCGGGGTGATGTCGCTTGCCGCATCGTCCGCGCACGCCGCGATGAATTTCTGCGCGGCGCCCGCGATGCAGACGAGCGAGCGCACCAACGCCGATCCCGGTGTGAAGGCCCTCGTGAAAATGGTGCAGTCGCGCGTGAACGATCAGCCGAAGCCGCGCGCGAAGCTGCATACGGAAGGCACGCTGCCGCACGAAGGCATCTACGACGAAAGCGTCGAAGCGGAGAAAGACCTCGGCCTGATGCGCGACGCCGCGCTCGCGTGGCGCGCGACCGGCGACGAACGTTACCTGCGTCTCGTCGACCGCTTCCTGTTCGCGTGGACGACCACGTATCAGCCGAGCTTCAATCCGATCGACGAAACGAATTTCGAATCGCTGATTCTCGCGTACGACCTCACGGCGAGCGCGCTGCCGGTCAAGACGCGCAACGCGGCGAACGCGTTCATCACGAAGATGGTGAGCGGTTATATCGACGATATGGACAAGCAGCCGCGCCCGCTGACCGGCAGCTATCGCAACAACTGGCAGAGCCATCGCGTGAAGCTGGTGGCGATGGGCGCGTTCACCATCGACGACCGCAAGCTCATCAACGCGGCGCAGCGGCTTTTTATCGAACATATCGGCGACAACATCGCGCCGGACGGATCCACGGTCGATTTCGCCGAACGCGATGCGCTGCGCTACGTCACCTACGATCTTCAGCCGCTCGTGACGGCGGCGCTCGCCGCGCGCAGGCACAACCGCAACTGGCTGCCGGAGCGCGCGCAGTCGGGTGCGACGCTGGCCGTGGCGCTCAACTGGCTCACGCCGTATGCGCTCGGCACGAAGACGCACGACGAATTCGTGA
This sequence comes from Caballeronia sp. NCF2, assembly GCF_023631205.1. Taxonomy (NCBI): domain Bacteria; kingdom Pseudomonadati; phylum Pseudomonadota; class Betaproteobacteria; order Burkholderiales; family Burkholderiaceae; genus Caballeronia; species Caballeronia sp. NCF2. The sequence goes on along the minus strand of NZ_JALQDN010000037.1, from coordinate 17,950 downwards.
AGTCGTCCGTGCCTTTCGACGCCAAGCGGCGCGAAGCAGGATTGCCCGGTTACTCGGGTCAGTGGGATCCGAGGAACGCGGCGGAACTCTTTCATCTCGCGGCGCGTCTCGACGGCCGCTACGCGCCGGTGGCGCTGCGGCTCGCGCCCGCGCCGCCCGCGTGGCTCGCGGTGTGTCTGCCGCTGCCGGCGCGTTAATTCTTTCAGTCAGGTGATGTCATGGCAGTCAGCGTATTCGACCTCTTCAAGATCGGCATCGGACCTTCGAGCTCGCACACCGTCGGACCGATGCGCGCCGCGTTGATGTTCGCGCAGGGGCTCGAGCGCGACGAACTGCTGGAGTCGACGGCATCGGTGAAATGCGAGCTGTACGGCTCCCTCGGCGCGACGGGCAAGGGCCACGGCACCGATCGCGGCGTGATGCTCGGCCTGATGGGCGACGCGCCCGATACCGTCGATGCTTCGAGCATCGTGCCGCGCCTGGAGCAAGTGCGAACATCGAAAACGCTCGCGCTGCTCGGCGCGCGCCAGATTCCGTTCACGATCAAGGAGAACATCGCGTTCTACCGGCAGGCGCTGCCGGAGCATCCGAACGGCATGAAGCTCTACGCGTTCGATGCGAACGGCGCGTTGCTGCGCGAGGCGACGTATCTGTCTGTTGGCGGCGGATTCGTCGTGACGGCGGGCGCGGCGAATACGGCGGTGCTGACGGCGCACGAGCAGTTGCCGTATCCGTTCCAGACCGGCGACGAGCTGATGAAGATGTGCGCGGACTCAGGCAAATCGATCGCGCAACTGATGTGGGAAAACGAGCGCGTGTGGCGTTCGGAAGACGAGATTCGCAGCGGGCTGCTGCGCACCTGGGACGTGATGCAGGATTGCGTCGCGCGCGGGTGCGGCATCGGCAATCCGGAAGCGGAAGGGCATCTGCCGGGGCCGTTTCAGGTGAAGCGGCGCGCGCCGCAGCTTTATCGCGCGCTGGCTGAAAAGCCCGAGCAGGCGTTGCGCGATCCGTTGTCGATGATCGACTGGATCAATCTCTACGCGATTGCCGTGAACGAGGAGAACGCGATCGGCGGACGCGTCGTGACGGCGCCGACCAACGGCGCGGCGGGCATCATTCCGGCGGTGTTGCATTACTACGATCGCTTCGTGCCGGGATCGAATACGCAAGGCGTGATCGATTTTTTGCTGACGGCTGCGGCCATCGGCATTCTGTACAAGATGAATGCGTCGATTTCCGGCGCGGAAGTCGGATGTCAGGGCGAAGTCGGCGTCGCGTGTTCGATGGCGGCGGGCGCGCTGGCCGCGGTGCTCGGCGGCACGCCGGCGCAAGTCGAGAATGCGGCGGAAATCGGCATGGAGCATAACCTCGGGCTGACGTGCGATCCGGTCGGCGGAATGGTGCAGATTCCGTGCATCGAGCGTAACGCGATGGGTTCGGTCAAGGCGGTCAACGCGGCGCGCATGGCGATGCGCGGGGACGGATCGCACTACGTTTCGCTCGATTCGGTAATCAAGACCATGAGGGAGACGGGCGCGGATATGAAGACCAAATATAAAGAGACTTCGCGCGGCGGATTGGCGGTGAATATCGTGGAGTGTTGAGCGCTAGGGGTTGCCTGCGGACAAGCCGCTTTATCGATGACTGAAACATTCGTTGTACGAGATAATTTGCGGTGCGGACGCGGTTAGCATCAGCGGAATCCAAGACAGATTTTGCCGATTGCAGACCGAGAGAGCAGCATTGGAATCCGATCAATTGCTTGCCCACAAGCAGGCGTTCAAGACGCTGACTGCGTCGCCCAAGTTCAGGCAGATGAACAAGAGCAAGTGGCCGAAGCCATTCAGCAGAATGGCGCGTCCGCGTGTCCAGGCCACCGATCTGATTCCCGTTTCGGATGCGCACTGCGTGCTGTTCATGTGGCGCGATGGCGAAGAGCTAATGGATCGATCGTTCTACGGACACCTGCTCTGGACTTTGCCTCAAGGCGATTTGTATCCGCTGTTGGAGTTTCACTATCATCCGAGCCATAGAGGCGTGCATTGCAAGATGCCCTCCGAAACGACCATCGATTATCGGAATCGCTTGCTGCCGGGCGCGCCGGAGCTTAACCTCAAGTCATCTCGAATTTTCGATCCGCGCGTCACAGATGATCGCTCGGCGCTCATCGTCCTATTTTGCCGAGCGACAGGCATCACGATCTCTAACGAGCAAAACGGTCAAGGCGATTTATTGTGTTAGCCGAATTCCTGAAGCGAACGGTATGCGCGCTCTTCGAAGTTCACGAAGATCCGCGTCAGGTGTTTCGCATCGTCACTCCGCTCGAGTATCCGGGCACCGGAGATCGCGTGGTGGTTCGAGTGCGCGTTCGCGATGGCGCGTTTTCGATCGACGAGAACGGTGAGGCTTGCCTTTGCGCAAGCATGATCGGCGGGGACGTCGAGTCCGGCGCCGTCGAGCAGTGGTCGCAGAGCCTTTTGCAGTACAGTCCGGCGCGTCTTTGCAACGACGAAGTCATTCGCGCCACGACAATGGACGAGCGGCTGGTGGTCCCCTACGTGTTTCGCGTGGCCGAGGCGGCGCAGCAGCTTTACGGTGTGGCGACGTCGCGCGTCGAACGCCGATCGGGAAGTGATTTCAAGGGACGCTTGTCACGCACGATTGCCGACATAGCCCAAGAATTCGACTTGAAGCACTATGCCGAGGTCGAACTGCCCATCTCAGGGAAATTCATCGCGGACCACGTGATCGAGACGCCGACGCCGTCGATCGTCATTGCAGCCATGAGCGACACGCGACTCCTGGAAGGGGAATTGATTCACATGCAGTATCGCGAGGCAAAGAAGTCAGGGCACATACTGGCGATCGCCGAGAGTCAGTTGGCCGTCGGCAAGGCACAGTTCGAACGCGCCAACTACTACACCTGGAAGACCGTCGTCTTCGATGCGCGAAACCTTCGAAGTCTGATCGGTTCGGTCCTTCATTGAAGCGGAACATCACGCCCCAATCAAATTCACCACCTTCACATTCCTCGTATCCGGCACTTCGGCATACGAGATCACCTTCAACTGCGGCAAGCTCCGGCGCAGGAACCGCGCCAGCATCGCGCGCAGCGAATGCTGCACGAGCAGCACCGGCGGCAAGCCCAGGTTCTGCTGACGCATGATCGCGTTTTGCGTCGAGTTCATCAGCGTCTGCGCGAGTCCCGGTTCCAGTCCCGGATTCGGACCCGTCGACAATGCCTGCGACAGCACGCGCTCCAGCGTCGGATCGAGGCCCATCACCTGCAGATCGTCGTTGCCCGGATACCACTGCTGCGTGATCGCGCGGCCCAGCGCGAGACGTACCGCCGCCGTGAGATCGTGTGCATCCGAAACACGCGGCGCGTGTTCCTGCAACGCGTCGAGAATCGTACGCATGTCGCGGATCGGCACGCTTTCGTCCAGCAGGTTCTGCAACACCTTCTGCAGCGTCGTAAGCGAAATGACCTTCGGCACGAGATCTTCCGTCAGCGAAGGCGTGTCCTTGCCGATGCGCTCCAGCAGCGCCTGCACTTCCTGACGGCCGAGCAATTCGGCAGCATGCGTCACGACGAGGTGATTCAAATGCGTCGCGACCACCGTGCTCGCATCGACGACCGTGTAGCCGTAGACCTGAGCCTGTTCGCGCAGATTCGTATCGATCCACACCGCCGGCAGACCGAACGCCGGATCCTGCGTCTGCGCGCCCGGCAGCGCGGCCGAGACCTGTCCCGGATTGATCGCGAGCCACTGACCCGGAAACGCTTCGCCGACGCCCACTTCCACGCCCTTCAGCGCAATGCGATAACCGTTCGGCCGCAGTTCGAGATTGTCGCGAATATGGATGACCGGCGGCAAAAAGCCGATTTCCTGCGCGAATTTCTTGCGGATGCCCTTGATCCGCTTGAGCAATTCGCCGTCGCTGTTGCGATCGACGAGCGGAATCAGGCGATAACCCACCTCGAGCCCGAGCGGATCGATGAGCGACACGTCCTCCCAACTGGCCTCGGCATTTTCGGCGGAAGCCGCAGCCGCGCTCGCCTGGAGCGGCGTGACATCGGTGACGGCGCTTTTCTTCTTCGCTTCGGCGCGCTTGTTCATCGTGCGCGCGGCGTAGATGAGGCCGCCGCCGAGCAGCATGAACGCGAAGTGCGGCATGCCCGGAATCAGGCCCATCACGCCGATGATCACGCCTGTAATCATCAAGACGCGCGGGTTCTGGAACAACTGGCCGGTCAGCTGCGTGCCGATGTCTTCCTCGGTCGCGACGCGCGACACGATCACGCCCGCCGCCGTCGAGATGATGAGCGACGGAATCTGCGCGACGAGGCCGTCGCCGATCGTGAGCAGCGTGTAGTTGGTCGCCGCGTGCCCGAAGTCCATGTCGTGCTGGAGCATGCCGACGATCAGCCCGCCCACCACGTTGATGACCATGATGAGCAAGCCCGCGATCGCGTCGCCGCGCACGAACTTCGACGCACCGTCCATCGAACCGTAGAACTCGGCTTCCTGCGCGACCGCCTGACGGCGCTTCTTCGCCGTTTCCTCGTTGATGAGACCGGCGTTCAGATCGGCGTCGATGGCCATCTGCTTACCGGGCATCGCATCGAGCGTGAAGCGCGCGCCGACTTCGGCGATACGTCCCGCGCCCTTCGTGATCACCATGAAGTTGATGATCATCAGAATCACGAACACGACGATACCGACCGCGAAATTCCCGCCGACGAGAAAGTGCCCGAACGATTCGATCACCTGACCGGCCGCGTCCGGGCCGGTGTGACCCTCGAGCAGCACGATACGCGTCGACGCGACGTTCAGCGACAGGCGCAGCAGCGTCGAGAACAGCAGCACGCTCGGGAACGCCGCGAAATCGAGCGGCTTTTGCGTGTACATGCTGACGAGCAGCACCATCACCGACAGCGCGATGTTGAAGGTGAACAACAGATCCAGCAGGAACGCCGGCAAGGGCAGAATCATCATGCCCAAGATCATGCAGATCAGGATCGGGCCGGCTAAGGCGCGAAGGTTCTGCGCGCCCAGCGCGTCGGGCCGTTTGGCGAAAAATCCAGCGCGCGCGTTCATGCTGCGGCTCCATTGTCAGTGTTGTCGCCAGCCAGGGCTTCGGCAGCTTCCTGATCGGCGTCGGCGTCGGAAACGCCGCCTTTGTCCAGTTCCTTCGGCACCTCGAGATCGGACGGTTCGTCCGGCTTGATGCCGCCATCTTCCTTGTAGCGCTTGAGCTGGTAGACCCACGCCAGCACTTGCGCGACCGCGCCGTACAACGCGCCCGGAATCTCGCGGTTGATCTCGACGTTGTGATACAGCGCACGCGCGAGCGGCGGCGCTTCGAGCAGCGGCACGTTGTGCTCGCGGCCCAGTTCGCGGATGCGCGCCGCGACCAGATTCACGCCCTTCGCGACCACCTTCGGCGCGCGCATCTCGCCGTCGGCGTACTTCAGCGCGACGGCGAAGTGCGTCGGGTTCGTGACGATGACATCGGCGGTCGGAATCGCCTGCATCATCCGGCGACGCGCGGCCGCGCGCTGCTGCTGGCGGATCTTGCCCTTGATGTGCGGATCGCCTTCGTTTTCCTTGTGCTCGCGCTTCACTTCTTCCTTGCTCATGCGCAGCTTCTTCGCGTGCGAGTAAAGCTGATACGGCACGTCGACGGCCGCGACGAGAAACAGTCCGCCGATCGCCATCGCGCAGCACACGAAGATCATGTGCATCGCGTCGGCGAGCGCGAGATCGAGCGGCTTCGTCAAAAGGCCGAGCACTTCGGCCTTGCGGCTCCACATCGCCCAGCCCGCCATGCCGCCGACCACCGCCGTCTTCAAGAGCGACATGCCGAGCTGCACCGGGCCTTGCATCGAGAAAATCTTGCCGAGACCGCTGATCGGATTCAGACGCCCGAAGTTCGGCGCGAGCGGTTTCGTCGTGATGAGCCAGCCGCCGAGAGCCATCGGCGCGACGAGCGCGGCGAATCCGGTCAGCAGCAGCACGGGCAAAACGGCGAAGAGACCTTCCCGGCCCGCGTTCGCCGCGCCGATCATCATCTGGTGCGTGTCCAGCACCGTCGCGTGATCGAACGTGAACGCGCCGCGAAGAATCGTCTGCAAATGCTGGTTGATCGGCCCCGACAACGCCCACACGCCGAAAAAACCCGCCGCCAGCAGCGCGAACGACGCGAGGTCGCGCGAACGCGCAACCTGACCGTCCTCCCGCGCCTTTTCCAGGCGCTTGGGAGTCGCTGATTCGGTTTTTTCGAGATCGCTTTCTTCTGCCACCGGGCCTTACTCCATCGCTTCCATCGGTTTCACATGCGAGCGGCACGAAGCCGCTTTTTGATGAAAGCGATTATTGCGGAAGGCGTCGAGCAGCCATCGGCGGATAAAGCCGGGGAAAAGGGGGTTATTCGGCCGATGAAAGCGCGGGAAACAAAAGCGGCGCGCGCCTCGCGAGAAGCGCGCGCCGTTCGAGAGGCGAGAAACGGCAATGACAGGCGATCAGGCGCCGGGCACGCGGCCGTCCGGACCGTAGAAGCCGCCCTTCGACGGAGCGACCTGCAACGCGGCGAGCGCCTTGCGGTTGTATTCCATGCGGGTGCGGATCAGCACGCCGTTGTTGTTGTTGCCCTGTTTCGCGCGGCGGGCCGCGGCGGTGAGCAGCGCCCATTGCTCGGCGATCTTGCTGTCGCCCGCAGCGGCCGCTTCCATGCCGACGAAGCCGCCGGGAAAACCGAGCGCGTTCAATTGTTCGTCGCGCGCCTTTTCGAGAGCGGAGATGCGTTCGGTGAGCGCGGTCTTGTTCTCGATGATCGTCGGCAGCGCCGGAAGCGGCTGCGCGGCGATCAGCGCTTTTTCCTCGACCTCGAGGAGGGATTCGAAGGCCAGAACAGCGGCGACTTCTTCGGTGACAGTGGCAAGCAGGGCGTCTCTCATTGCATCGCTCGAAAAGCGGTTTGAAAAGCCGCCCGGTGTCGCCAACGCTCGCCGTCACGCGCAAGGCGCTACGGAAGCGTTCAGCCGCCGGTCGGCGGGGTTCTCGTTTGCAGCAGGTCGCGAGCGGTGCTCAAAATGCCGTCGGCGATCTTGCTGGTGTCCATCTTCAGGCTGCCGTCGCGGATTGCGGCCTTGATCGACTCGACTTTCGCCGTGTCGATGTCCGAGCCGCTCGATGCGCGCAAGTCGCTCGAAACCGACGACAGACTCACCGTCGAATTTTTCGCCGGGCTCGCGCCCGCTTGCGATTGCTGCACGGTGCCCGCGGCACCTTTCGCGTCGTTTTGCGACGCGCGCGGCAGATTGTCTTGAAGGCCAGCCAGATTGGTGTTGCTATTCGATTCGATCTTCACGATGTCCATTCCCGAACGTGTTGAGTCCTTTAACGGCGACGGGTCTTGAAAACTTTACCCTGACGCCGGACTGCCAACTGCCGTTCGCTCTGCCTATCGCGCTCTGAGCCTTATGTGGCGGGCATCGAGCGCATTTGCAACAAAATGAAACAAGTGTGGGGGACCGAACACATCCCGTTTTACAGGGCCACTTCCACCGTCTGACTGTCCTTCACGATGCCGGTGATGATCTGGCCACCGGCGGTTTTGACGCGTACTTGCTGGCCGGGCGCCGCGTTGTTCATCACGGTGCCGTCGGCGGAAATCGAGAATCCGGAGCCGCCGGCGACGACGTGCACGGTCTGGCCGATCGACACCGACGTCGACGCGCGCAGCATGTCGGTGCGCAGCGGCAGGCCGGCCGGCACGCGCGACAGTGCGACTGCGCCGACGGCCTGAGCCGGATCGGTGACGATGGCCTGCGGCATCACGGTGAGATCGCCGTCGCGGGCGACGAGATCGGCGTTGTTCAGCACTTCGCCCGGCGCGATTGCGCGCGCGGCGGTGTAGTAAGTGGCGTTGATCGATACGCGCGCCTGCACGTAAAGCGTCCACGGACGCTCGCCGACGCAGCGCACGCCGACCGTCAGTCGACCCCAGAGGCGCGCGCCCGTCGGCATGAACGGATCGAGCGCCGAGCACGCCGCGAGACCGCGCGGAAAGACCGGCGTCACGGTGATGTCGACCTTGCCCGGCAAGCCGGCGGCCTGCTGCTGAAGAAAGTTGAGCGCGGTGAGGCGGATCGATTCGCCGTCTTGCATGGTGGCGGCTGCCGCTGCGGCCGGCGTTGCTGCTGCCGCCGACGGATTGAAGCTCACGCGCTTCATCGGCGAAGCGGCGGCGGCGACGGGCGTCGCGGGGCTCGCCGCGACGGGTTTGACGCTCGCGCCGCGGACGACGCCATCGTCGCGCGTCACGACGACGGGCATCACATCGCGCGAAGCGGATGCGGCCGGCGCTTTCTGAAGCGCAGGCGCCGCAACCGCAACCGCGCGCGCAGGCTTCGCTTCGCCCGGTCCGGGAATCACGATCATGCCGCTCGCGTCGTTCATCGCGCTGTTCATCGCGCTGTTCATCGAATCGTCGGCGGCGTCGGCGCGGGCGTCGAGTTCGAGCGCGGCGTTGCGCATCGCGGCGTCGGCGGCTTTGGTCGCGGCGCGATAGCCGCTCGGGCCCGGACGCGTCATTTCAGGCGCGGGCGCCGCGGCAACGGGCGTCGCGGCGCGTGCCGTCAGCTTTTGGGCCATGTCGGCTGCGGCGGCCGGATTGGTTTCGGCGTTGCCCGGAATGACGATCGGGCCGTCGGCCTGCTGCGCCTGTGCGAGCGCAGCCACGCCCATCCATAGAGACACGCCGGCCAGACCGCGCAGCGTGCGGCGCGCGAACGTCGCTGCGGCGCGAGCCGTAGGGTTCGATGCACGTTTCGCGGACCTGCTCATCGACTTTCTCCGTACCTGATTCGATCGGGCCGCAAACGATGCGGCGACTGCATTAATCCGTTTGCGGCGGGAAAAAGACCCGCAATCGGCAACGAGACGAATTCTAGATATCGGCCGGATAACGCAAGCGTCGAATAGAGGCCCCGTTTCCCGGTTATTCGTCGGATTAGTTATTGCGCGCCGCTCCTAAGATGCGTGTCATGCAAAAAGGCCCCGGCGCTGCCGACAGGAGAAACCGCAATGCTTGACAGACTCGACAAGGAATTCGCATTTGGCCGCGAGGCGCTCGACGTGCGCGCGTATCGGCAGGAATTGCTGTCGTCGAATATCGCCAACGCCGACACCCCCGGCTACAAGGCGCGCGACGTCGACTTTTCGAGCGCGCTCGCGGGCGCGCTCAAGCAGGGCGGCAGCGCATCGAACGGCTCGACGCTGAAGATGGCGCAACCCGTCCGCGTCAGCATGAGCGGCGGCATGGCGACGACGGCCAAGGGCCACATGAGCGGCACGTCGACGCTGTCCGCGTCGGGCGGCCCGAGCGACGACTACGGCAAGCTCGCCTATCGCGTGCCGAGCCAGCCGTCGCTCGACGGCAACACGGTCGATCTCGACTCGGAACGCGTGCAGTTCGCGGACAACGCGCTGCACTTCGAGGCGGGCATGACGGTGCTGTCGTCGCAAATCAAATCGATGTTGTCGGCGATTACGTCGAACAGTTGAGCGCAGTAGGAGAAACACATGCCTTCCTTGATGAACATCTTCAACGTCGCCGGCTCGGCGATGTCAGCCCAGGCGCAGCGCCTGAACGTCACCGCGTCCAACCTCGCGAACGCGGACAGCACGACCGGCCCCGACGGCAAGCCGTACAAGGCCAAGCAGGTCGTGTTCGCGGTCGATCCGCTCGGCGGCGCGAAGACCGCGTCGGGCCAGCAGGTCGGCGGCGTGCAGGTGACGGGCGTCGTCGACGATCCGAGCCCGATGAAGACCAGCTACGACCCGAGCAACCCGGCGGCGAACGCGGACGGCTATGTGACGCTGCCCAACGTCGATCCGGTGCAGGAGATGGTCAACATGATTTCCGCGTCGCGTTCCTATCAGGCGAACGTCGAGACGCTCAACACCGCCAAGCAACTGATGCTCAAGACCCTGACCATCGGAACCTGATAGAGACACTCAAGGAACACAACGTGACGACCAGCACAACCATCGGCAGCAACGGCACCACGGTGTCGCAGACGCTGCTCGACACCATGAACGGCGCATCGTCGAGCTCGTCGACGTCGTCGACCTCGGCGACCGGCGCGCAATCGGCGTCGGATCTGCAGAACACATTCCTGACGCTGCTCGTGACGCAGCTCAAGAACCAGGATCCGACGAATCCCGCCGACAGCTCGCAGATGACCTCGCAGCTCGCGCAGATCAACACGGTGACGGGCATCGGCCAGTTGAACACGTCGCTGTCCTCGCTCGCGACGCAGCTTTCCGCCGGCCAGCAGACGCAGGCGGCGCTGCTCATCGGCTCGAACGTGCTCGCCGCGGGCAACAACATGACGGTGTCGAGCGGCAAGTCGTCGAGCTTCGGCGTGCAACTGGCCAACGACGTGAGCGACCTGCAGATCGTCGTGAAGAACTCGTCGGGCCAGATCGTCAACACGCTCGACCTCGGCGCGCAAGGCGCGGGCGTCGTGCCGGTGACGGGCTGGACGCCGGTCGATTCGAAGGGCGCCACGCTCGCCGACGGCACGTACACGATCACCGCGCAAGGCACGATCAACGGCCAGCAGGCGACCGCGACGACGCTGTCGGCTTCGCAAGTGCAAAGCGTCGTGCAGATGTCCGGCGGTGCGCCGGGCCTCAAGCTGTCGAACGGCTCCACGGTCGCGCTGTCGGGCGTCGCGTCGATCCTCTAAATCCAATTTCAGGACGGGCGCGGGCTCGTTACGGAGAAACATCAAATGAGTTACCAACAAGCACTGAGCGGTCTGGGCGCTGCATCGAGCGATCTCGACGTCATCGGCAACAACATCGCCAACGCGAACACGGTCGGCTTCAAGCAGGGCTCCGCGCAATTCGCCGACATGTACGCGAATTCGATGGCCACGGCCGTGAACAACCAGATCGGCATCGGCACGAAGCTCGCCGAAGTGCAGCAGCAGTTCTCGCAAGGCACGATCACGACGACCAACCAGGCGCTCGATGTCGCGATCAACGGCAACGGTTTCTATCAGTTGTCGAACAACGGCTCGATCGTGTATTCGCGCAACGGCGTGTTCCATCTCGACAACCAGGGCCGCATCGTCAACTCGGCGGGCCTGCAACTGATGGGTTACGCCGCGAACTCGGACGGCGTCGTCAACAGCGCGAGCACCGTGCCGCTGACCGTGCCGACGTCGAACGTCGCGCCGACCGCGACCAAGAACATCACGGCCGCGTTCAACCTGAACTCGCAGGACACCGCGCCGACCGGCGCCTTCGATCCGACCGATTCGACGACCTTCAACCAGTCGACGTCCGTCGATGTATACGACTCGCTCGGCGGCACGCAGAAAGTGTCCGTGTACTTCCAGAAGAGCGCGACGACGAATACGTGGCAAGCCTACGCGACCTACGGCGACCCGGTCAGCGCGCCGATTTCGCTCGGCACGATGGCGTTCAATTCGTCGGGCACGCTGACCTCGACGACCGATTCGAGCGGCGCGGCGACGGCGGCAACCGGCAAGTTCACGTTCTCGATTCCGAACGGCGGGGACGGCGGCGCGACGCAGCAAGCGCTGACGATCGACCTCAACGGCACCACGCAGTACGGCGCGAAAGACGGCGTGACCAACATCGCGCAGGACGGCAACAGCACGGGCGAGCTGACGGGCTTCACGGTCAGCACCGACGGCACGCTGACGGGCAACTACTCGAACGGCCAAACGAAGGCGCTCGGGCAGATCGCCATCGCCAACTTCAACAACCAGAACGGCCTGCAGGATCTCGGCGGCAACGTCTACGCGCAGACCTCGGCGTCGGGCGCACCGCAAGTCGGCGTGCCGGGCTCGACCAACCACGGCACGCTGCAGGGCGGCGCGGTGGAGAACTCCAACGTCGACCTGACGAGCGAGCTCGTGAATCTGATCACCGCGCAGCGCAACTATCAGGCGAACGCGCAGACGATCAAGACGCAGCAGACCGTCGATCAGACGCTGATCAATCTGTAACCGTCGTCTGCACGCGAATTTGACGCATTAGGAAGAAGGAAAGCGATTCATGGACCGTCTGATCTACACCGCGATGACCGGCGCGAGCCAGGCGCTCGAGCAGCAGGCCGTCGTGGCGAACAACCTCGCGAACACGTCGACCACGGGTTTCAAGGCGCAGCTCGCGGCGTTCCGCCAGGTGCCGATGTCGTTCGAAGACCAGTCCGCCGATGGCACGACGCGCACTTTCGTGCTTTCGTCGACGCCGAACGCGGACTACTCGGCAGGCCCGATCCAGCAGACGGGCAATCCGCTCGATGTCGCCGTTCAGGGACAGGGCTGGTTGTCCGTGCAGGCCGCCGACGGCAGCGAGGCTTACACGCGCGCCGGCAATCTGCATGTGGATCAGAACGGCCAGCTCGTCACGGCGAACAATCTGCCGGTGCTGGGCAACAGCGGTCCGCTGTCGATTCCGCCGGGCGCGGAAGTCACCATCGGCAAGGACGGCACGATCTCCGCGCTGATTCCCGGCGACCCGCCGACGGCGATCGCGGTCGTCGATCAGCTCAAGCTCGTGAATCCCGATCCTGCGACGCTCACGCGCGGCGATGACGGGCTCTTTCGCACCGCCGGCGGCGACCCCGCCGACGCGGATCCGAACGTGGTCGTGGCCGGCGGCGCGCTCGAAGGCAGCAACGTGAATCCGGTTGCCGCGATGGTCTCGATGATCACCAACGCGCGGCAATTCCAGATGCAGACGAAGCTGATGGAATCGGCGGACCAGAACGAACAGTCGGCCAACAAGCTGCTCAACTTCTCTTAAGCGGCAAACAGGCTGCAAACACGCGGCAAACGCCGGCTACACAGGATACGAAACAAGATGAATCGCTCTCTCTACATCGCCGCGACCGGCATGAATGCGCAGCAAGCGCAGATGGACACCATCTCGAACAACCTCGCCAACGTGAGCACGAACGGCTTCAAGGGCTCGCGCGCGGTGTTCGAGGATCTGCTGTATCAGACGACGCGCCAGCCGGGCGCGAATTCGACGCAGCAGACCGAACTCGCATCGGGCGTGCAGCTCGGCACCGGCGTGCAACAGGTCGCGACCGAGCGCCTCTACACGCAGGGCAACCTGCAGCAGACCGGCAATTCGAAGGACGTCGCGATCAACGGCCAGGGCTTCTTCCAGGTGACGATGCCCGACGGCTCGACCGCCTACACCCGCGACGGCTCGTTCCAGACGAACTCACAAGGCCAGCTCGTCACGTCGAGCGGGTATCAGCTGAATCCGGCGATCACGATTCCGCAGAACGCGACGGGGATCACCATCGGTTCGGACGGCACGGTGTCGGTGACGACCGCGAACACGTCGACCAGCACGACGGTCGGCCAGGTCACGCTCGCGACCTTCATCAACCCGGCCGGCCTCGATGCGCGCGGCGAAAACCTGTTCTCGGAAACGAGCAGCTCGGGCGCGCCGAACGTGTCGCAGCCGGGACTGAACGGCGCGGGCTCGCTGCAACAGGGTTATGTGGAAGCGTCGAACGTCAACGTGGTGCAGGAACTGGTCAACATGATCCAGACCCAGCGCGCGTACGAAATCAACAGCAAGGCCGTGACCACGTCCGACCAGATGTTGCAGACGCTTTCGCAAATGCAGGTTTAATCCCCTCTATTCGACGGATGGGAATCGCGGCGATGGCGTCACACTGATGCCTGAATCCGCTTCAGAAGAGTTATCACGATGTCGCTCACTCACATTCTTTCGCGCGCGTCGATCGGCGCGCTCATCGCATCGCTGGCCGCGTGCGGCCTCGTGCCGAAAGAGCCGATCATCCAGCAGCCGATGACCGCGCGTCCGCCGCAGCCGCCCGTCGGCACGCGTTCGCCCGGCGCGATCTACAACGCGGGCTACGCGGGCCGGCCGCTGTTCGAAGACCAGCGTCCCCGCAACGTGGGCGACATCCTGACCATCGTGATCTCGGAAAACGTCAACGCGACGAAGTCGTCGGCGGCGAACACCAACCGCGGCGGCAACGCGTCGTTCGCGGTGCCGACCACGCCGGGCCTCTTCGGCGGCCTCTTCAACAACACGAACCTCTCGGCCACCGGCGCGAACAAGTTCACCGCGACGGGCGGCGCGAGCGCGGCCAACACGTTCAGCGGCACGCTGACCGTGACCGTCACCGACGTTTTGCCCAACGGCAACCTGCAGGTGAGCGGCGAAAAGCAGATGCTCATCAACCAGGGCAACGAGTACGTGCGCTTCTCGGGCGTCGTCAACCCGACGACCATCTCGGGCAGCAACACCGTCTATTCCACGCAGGTCGCCGACGCGAAGATCGAATACTCGGCGAAGGGTTACATCGACGAAGCGCAGAACATGGGCTGGCTCCAGCGCTTCTTCCTCAACGTCGCGCCGTTCTGATCATGAATCCGTTTCTCCGTTTCGTTTCCTTCTCGCTCGCAGCCGCGCTCGTCGCCATCGGTTCGGCGCATCAGGCGCACGCCGAGCGTCTCAAGGATCTCGTGCAGTTTCAGGGCGTGCGTGACAATCCGCTGATCGGCTACGGTCTCGTCGTCGGTCTCGACGGCACCGGCGACCAGACGATGCAGACGCCGTTCACGACGCAATCGCTCACCAACATGCTCGGCAACCTCGGCATCACGGTGAACCCGTCGACGTCGTCGAACATGCAATTGAAGAACGTGGCCGCCGTGATGGTGACGGCCACGCTGCCGCCGTTCGCGCGTCCCGGCGAGGCGATCGACGTGACGGTTTCGTCGCTCGGCAACGCGAAGAGCCTGCGCGGCGGCACGCTCCTGATGGCGCCGCTGAAAGGCGCCGATGGCCAGGTGTACGCGATGGCGCAGGGCAATCTCGTCGTCGGCGGCGCGGGCGCGAGCGCGAACGGCAGCAAGGTGCAGGTGAACCAGCTCGCGGTCGGCCGCATCTCGGCGGGCGCGATCGTCGAACGCGCGGTGCCGTCGGCGTTGCAGCAGCAGGGCGGCGTCATGCAGATGGAACTGCGCGAAATGGATTTCGACACGACGCAGCGCATCGTCGCGGCCGTGAACAATCAGTTCGGCATGGGCACCGCGCTCGCGCTCGACGGCCGCACGATCCAGTTGCGCGCGCCGCAGGAGCCGAGCGAGCAGGTGTCGTTCATGGCGCAGCTGCAGAACATCGACGTGCGTCCGGCGCAGGCCGCCGCGAAGGTGATCCTGAACGCGCGCACGGGTTCCATCGTGATGAATCAGATGGTCACGCTGCAGAACTGCGCGGTCGCGCACGGGAATCTGTCGGTCGTCATCAACACGAAGACGGCGGTGAGCCAGCCGAACGCGTTCTCGAACGGCCAGACGGTTGCGGCGAAGGAATCGTCGATTCAGTTGAAGCAGGACAGCGGCGCGCTCAAGATGCTGTCGGCGGGCGCGAATCTCGCGGATGTCGTGAAGGCGCTCAATGCGCTCGGCGCGACGCCGGCCGATCTCATCTCGATCCTTCAGTCGATGAAGGCCGCGGGCGCGCTGCGCGCAGACCTCGAAATCATCTAAAACGAATAAGAACCTATGAACTCGAACACGAACGGCATCGCCGGCACCGCGCTGGCATCGACCGATACGAGCAGCGGATTCTCGAATCTCTCGAACCGTTTCGCGCTCGACACGCAGGGCTTCGACGCATTGCGCGCGCAGGCCGGCGCGAACCCGCAGCAGGGCCTGAAGGAAGCGGCCAAGCAGTTCGACGCCGTCTTCACGCAGATGATGCTGAAGAGCATGCGCGACGCGACGCCTTCGGACAGCCCGTTCGAATCGAACGATTCGAAGACCTTCACGTCGATGCTCGATCAGCAATTGTCGCAGCAGATGTCGTCGAAGGGCATCGGCGTCGCGGACATGATGCTCAAGCAGCTCATGCGCAACTCGGGCGCGCAGACCGGCGCGGACGGCAAGGGCGGCGCCATGAACACGATGAGCACGATGAACGCGATGCAGACGCTCGGCGGCATGTCGGGCGGCGGCGGCGATCTCGACGCGAACGCGGGCAATCTCGCCGCGATGAACGCGATGGCGAAGGCTTACGCTGCGGCGCAGGGCAACAGGAACAACGCGTCGCTCGCCGGCAAGGGCTACACGGCGGCGGATTCGGTGGAAGCGCCGGCGCGCGGCAACGGCTCGGACAAGGTGAACGCGTTCGTCGACCGGCTCGCCGTGCCGGCGCAGGCCGCGAGCGCGGCGACGGGCATTCCGGCGCGCTTCATCATCGGTCAGGCGGCGCTCGAATCGGGCTGGGGCAAGCGCGAGATCAAGCATCCGAACGGCGCGACGAGCCACAACATCTTCGGCGTCAAGGCGACGAAAGACTGGAACGGCAAGACTGTCAGCTCGGTGACGACGGAATACATCAACGGCCGTCCGCAGAAGGTCGTCGAGAAATTCCGCGCTTACGATTCGTACGAGGACGCGCTTACCGATTACGCGAGCGTCATCAAGAACAATCCGCGTTATGCGCCGGTGATTCAGGCTTCGCGCGACGTCGCGGGCTTCGCGCACGGCATGCAGAAGGCGGGCTACGCGACCGATCCGCAGTACGCGAAGAAGCTCATCTCGATCATGCGTCAGATCGTCTGACGCCCGTTCGACCGCGTAGTTCGATATTGAAGCGCGGGCCACGCCGCGCATTCAGCCGATGTATGCGGCCGCTTTATTGCTTCGGGGAAGCAAACGTTTTACGTCCGTAGGGACGGCGCACCACATACATTTTTCGGCGGGCGACCCTAAACTTTTGAAGAGGTATGCCGCTAACCTGAATAATCGAAGTGCCGGACCTATTCGGTTCGGATCGTCGCGCGATGTTTCGGGGGTCGGGCAGCGCGCGAGCACAATGAACACGGCTAGCACCATGAACACCAATCAAAAGCATGACGTTGCCGACGAGGATATCGCGCCGATCGTGGATTTCGGCAGGCGTAATCCGCTGGAAATCGGCGTGGCGCTGCGCAATCTCGCCAATCGCGGGGACTTTCTGACGGCGCAATACGGCGACGGTCAGATCGTCACGCGCGTGCTCGACGTCGATGTGACCGCGCATCGCTTCACGTTCGACTGGGGCGGTCTCGACGAGCAGAATCGCGGCGTGCTTGCGTCGCAGAAGCTGATTTTCAGTGCGGCGCCGGATGGCGTGCGCGTCGAGTTCACGACGCCGGGTGCGCGCGAAACGATGTTCGACGGGCGTCCGGCGTTCGAAGTCGATTTTCCGACGGTGCTGTACTACATGCAGCGGCGCGAGTATTTCCGTGTCGATACGCCGGTTCTCGATCCTTACATCTGCACGGGTTCGTTGCCGGATGGCGAGCGATTCCGCTTCGAGGTGCATGATCTGTCGCTGGGCGGCGTGGCGCTGCGCACGACGGATGATCGCATCGCGGATCTGGAGATGGGCATCGTGTTTCAGGATGCCGAGCTGCATTTCAGCGCGAATGGACGTGTGACGGTGGATATGATGCTGGTTTCGCATCGGGAATCGACGACGGCGAAAGGGGATCGGCGATATACCATCGGGTTCAAGTTTGTTTCGATGCCGGGGTCGGCGGAGAATACTCTTCAGCGGCTGATCACTCAGCTTGAGATGAAGCGACGGTCTTTGGCGAAGTAGGGGTTTTGCTTTTGCTTTTGCTTTTGCTTTTGCTTTCGTTTTCGCCGGATCCCGTTTTCGTGTCGGTCTATTAGCACTGCCCCTGTGCGGGGCGGCAGTCACTTTCTTTGCTGCTGCAAAGAAAGTAACCAAAGAAAGCAGCTTCCGATACGCCCGCGGTCACACGCAATTTGGGTAGTCCTCTCGTCCATCGTGGGCTGCCTAAAGAGTGCCCTCATAGGCCCCATCGGGCTTGGCTCGCGCACGGTCCG
>NZ_JALQDN010000036.1:0-1430 GCF_023631205.1 Caballeronia sp. NCF2 | reverse complement strand
TAATGCCGTTCAGTTAAGGTCTTTTCTTAGATAGCGAACGGTGTACCGTTTAGGGCGGGATTTGACGACCCGGTCGCATGTGCGTCCGGGTCGTTTTTCGTTGCGCATAGACTTGAGCCTTTCGCGCAGACGCTGAAGGCAGGCGGGTAATTTTGCAAACGCCGGCGTGAGGGCCGCCCACATCATCTCGTGCTGGATCGTGTGAAGCGCTCGCACGAAGCTGATATCAGTCGGAGCAAGTTTCGCTTCTCGCGCGGCGCTCGCGATCTCACGTCGAATCAGGTTGTAGGCGATCAACGCGCCCCATATCTCCTGATAGACCCCTGCGACGGTGCGGCTGCGCAAGGTCAATTCCGAACCCAGCATCGATTGTTTGAGCTCGGCGTAACTGGTTTCGATCTGCCAGCGGCGCTCATAACAGGCGACGATATCAGCGGGCTTGAAGCGTCGGCGATCGATCAGCGAAGTCAGCAGCACGCGTTCGCGTCCGCGCGCGTCGATGGCACGGATCGCCCGCGCGCTCCAGAATTCGGGCAAAGCCGGACATTTCTGGCGCGCCTGCGGCGACACACGCATGCGCACCATCGCATCGTCAGCGCTACCCGAGACGACTTCCCAGCAGGTGTTGGCTTTGGCTGGAATCAGGAAGTGGCGATTGCGCGCGTTCATCGTCAGGCCACACAGGATTTCCGCGGCCAGAAAGCCTTTGTCGAACACCGTCAGTGAGTCTTCCGGGATCTGCGCCAGCAGGCTTTTGGCGTACACCATTTCGTTGGTGTCGTAGCGACCGAAATTGATATCGGCGATCAGGTGCGTCGGAATGGCGGTGAGCGTCACGGCGCGCACCTGCGGATAACTCGCCACCTTGCCGCTGGCATAGCCCTGCGCGCCAAAGTGCTCGCGGTTGGCCGCGCTGTCCGGGGTGCGCAGTGTGGTGCCATCCATTGCCCACAGACTTAAGCCCTTGAACGCATGGTGGGCCGCGTCCTGAGTCGTCCACGCTCGCGCGGTCTGTTCAAACAGCCACGCCATCGGCGCTTCGCCAACGCGTTGGCGCGCCTGCGCCGCAGCGCTCTTGCTGACAAACGGGGCGGCCTCGTTGGGCAAGGCCAGATCGAGGCTGTCAAGGACCTCGCTGATCGACCAGTGACGGTACATCGCCAGCGCAATGACCAGCCACACCACCTGCTCGGCCGGAAGGCGACGGCGCCGGATGCTCGCCGTGCCGGTCGCCTGGACTGCGCGTTCGATCCACTCGAAGGGCAGATGCTCGGCCAACCGTCGCAGATCGGCCGGCTCCTGTGCTTCGATCAGGTACGTGAGGTGGTTGGCAAGCATCGCACCGAGAAGTTAACAGCCCGGCGCTCCGTTTACAACCACTTCTCGCTCCACAAACAAAAATGCCGTTCAGCGCTAACTGAACGGCATTA
>NZ_JALQDN010000035.1:0-71070 GCF_023631205.1 Caballeronia sp. NCF2 | reverse complement strand
ACCCGGCGGCAGCGCGTAGCGCTGTGCCGAAGCTCTTTCGTGCTGAACCAGCGTTCACAACGGTTTCGGGCGGCGGACCGTGCGCGAGCCAAGCCCGGTTAGGTGTTTGAGGGCACTCTTTAGGCGAGTGCCGCCTGTGACGAGAGGACTACCCAAATTGCGTGTGACCGCGGGCCTGAAAAGCTGCTTTCTTTGCTTACTTTCTTTGCAGCAGCAAAGAAAGTGAGTGCCGCCCCGCACAGGGGCAACGCTAATAGACCGACGCGAACACGGGATCCGGCGAAACCGGAAGCGAAAGCAAAAGCAAAAGCAAAAGCAAAAGCGAAAAACCAAGGCCAACGAAACAAAATCGAAGAATTAGCCCCAAAAAGGCATGCTCTTCGCGCAATAGCCATTGCGCCACCTCTCCGATAATGGCCCCATCGCAAAAACCGCCCGGGCTTCGGTAAAAGCCAAAACCCAACCCGCAAACGCTCAACTTCCCCGGCAATCGGCCGATATACAAATCAGCCATGCGGCAGCGCTCGATCCAACGCCGCTTCACCAGGATTCACGCATGTCCAATAACATCTTCAGCATTGGTCTTTCCGGTTTGAACGCGGCCCAATGGGGCCTCACGACGACGGGACAGAACATCAGCAACGCCGCGACGCCGGGCTATACGCTCGAGAAAGTCCAATATCAGGAGTCGCCCGGTCAGTTCACCGGCTCGGGCTATCTCGGCAGCGGCGTCCAGGCCGTCACCGTCACGCGCCAGTACAGCCAGTACCTGACGACGCAAGTCAACAACACGCAAGCGTCCAGCAGCGCCGCCAGCACGTATTACTCGCTGATCTCGCAGCTGAACAACCTCGTCGGCGATCCGACTTCCGGCATCTCGAAAGGCATCTCGAATTACTTCTCCGGCCTGCAGTCGGTGGCGAATTCGGCGAACAGTTCCTCCGCGCGCCAGTCGCTGATGAGCAGCGCGCAAACGCTCGCCGATCAGATCAACACGGCAGGCCAGCAATACGACCAACTGCGTCAGAGCGTCAACACGCAACTGACGAGCGCGGTCTCGCAGATCAACAGCTACTCGCAACAGATCGCCGATCTCAACAAGCAGATCAACATCGCCAGCGCGGGCGGCCAGCAGCCGAACCAGTTGCTCGATCAGCGCGATCAGCTCGTCACGAACCTGTCGTCGATGATCGGCGTGCAGGTCGTGCAGTCCGACGGCAACTACAACGTGTTCATCGGCAACGGGCAGCCGCTCGTCGTCGGAGGTACGCAGTACGGGCTGCAAGCCGTGCCGTCGCCGTCCGATCCGAGCGAGCTCACGATCGCCTACCAGAGCAGCAACGGCGCGACGCAGACGGCCGCGAACATGCAGTACCTCGACAACTCGGCGCTGACGGGCGGCACGGTCGGCGGTCTCATCGACTTCCGCACGCAGACGCTCGATCCGGCGCAGGCGCAACTCGGCGCGATCGCGACGAGCTTCGCCAATCAGTTGAACGATCAGAACGCGCTCGGTCTCGACCTCAACGGCCAGGCCGGCGGCAAGCTGTTTTCGACGAGCGATCCGACCGTCATCTCGAACGCGCGCAACAAGGGCACCGGCGTGCCGACGGCGACGATCGCCGATGGCGCACAGCCGCCGACGAACGACTTCACGGTCACGTACGACGGCAGCAAGTACACGGTGACGGACCCGGCAAGCGGCAATACACTCGGCACGATCGATCCGGCGACGGAGACGAACAAGACGATCAACGGCCTGAACATCGACGTGTCGACGCTCAGCGGCGTGCAGAAGGGCGACTCGTTCACGATCCAGCCGACGCGCGGCGCGCTCGACAACTTCAAGCTCACGACGAGCAACGGCGCGGCGATCGCGGCGGCGTCGCCCGCGGTGACGTCGGCGGCGACCACGAACACCGGCACGGCATCGATTTCCTCGGCGACGGTGACGAGCAACACGATGACGTCGGGCATCAACCTGACGTACAGCGCGTCGGCGAACGGCTTTACATCGGATGTCGATGTCACCGTCGGCACGACGACGTACACCGCGGGCACGACGATTCCGTACGACGCGAACAACGGTCTCACGGTCTCGGCGATGGGCGTTTCGGCGACCATCAGCGGCACGCCGAAGGACGGCGACGCGTTCGCGATCGCGCAGAACAAGGGCGGCACGAGCGACGGCAGCAATGCGCTCGCGATGTCGAACCTGGTGTCGGCGAAGTCGCTCAACGGCGGCACGGACACGCTGACGAGTTCGTACTCGAGCTATATCAACAACATCGGCAACCAGACGAATCAGCTCAAGGCGACGAGCACGGCGCAGACCTCGCTCCTCAACCAGGCGACTTCGGCGCAGCAATCGGTGCAGGGCGTGAACCTGAACGAAGAGGCGGCCAACCTGATTCAGTACCAGCAGCTCTATCAAGCGAACAGCAAGGTGATTCAGACCGCCGCGACGCTGTTCCAGTCGCTGCTCGGCATGTTCAACTGAGGCTAAACGCGATGCGTATTTCCAGTTCCCAGTACTTCAACCTGAACGTCGCTTCGATGAGCGACCAGCAAAGTACGCTTTCGTCGATGTATCAGCAGATCTCGTCGGGCAAGCGCCTTCTCACCGCGTCGGACGATCCGCTCGGCGCGGCGCAGGCGGTGCAGCTCACGATGAAAAGCGGCGCGCTCACGCAGTACGGCACGAATCAGACGACGGCGTTGTCCGCGCTGCAGCAGGAAGACGCGACGCTGAGCAGCGTGAGCAGCGCGCTGACGAGCGTGCAGACGCAGATCGTGCATGCGGGCGACGGTTCGCTCACCGATTCGGACCGCACGGCCATCGCGAACACGATTCAGGGTTTGCGCGATCAGCTCTTCAGCCTCGCGAACACCACGGACAGCAACGGCAACTATATTTTCTCGGGACTCAAGGGCGGCACGCAGCCGTACACGAACGACCCGTCGGGCGTCGGCGCGCAGTATTCGGGCGATTACGGCCAGCGCACGGTGCAGATCAGCGAAGGACGGACGATCCCGGTGGGCGACACGGGCGCGTCGATCTTCGGCAGCGTATTGCCGACGGAAAGCGATCCGGTGTCGAGCGCGGCCAGCACGAACACGGGCACCGGGACGATCAGCGGCGTGAGCGTCAACGATACGAGCAACGCGGCCAATGCGAGCACGTACACGATCAAGTTCTCGGTCTCGGCGACGGATGGCTCGACGACCTACTCGGTCACGTCGAACCCGGCGGATTCATCGTTGCCGACGAACGTGGCCTACACGGGCAGCACGGACATCGCGCTTGGCGGCCAGAAGGTGACGATCGACGGCACGCCCGCCGATGGCGACACGTTCTCCGTGGAGCCGGCGGCGTCGGGCAACAACGACATCTTCGCGACGCTCGACAGCCTCGTGAACGCGCTCAAGCAGCCGACGGGATCGCCGGGCGCGCAGGCGGCGCTGACCAACACGCTGACGACGATCGGCACGAAGGTGAGCAACACGTTCAACAACGTGCTGGCGGCGCAGACGGTGGTGGGCGGACGCGAGCAGCAAGTGCAGTCGACGCAGAGCGCAATGCAGACGAGTCAGACGCAGACGGCGAGTGACATCGCGAATCTGACGAGCATCGACCTCGTTTCGTCGATCAGTCAGTACGAGTTGACGCAGAGTTCGCTGCAGGCCGCGCAGATGGCGTTTTCGCAGATTCAGAAGATGTCGTTGTTTGATTACATTCAGGGTTGAGGGCGGCTTTTTTTGCTTTCTGCGTTCTCCCTTCTGCTTTCGCCGGATCCCGTATTCGCGTCGGTCTATTAACGTTGCCCCTGTGCGGGGCGGCACCTACTTTCTTTGCTGCTGCAAAGAAAGTAGGCAAAGAAAGCAGCTTTTCAAGCCCGCGGTCACACGCAATTTGGGTAGTCCCCTCGTCCTCGGTGGCACTCGCCTAAAGAGTGCCCTCATAGAACCAATCGGGCTTGGCTCGCGCACGATCTGCCGCCCGAATACGTTGAGCGCGCTGGTTCAGCACGAAACAGCTTCGGCGCAGCGCTACGCGCTGCCGTTGGGTATGCAAAGGAAGCCAACTCAGATCGAGGTGCGGTAGAAGAGCACGCGAAATGGGACGTTTCGTGTATCTCTATCGTGCGCGCTCAGACATGATGTTGCCGCTCGGCATCGTGAAATGACTCATCCTTGACGAGTCCCGTTGTCGCGTAGTTTCCGCCCCTCGGGCGGCCCTATCGCATGTATGGCGGTGCCCGCCACGGCCCGCTATTCGAGGAGGCTGCGTGGTAACATCCGGTCGACCTGCCAGCCCGCGCGGCAGCGAATCCCAGTATTCCGAACATCACAACGACATGAGCAACCACGAGCGGTTCAACGTCGTATATGACGGCCCTGCACTCGCGGAACATCGAATGGATGTGCGGGACCTTGCGCCCGCGCTCGTGGCCATCGCCGATTTGTTCACGGCAGCGAACAAGGAACTGAACGGCGATTCAGCCGATGTCCGGGTCGAAGTCAAAGGCAGTTTCAAAGCCGGTTCGTTCGAACTCGATCTCATCTTCGTGCAACAACTGCTGGCCCAGATCCGGGATATGTTCGCCGGGTCCAATGCCACGGCAATTTCCAATGCTTATACGATCCTCACCATCCTCGGCCTCATCGGCGGCGGTGGCGGCGTCGTCGGGCTGGCACGCAAGCTGCGCGGACGCCGGCCACACCGAATCGAACAGGTCGGTGAAGTCTCGCATGTGTGGATCACAGAAACGGAGTCCGTCGAGGTCGAGGCCAATGTCGTGCGCCTCTGGCGAAATACCACCGTGCGCTCGAGTCTTAGCAAGACCCTGTCGCCTCTCGAGCGCGAAGGCATATCGAACTTCGGTATCGTGCGCGGCGAGAAAGTGGAACTCATCATCGAAGACGATGAGCTTGCGTCATTTGCATCATCCGACAATGACAGCGGCGAAGTGGTCTCGGACTTCGTTGCGAGAAAAGTCCTGCTGGTGGAATCCGTCGTATTCAAGGACGGAAACAAATGGCGCGTTCACGACGGCCAATATCCTTTTTTCGCCGCATTGGACGACGAAGTATTTCTGAGCAAAGTGAATAGCGGCGAACGCTTTGGAAAAGGCGACGTCCTCGTCGTCGATCTACGCCAAATTCAATCGATCGAAGCTGGCGCGTTGAAAAACGAGTATCGAATCATCAAAGTGCATGAGCATCGGGCGCCCTTGCAGCAGGCGCTTCTTTAGCGACTAAAGCGCCCCCGCAACCCGCCCAATCTGCGCAATCCCCACATCGAAAACCCGCTGAAAAAACGGCATCAGATTCGGCACCATGAGCTGCAACAAAAGCAGCCCGACGAGCATCGTCACCGGAAACCCGACCTGAAATATCCCGATCTGCGGCGCAGCGCGATTCAAAACGCCGAGCGCCAGATTGGCGATAAGCAGCGCCGCCACGATCGGCAACGCCAGCAGCAAGCCCGTCGAAAACACGCTCGCGCCATACCCGACCAACACGCGCCATCCCTGCGCATGCGAAGCCGACGCCACCACATTCGCCTCGATCGGCACGCTCTGAAAAGTCGCCACGAGCGCGCTCATCAACTGCAGATGGCCATCGAAGACGAGAAACGCGAGCATCGCCAGCGTGTTCAGATAGCGCGACACGACCACCGCATTGCCACCCGCGCGCGGATCGTAAAGCGTCGCGAAACCGAGGCCCATCTGCTGCCCGATGAACTCGCCGGCTGCATCGACGGTCGCGAACGCGATCTGCATCACCATGCCGATCGCCGCGCCGATCAGAAACTGATTCACGATGATCCACACGCCCGCCGCCGAAAACACCGTCGCCTGCGGCATCGCGGGCAGCGTCGGCGCGACGATCAGCGAGATGAAGGCCGCAAGCGCGATCTTCACGCGCATCGGAATCGCCATGTGGCTCAGCACGGGCGCGGTGGCGATCAGCGCGAGAATTCGCACGAACGGCCACAGAAACGCCGTGAGCCAGCCGTTCAGCTGCGCATAGGTGACGGAGAACATCGAACGAAACTCAGCCCGTGATCGCAGGCGTGATCGTGAAAACGTGGCGCATGTAGTCGAGCAGCGTCGAGAGCATCCACGGACCGGCGATCACGAGCGTCACCGCCACCGCGATCAGCTTCGGAATGAACGAGAGCGTCGATTCGTTGATCTGGGTGGCCGCCTGGAACAGGCTCACCACGAGACCGACGACGAGCGCGACCAGCAACAAGGGCGCGGCGAGCAACAAGGCGACGTACATCGCCTGATGCGCCATCGTCATGACGGATTCTGGCGTCATTTCAAAGTCTCACGAAATCAGGAAACGAAGCTCTGCGCGAGCGAGCCGATCAGCAACTGCCAGCCATCGACGAGCACGAACAGCATCAGCTTGAACGGCAGCGCGATCGTCGAAGGCGAAACCATCATCATGCCCATCGACATCAGCACGCTCGCCACCACCATGTCGATGATGAGAAACGGAATGAAGATCGTGAAGCCGATCTGGAAACCCGTCTTCAATTCGCTCGTGACGAACGACGGCACGAGCAGCGAAAGCGGCACGTCTTCCGGTCCGTTCATCGGCGCGGCGTGCGAGATGCGCGCAAACAGCGCGAGATCCGATTCGCGCGTCTGCTTCAGCATGAACTGCTTGAAGGGCGCGACGCCGCGCGTCATCGCCTGATCCATCGCGATCTGGCCTTCGGAGAAGGGCTTGTATGCGTCGGTGTAAGCCTTGTCGAGAACCGGCGACATCACGAAGAACGACAGAAACAGCGCGAGGCCGACGAGCACCTGGTTCGGCGGCGTGCTCGTGGTGCCGAGCGCCTGCCGCAACAGCGACAGCACGATGATGATGCGCGTGAAGCTCGTCATCATCAGGACCATCGCGGGCAGGAACGAGAGCATCGTCAGCAGCAGCATCGTCTGCACGCTGAGCGAGTACGTCGTGCCGCCGTTCGGGCCGGGACTCGTGTTGAAGGCGGGCAGCCCCGCCGTGCTTTGCGCGAACGCCAGATACGGCGCGAGGCCGATTGCGACGGGCAGCGCGAGCTTCACGCCGCGCACGATGTTACGACTCACCTGCATTACTTGCTCCCGCCGACGATGCTTGCGAGGGCATCGAGAATGCGCTGACCTTGATGAACGACGAACGTGATGACCATGGAATCCTGCCTCTTTCGATAGCGTGAATTCTCGGCTATCGCGGCATGGGACGATGGGGCGAAAAGAGGGGGAAACCCGCGCCAACTCGTTCTATTGCGAACGTGCGCCGTAAACGCACATCGGGCGCGGTCCTCGCGAACCGCGCCCGATGCATCGGCAAGACTGACTTATTTGCCGGGAGAAACGAACTTCTGGAGCCGCTTGTTCGCTTCGCCGGCGAGGGCGTCGCGAAAGCGCTGCCCGAAGTTGCCCGCCGGCGGCGACGATTGCGCGGGAACGCCGACGCCTTCCACTTCCGCCGAGCCTGCGGGCATCGTGTGCAACAGACGCACGTTGCCAGGACCGGCGCCGAGCACGAGCCACGTATCGCCCACTTCGACGACCGCGACGCGTTCCTTGTTGCCGAGCGATGCGCCGCCCACGACCTTCACGAGACCGCTGCGCTTGCCGCCCTGATAGCCGAACTTGCGCGCGAGCCATGCGCAGCCGAACACGAAGCCGATCACGATCACGAGTCCGAGCAGCGTCTGCAACACCGCGCCGAAACCGAGCGATGGCACCGCGGTGCCCGCGCCGACGCCCGAGGCGATCTGCGCGGCGTGGTTCACCGCGTTCATGTCGGCGGCATGGGCGAAAAGAGGCGCGGCGAAGAGCAGCGCAACGGCCAGGCGTTTCATCGATTCAACTTCCGGATGCGTTCGGACGGCGTGATGATGTCGGTCAGGCGAATGCCGAACTTGTCGTTGACGACGACCACTTCGCCCTGCGCGATGAGGCAGCCGTTCACGAGCACGTCCATCGGTTCGCCGGCGAGGCCGTCCAGTTCCACGACCGAGCCTTGCGCGAGTTGCAGCAGGTTGCGGATCGCGATCTTCGTGCGCCCGAGTTCCACCGTCATCTGCACGGGGATGTCGAGAATCATGTCGATGTCGTTGCGCGTCGACGGCGCCGCGGCCTTCGACAGCGGCTGGAACACGCCCGCGCTCGCGGCCACCGG
This sequence comes from Caballeronia sp. NCF2, assembly GCF_023631205.1. Taxonomy (NCBI): domain Bacteria; kingdom Pseudomonadati; phylum Pseudomonadota; class Betaproteobacteria; order Burkholderiales; family Burkholderiaceae; genus Caballeronia; species Caballeronia sp. NCF2. Next base: position 62,877 of record NZ_JALQDN010000035.1, on the reverse strand, counting down.
CGCTTCGTTGCCGTTCTGCTCGGCGAGCGCGCTCGCCCAGTCGTCCAGCATCAGCTCTTCACCTTTTTCCGGCGCGCCGGGCGCGTCGTTCTGCATCAGGTCACTCATATCCACCTTCCTTCATCGTATCGCTCGCGCTGATCATCTTTTGCACGCGCAGCGCGTATTGACCATTAAACATTCCGTAGCCGCATTCCATCACCGGCACGCCGTCCACCTTCGCGACGACCTGCTCCGGAATGTCGATCGGCAGCACATCGCCTACGCGCATGTTCAGAATCTGCTCGAACGACGAGCGGATCTCGGCGAGATCCACCGTCAGTTCCACTTCCGCCGACTGCACTTGCTGCGACAGCACGCGCACCCAGCGGCGGTCCACTTCGAGCGCTTCGCCCTGAATCGGCGAGGAAAGCACGTCGCGGATCGGCTCGATCATCGAGTACGGCATGCAGATGTGCAGCGTGCCGCCCGTCGAGCCGAACTCGATCGTGAACTGCGTCACGATGACGATTTCGTTCGGCGTCGCCACGTTGGCGAACTGCGTGTGCATCTCCGAGCGCATGTATTCGAACTGCAGCGGCTTCACGCTGCGCCACGACGTCGCGTAATGCTCGAACACGAGATTCAGCAGTTTCGCGATGATGCGCTGCTCGGTTTGCGTGAACTCGCGGCCTTCGACGCGTGTATGAAAACGCCCGTCGCCGCCGAAAAGGTTATCGACCACGAAGAACACGAGATTCGGGTCGAACACGAACAGCGACGTGCCGCGCAAGGGCTTCACATGGACCAGGTTCAGATTGGTCGGGATCGGCAGATTGCGCGTGAATTCGCTGTATTTCTGCACCTTCACCGGACCGACGGAAATTTCCGCCGAGCGCCGCATGAAGTTGAAGATGCCCACGCGCATGAGACGCGCGAAGCGGTCGTTGATGATTTCGAGGCCGGGCATCCGGCCGCGGACGATGCGTTCCTGCGTCGCAATGTTGTACGGACGTACGCCGGCGGGCTTTTTCTCGTCAGCTTCCTGATCGATCTCGCCGGTGACGCCCTTGAGGAGGGCATCGACCTCCTCCTGCGACATGAACTCTTCGTGGCCCATGACTCTTTACTCGCTGATCCGGCGTTACTGAACGACGAATTCGGTGAACAGCACTTCCTCGACGCGCACCGGTTTCTCCGCCGTGCTCGCCGCGGTTTCGACCGACGCGCGCAGTTCGTTGGCAAGCTGCTTCTTGCCGTCGACGGTCGCGAGATCGTCCGGGCGCTTGCCGGAAAGCAGAAGCAGCACATGGCTGCGGACTTCCGGCATGTGCTCGGTGACGAGCAACTGGACCTTTTCGTCCTTCAGCTTGAGCGTGAGGCCGGCGCGGAGATAGTGCATGGCGCCGTCGTCCGACTGGAGATTCACCGTCAGCGATTCGAGCGGGAAGAACACGGGCGGCGGCTCCGGCGCCGGCTTGGCCGGACCATGATTCTTCCCGACGAAGAAGTACGCGCCACCGGCGCCCGCGCCGAGCAGCACGATCGCGCCGACGGCGATGATCAGGATCTTTTTGAGCTTCCCGCCTTTCGCGGGAACGATGGGTTGCTGGTTTGCGGTCGTGGTAGCCATGAAAATGCGTGCCTCTTTCGATAGGGTGAATTGTTGGCTATCGCGGTGTAAAGCGATGGGTCGAACAGAGGGGGGTTTTCTGGCTATTCCGTTCGATTGCTCCGGGCCTGCGCGGACCCGCTCTTCGATACCTATCTCGGCTTTTCGGACGGAAAACTTGAGGCCGGCGCGGGCATTGCGCCCGCGCGGGGAAAGAAAAGGGAAGGGAGAGCTCGGCGCAGTGGCGCGCCGGGGAACCGCTCAGAAGCGGTAATTCAGCGCGGCGAAAGCCGATCGAAGCCTTCCACGGCGATTCGGCCGGCGCGCTCGCGCTTCCTGCGTGTGCGGCGTTAGCGGCGGCGCGTCGTCGGCGCGGGCATGGCGTGCGAGCGCCAGCATGGCCACCGCCGCAACCTCTTTCGTCGAAACGAATTGCTTCACGTCTTTCTTCCTTCCGCGCTCACGCGGTTCCATCGCGCAGTTCCCTGCGCAAAACCTTTCCGATATTGCTCTTGGGCAGACTCTCGCGGAACTCGACTGCCTTGGGCCGCTTGTAGCCCGTCAGGCGCTCCTTGCAATGCGCGATCAGATCGGCCTCGGTGAGGGCCGGGTCGCGCCGCACGACGAAAATCTTCACGGACTCGCCGGAATGACGGTCGGGCACGCCGACCGCCGCCGCCTCGAACACGCCGGGATGCGCGGCGACCACGTCCTCGATCTCGTTCGGATAGACGTTGAAGCCCGAGACCAGGATCATGTCTTTCTTGCGATCGACGATCTTCAGGAAGCCGTGTTCATCCACCACGGCGATATCGCCCGACTTGAAGAAGCCGTCGGCCGTCATGACGTGCGCCGTCTCGTCCGGACGATTCCAGTAGCCCGCCATGACCTGTGGCCCGCGAATGCACAACTCGCCGGGTTCGCCGGGCGCGGCTTCGTTGCCTGCGTCATCGCGGATCGAAACTTCCGTCGACGGCAGCGGCAAGCCGATCGTGCCGCCACGCTGCGTCGAGTCCGCCGGGTTGCAAGTCACGCACGCGGTCGTCTCGGTCAGGCCGTAGCCTTCGATGATCGGCACGCCCGTCTTTTCGAGCCAGCGCTGCGCCACGGCCTGCTGCACCGGCGCACCGCCGCCGACAGCCGCGAAGAGTCGCGAGCAATCGAGCTGCGCGAAATCCGGGTGATCGAGCATCGCGTTGTAGAGCGTGTTCACCGCCGGGAACATCGTGATGCGATAGCGCCGCAGCGTCCGGATCATGCCGCCGATGTCGCGCGGATTCGGGATCAGCACGCCCAATGCGCCGGTCTGGATCGTCAGCAGTCCGCACGCCGTCAGCGCGAAGACGTGATAGAGCGGCAACGCGATGGCCGTCGTGAGTTGTCCGGACGTGGGCCGCTGCGCGCGGGCCGGTTCGAGCCACGCCTGCGTCTGCAGCATGTTGGCGATCAGACTGCGATGCGGCAGCACGGCGCCCTTCGCCACGCCCGTCGTGCCGCCCGTGTACTGCAGAAGGGCGATGTCGTCCGGCTGCTGCTCGACCGGCGTGAACGCCATGTGCCTGCCGCGGGCGAGCGCCGCGTTGAACGCCGTGTGGCCGGGCAGGTTCCATGCGGGCACCAGCTTTTTGACATGCCGCGCGACGAAGTTCACGAGGCATCCTTTCGCGCCGAGCAAGTCGCCCAGCGTCGCGACGACTACGTGTCTGATGGTCGTCTCGTGCACGACCGCTTGCAGCGTTGCCGCGAAGTTGTCGAGCAGGATGATCGCTTCGGCGCCGCTGTCCTTCAGCTGATGTTCGAGCTCACGCGGCGTGTAGAGCGGATTCACGTTCACGACGACGTAGCCCGCGCGCAGGATCGCCGCGAGCGCGACCGGATATTGCAGCACGTTGGGCATCATGATCGCGACGCGCGCGCCTTTGCGCAGGCCGGTCGACTGCAGCCACGCGGCGAGGTCGCGCGAAAGCGCGTCGAGCTTCGCGTAACTGATGGACGCTCCCATGCACGCGAACGCCGGTTTCCCGGCGTAAAGGCGGAAGCTCTGCTCGAGCAGGTCGGTGACGGAGCGGTATCGGTCGGATTCGATCTCGGCAGGCACGCCGGATGGATACGATGCAAGCCAGGTTTTGTTCATGAAGTCATGTGGTTGTTGTTGTAAGAAATGCGCGCGCGGGCCACGTCGGCCTCAGAACTTCGCGCCGAACTGGAGATAGACGCTTGGAATGCCGCCCGGCGCGATCGCGTAGCCGAGATACGCCGGGCCGAGCGGTCGTCGCGCCGACGAACACGCTGAGGCTCTTCTTCAGATCGCCCATGCGAAGTGCGCTGCGCTCGAACGTTGCGTTGCCGGCTTCGGCCATCGTGCCGAGATACACGTCGTTCACCGCCGTTCCGTTCGGCGACGCCACGCGAAACTGGTACGTCAGCTGGCTGTAGAACACGTAGTTCCCGGAGAACTGATTGACGCCATACGCCGCCAGATGTCGGAAGCCGCCGAGCGAGAACAGCAGGAAGTTGGATCCCCAGCTCTTTTCCGCCGGGTTCACGCGCGGGCGGTTCACGCCGTCCTCGTGGACGAATTCGTGCGAGACGCTCTTGAAGTAGCCGCTCGTTTCGAGGCGCGCGAGGCGTTCGTTGATTTCGTGCGCGTCGTAGGCATCGCCTTCGTTGAGATCCAGCGCCCGCCGGACATAGTCGCAAAGCCAGCGCGATCCGCGGCCGGGACTTGGGCGCGGCGTCGATTACGGGCGATGACGAACCTCGGGCGAAGGCGTCGGAAAAAGGGACGTGCAGGCAGAAAGCCAGCAGCAGTGAAACGAATGCGCGCATGACAAAGCGTCGCGCATGTTGCTGCGCGGCGGCAAAGGAGACGAGTCGCGCAGATTCTAGGAGCGCCCTTCAGACCGCCATCAGAGGAATACTAAATGTTGCATTCATGCTGTGTCCTGTCTCAGGACAATGCCGAGACTTTGAGAAAAGTCCGCCAATTGGGAGAACGCTGATCGTCGTTTGAGTCGCGATTGACTGGCCGGGGCCGGTTTCCATCTGGCGAGCGCCGCGTCGATCTGGCCGCCTTCGGGCGTCGCGATGGCGGCTCTCATGCTGACGCGCCGTGCGGCTGGCCCGCGGTCATCGGCGGACTCGCCGGCGCGCAGACGCTCGTCGGCGTGCTGCATCGGAGGAGCGTGCTGCACGCGCTTTTCGCCGCGCTTCTGCTCATCGCCGCACCCGCGATCGCGGTCGGCATCGTCGTGCGTTTCACGCACGTCCCGCTGCGCGGCCTCTATCTCCTGCGCGCGCTGCTTTTTGCGGCGCTCGTCTCCAGCGTGCTCGCGTGCGGCATCGACATCACGTCGGCGTCGTCGCATGTGCTCGACTTCCCGATGAACGCGCCGCTGCGCGGCGTCGCGCATTTCGTCGGCATGCTCGTCACTACGCCGGTGGCCTTTCAACGGACGATGCCCCCCGGCATTACATCGTCGTCGTCGAGCGCCTGCGCGCCGAATGTGCGGCGTGAGGCGCTGAGAAGGATCAGGCGAACGTATCGACGAGTCCGACCGTGCGTCGCACGGGCACGTTGATACTCGCCGCAACGGAATCGTCGGCGCTCACGCCGCCCAGGCCACCGATTCCGCCCGACGCGCGGCCGCCGCCGCCCGATCCCGAGCGGCCGTCACCGCTTTGTTGCTGCGACTGGCGCGTGAAGCCATCGGCGACGGACGCGCTTCCGAGACTGATGCCGTTCGCTTCCATCGCTTCGCGCAGCTTCGGCATCGCGGCTTCGATCGCTTCGCGCACCTGCGCATGCTGCGACACGAACAGCGCGTGCGCGTGGTTATCGGAGACCTGCAGCGTCACCTGCAACGGCCCGAGATCTTTCGGATTCAGCGTCAATTCCGCGCTTTGCTGATCCGCCTTCGACAGAAACACGACCTTCTGACTGAACGCGTCGTCCCAGCCGGAGCCGCCAACGTGCGGTGCGATCGCGGCGCTGGTCGCCGATGCCATCGCGCCCTGCGGACTCGACACCGCCGAACCCGCCGATGCCGTCTGCATCGCGACCGCGTGCGCGGCCGCGTCGGCGGCTTGCTTGTAGGCGGCGGTCGCGGCGTCGGCGGATATCGCCGGCGCGGTTTGCGCGGATGCGAGCGCGGCTGCGTCGACAGCCTTGTCGCCGGCCTTCGCATTCGCCGTCAGCCCGGGCAGGCTCGCGCCCTTTCCGCCTTTCGCGAAGAGGCCGCCCTGATCGTCGCCTTTCCCGCCCTCGCGCGCCGTCCCGACCGAACCGTTCGCCGCGGCATTCGCGGGCTGCGTGTTGTTCATCGAGGCGAGCGCGGCGGCCAGCGCGTCCTGCGCCGACTTCGCATCGCTGCTCTTGTGCGTCGTGTCCGTCGCTTTGTCGTCGCCGGTCGATGCGGTCGTCGTGACGAGCGATGCAGCGTCGGCCGCATCGGCGAGCGCGGACTCGGTATCGTCCGAGTCGGCGTCGGCTTCGTTCGCGGCGTCCGCGCGGGCTTTCGCTTGCGCAGCGGCGGCCGCATCCGATGACGATCCCGACGCCGGCTTCGACGCGTCGGCCGTATTCGTCTTGTCCGCAGGCTTCGATGCCTCTTTCGGCGCGTCCGTCTCGTCGGGCTTCGCGGCGGCCTGAGCATCGGATGCGTCGTCGCTCTTCGATGCGTCGTCGGAAGGCTTCGGCGCGTCGTGCACGCTCGATGTGTCGGCGGACGAATCCGCGAACGCCTGAGCCGCTTGCGCATCGGCGTTGGCGCGGTCGGTGATGCCCTGGAGCGTCTTGCCGAACGACGCGCCGGCGCTCGCCGCGCGCTGCGCCGCGGAGTTGCCCGATGACGTGGCGCCGGAAAGCGCGCCGAGAAGAGAAACGGAGGACATGCTGAGCCTCTGGAAATATCGATGAATGGGTTACGACGAAGCCCGCTCGGCGCGCATGCGCAGCACCTTGGCGGCGTGTTCGTCGGATTCGCGCTGCTCGACGCGCGCGGCCTTCTTCGCGAGGATCGCCTCGCCGCGTGCGGCCAGCACTTCGTAGCTGCCGAGCTTCTGTTTCTTGAGACGCCAGTCGGGTTTCGCCGCCTCGATGCGCTGATCGGCCATCAGGAGCAGCGTGCGCTGCTGCGCGATGGCGCTGTCGAGCGTATCGACGAAAGCCTGGAAATTGCGCAGCGTCTGCGCCGTCGTGCCTTGCTGCGCCGACGCCGTGAAACGCGCGTGATACTCGTCGCGATACGTCACGAGCGCGTCCAGTTGCGTTTCGATCTCGTTGCGTTCCTGCTGAAGCTTGCCGAGCTTCTTCGTGGCGTTATCGAGTTCCTCTTCGGCGAGTTCGATGAGGGTGTTGATCGGCAGATTCTTCGACATGGCGTGGCGGTCCCGTGAGGTCTTTGTGCTTTCTTGTGACGAATGCTTCGGATACTAGTCGAAAACTATTCGAACAGTTGATTCAACATCGCGATGCTCGGCTCGAACGGCGCCTCTTCGCGAAAGCCTTGCTGCAAAAACGACTCCATGCGCGGATACAGCGCGATGGCGCGGTCGAGCAACTGGTCGCGTCCGCTCGAATACGCGCCCACGTTGATGAGATCCTTGTTGCGCTGATAGCGCGACAGCATCTGCTTGAAGAGACGCACGCGTTCGAGATGCTTGTCGTCGATGATCGACGTCATCACGCGGCTGATCGACTGCTCGATGTCGATCGCCGGATAGTGCCCGGCTTCCGCGAGCGAGCGGTTCAGCACGATATGGCCGTCCAGAATCGCGCGCGCCGAGTCGGCGATCGGATCCTGCTGATCGTCGCCTTCGGTGAGCACGGTGTAGAACGCCGTGATCGAGCCGCCGCCTTCGGGACCATTGCCGGTGCGCTCGACGAGCGCCGGCAGCTTCGCGAACACCGACGGCGGATAGCCTTTGGTCGCGGGCGGCTCGCCGATGGCGAGCGCGATCTCGCGCTGGGCCATCGCGTAACGCGTGAGCGAATCCATCAGCATCAGGACGTGCTTGCCCTGATCGCGGAAATATTCGGCGAGCGAGGTCGTGTACGCGGCGGCCTGCATCCGCAGCACCGGCGACACGTCGGCAGGCGCGGCCACGACGACCGAGCGCGCGAGTCCGTCCTCGCCCAGAATCTGCTCGATGAATTCCTTCACTTCGCGGCCACGTTCGCCGATCAGCCCGATCACGATGACTTCCGCGCTCGTGTAGCGCGCCATCGTGCCGAGCAGAACCGACTTGCCGACGCCCGAACCCGCGAACAGGCCCATGCGCTGGCCGCGTCCGACCGTCAGCAGCGAGTTGATCGCGCGCACGCCGACGTCGAGCACCTTGTGGATCGGCTCGCGATTCAGCGGATTGATGACCGGACCCGCCAGCGGCGCATCGACCTTGGCGCCGAGCGGGCCGAGCCCGTCGAGCGGACGGCCGGACGCGTCGACCACGCGGCCGAGCATTTCCCAGCCGACCGGCAGACGCTTCGCGCCCGCCATCGGATCGTTGATCGGCGCGCTTTCCAGCGGATAGACGCGCGCGCCCGGCAACAGGCCGGCGACTTCGGTCGTCGGCATGAGAAAGAGCTTGTCGCCCGCGAAACCGACGACTTCGGCTTCGGCGGTCGGAATCGCGCTGCCCGGCGGCAGCTCGATGATGCATTCGGAGCCGACGCCCATCTTCAGGCCGACCGCTTCGAGCACGAGACCGGCGGCGCGCGTGAGACGTCCGCAGGGACGCAGCGGCTTCGCGATCGCATTGCGCGAGCGCAGCGCGTCGAGCTTGTCGCGCCACGTGTCGATGTGCGGATTGCCCGCGATACCGGCCAGTTCGGCGATGGTGCGCGCGGCGAGTTCGTCGGGCGATTCGTCTTCCGCGCGCTCTTCCGCGAGCGGGCCGAACGACGCCCGCGCGAGTTCCTGTTCGAGTTCGCTCAGACCGTCCTGCGTGATCCGTTGATTTACCACGGCTTGCTTCTCCCCAACGCGGCCACGACGCGCTCCCAGCGCGACACGTTGGTCGCATCGATTTCACCGGTTGCGGCGTGCGCCTTGCAGCCGCCGCGCTCGACTTCCGGATCGGGCCGCACGGTCCAGCCGGCGGCTTCGAGTTCGTCCTTCAGATACGCATCGACGATAGCCATGTCGGCCGGATTGACGATGAGCGTCGGTGCGCCGCACAACTCCGGCTCGGACGCGATGACTTCGCGCGCCACGGCGACGAGCGCCGTCGGATCGAGTGCGAGATGCTGGCGCACGACCTGCTGCGCGATATCGACCGCGAGTTCCGCGAGCGATTCCGCGATGGCCGCATCGGCGGCTTGCAGCGCGGTCTTGAACGCATCGGCGATCTCGGCGAGACGCGCGGCCTGCGCGAGCGCTTCCTTGCGGCCGTCCTCGAAACCCTTCGCCTGACCTTGCTCGTAACCCGCCTGATACCCAAGCGCCTGCCCCGCGACGTGCCCCTTCGCGAGACCTTGCTGATACGCGTCGTCCTCGACGCGGCGCAGGTGCGCTTCGAGCGCGGCCTGTTCCGCCGCGCTGTTGTCGACCTTGATCTCGACGGGATCGAACGACGCCATTTCCCAGCGCTGATACGCCGAGACCGGAGCCTTTTGCGCGCGGGTGTTAGACATATGCGTCCTCGGCCTTGCCGCCTAACTGGATCTGACCGTTTTCCGCGAGATTGCGGACGATCTGCAGAATCTTGCGCTGCTGCTGCTCGACTTCCGACACGCGCACCGGACCGCGCGAATCGAGGTCTTCGGCGAGCAGTTCGGCCGCGCGCTGCGACATGTTCGACAGGAACTTCTGGCGCAGCGCCGGCTGCGCGCCCTTGAGCGACACGATCAGCGTTTCCGATTCCACTTCCTTCAGCAGAAGCTGGATCGCGCGGTCTTCCAGATCGAGCAGGTTCTCGAACACGAACATCTGGTCGATGATCTTCTGCGCGAGCTCGGCGTCGTATTCGCGCACGTTCGCGATGACGCCTTCTTCGTGATTGCTCGACATGAAGTTGAGAATCTCGGCCGCCGTGCGGATGCCGCCCATCGGCGCGCGCTTCAGGTTGTCGCTGCCGGAGAGCAGCGTCGTCAGCACGTCGTCGAGTTCGCGCAGCGCGGCGGGCTGGATGCCGTCGAGCGTCGCGATGCGCAGGAGCACGTCGTTGCGCAGGCGGTCGGACAACAGCGACACGATTTCCGACGCCTGATCGCGGTCCAGGTGAACGAGGATCGTCGCGATGATCTGCGGATGCTCGTTCTTGATGAGTTCCGCGACCGCGCCCGAGTCCATCCACTTCAGGCCTTCGATGCCGCTCGTATCGCTGCCCTGCAGGATACGGTCGATCAGCGCGCCGGCCTTGGTTTCGCCGAGCGCCTTCGTCAGCACGGAGCGGATGTACTCGCTCGAATCCAGCGAAAGCGCCGTGTGCTGCTCGGCTTCGCTCACGAATTCGGTCAGCACGTTGTCGAGCTGCTCGCGCGTCACGTTTTTCAGGGCCGCCATCGTCGCGCCGATCTTCTGCACCTCGCGCGGGGCGAGATACTTGAAAACTTCGGCGGCTTCTTCCTCGCCGATCGACATCAGGAGGAGAGCGGCTTTATTCAGGCCTTCAGCGTTCATCGGACACCCAGTTCTTTACGACCGTCGCAACGATTCTCGGATCCTGACGCGCGACCATGCGCGCGTAGTCGAGATTGCGGTCGAATTTGGCTTTCTTGCTTTCATGACCGAGGAGACTCACCTCGGCATCCTTGTCTTCGTCTTCCAGCTTCGCCGTGCCGCCGCCGTCGAGCGACGGGCCGTCGAGCAGCGAGAGTTCGTCCGGTACGGCGAGCGTCGGCGCGGCTTCGGGCGGCGGCGGGAAGGCGCGCTTCATCGCCGGCTTCACCATGCTGAAGTACAGGAACAGACCGACGATGCCGATGCCCAGATACTTCGCCGCCTGAATGCCCATGCCGATCGATTCCGGCGTCTTCCACCACGGCACGTCGGGCGTCGCGTTCAGATCGGCGGAGAACGCGCTGTTCACGACGTTCACCGAGTCGCCGCGCTTGTCGTCGAAGCCCATCGCGTCCTTCACGAGCTGCTGGACCTGCGCGAGTTTGTCGGCGGCAAGCGGCGTCATCGTGACGTTGCCCTTCGCATCGACCTTCTTCTCGTAGTTCACGACCACCGCCACCGACAGACGCTTGATCCCCCCCGTCGCCTGCTCGTAGTGACGCACGGTGCGATCGACTTCGTAGTTCGTCGTCGTGTCCTTGCGCTGATTCTGCGGACCCGTTTTCGCCGATGCGCCCGCCGCGCCCGATGCCGCTGCGTCGACCGGCGCGGATGCCGGCTGCGGCGGCTGGTTCGACAGCGCGCCCGGCACGCCGCCGATGCTGCTGCCGCCGGATTCGCTCGACTCGCTCGACTGCTGGCTGCGGATCGCCGTGTTCTGCGGGTTCCCGTTCGGGCCGTAGCTTTCGGCGGTTTGCTCGAGCTTCGAGAAGTCGATGTCGGCGCTGACCTGCGAACGCGCGTTGCCGGCGCCGAAGAGCGGCGCGAGGATCGCGTCGATGCGCTTTTGCGTGTTGTGCTCGATCTGCTGCACATACTTCAGTTGCGATGCGTCGAGGCCGTTCGCGGCGTTCTGGCTCGTCAGCAGGTTGCCGTCCTGATCGACGATGTTCACGTTCTTGACCGGCATGTCCGCGACGCCGGACGCCACCATGTGCGTGATCGCCACCACCTGGCCTTCGTCGAGCACGCGGCCGGGGTACAGATTGACCATCACGGAGGCGGTCGGCAGTTCCTTGTCGCGCACGAAGACGGAAGGCTTCGGAATCGCCAGATGCACGCGCGCCGACTTCACCGACGAAATCGAGCCGATCGTGCGCTCCAGCTCGCCTTCCAGCGCGCGCTGATAGTTGACCTGCTCGGCGAACTGGCTGATGCCGAACTTCTGGTTGTCCATCAGCTCGAAGCCGACCGAGCCGGCCTTCGGCAAGCCCTGGCTCGCGAGACGCAGACGCGTTTCGTGCACCTGCTCGGCCGGCACGAGAATGGCGCCGCCGCCGTCGGAGAGCTTGTACGGAATGTTGCCCTGCTGGAGCGCGGCAACGATTGCGCCGCCGTCCCGGTCTGACAGATTGGAAAAGAGCACGCGATAGTCCGGCTGGCGCGACCACATGACGAGGCCCGCGACCACCATCACCAGAATCGCGACGGCCACGATGAGCGGCACGCGCGGATTCGAGCGGAACTGGTTGAGCATCGGCATGCGCTGCGCGAAGCCGCCGAAGTCGGCTCCCGCGCCGCCCGCGAGGCTCGCGCCGGCGGTGGCCGTTCCGGCTGCGCCCGGCTGTGCGCCCGCCAGGCCCATTCTGGCGTCGGGCGTGATGAGTGAGTTGTTGGGCGTTTCCATTTAGCGTCGAAGCTCCGAATCCTGAGGTTCCCCTCCGCCGCTTCCCGCTTCCATGTAAGCGGCGGTGGAGGACTTTTCACGATGGGGATTATCCGCAGAAGATTGCAAGTCGATTCGGCGAATAGAGCGGGGTTTTCCCCGTTCTTCCCGCGCTTTGAAAAACCGCCGGCTGCTAATCTTTTTCGTACTCGGCGAACCTCCGCAAATGCGGGCCGGGCATCGGGTCTCCGCCACGAGCGGCACCCGTTATTTCCTGTCATCCGGAGTCAACATGAACTTTCCGATCAATCCGCTTTCCTCGGCTATGTCGGCCATTCAGTCGATGGCGTCGCAAGCCGCCGGCGGCACCGGCGCCGCAAACGCCGCGTCCGTCGCGTCGGGCGCCGTCATGGGGCAGAGCGGGACATCGGGCGCGGCGAGCGCCGGCAGCTTCGCCGACGCGCTGAAATCGTCCATCGACAAGATCAGCGACAACCAGAACAAGGCACTCGGCGAGGCGCACGCATTCGAAATCGGCGCGCCGAACGTGTCGCTCAACGACGTGATGGTCGACATGCAGAAGGCGAACGTCGGCCTGCAGTTCGGCCTGCAGGTGCGCAACAAGCTCGTGTCGGCCTACAACGACATCATGCAGATCTCCGTCTGACGGTCTTCACATGATCCGTCCCTCGATCCTCGCGATTGCTCTAGAGCCTTGAGTCCTAAAGCTTTGCCGCGTTTTTCCGATAACCCCGGTAACGGCACGGCGAACGATGGTTCGCCCGCTTGAGGCGGGCGGCACGCTCGTCTCTCACCGGTTTTACCGGACCCACACGGATCAGGACGAGCGGCACGGCGTCCGCTTGAAGCCCGCGCACGCTGCGGCATCGCATAAGGAGAACCCGAGAGATGTATTCCCCAGGACACGCAGGAGCCAGCGCCTACGCACGCGTGGGCGTTCAGACAGGGGTGATCGGAGCGAGCCCGCACAGGCTGATCGTGATGCTGTATCAAGGCGCGCGTCAGGCGATCGCGCAGGCGCGCATGCATCTGCAGCAGAACAACGTCGGCGCGCGCGGCGCGGCGATCGGCAAGGCCATCAGCATCATCGAGAGCGGATTGCAGCAGGCGCTCAACAAGGATGCGGGCGGCGAGATCGCGCAACGGCTGGACGCGCTGTACACGTATATGACGCGCCGGCTGCTCGAGGCGAACATCAAGCAGAACGAGTCGATGCTCGTCGAAGTCGACGGCCTGCTCGCGACGCTGGAAGAAGCCTGGGTCGGAATTGGACAGGAAGTGGCGCAAATGACCGCCGTGCCCGCATGACGGGTATGAGCGTCGACTGCCTCGAAAGAATGAAGACGACACAAGAATATTTCGCCCACTACGAGGCCATTGCGGCGGTTTCCGGTCAGATGCTGGTGGCCGCGCGCGGTGGCGAATGGAGCGAGCTGAAGGCGTTGCAGGGCACCTATCGCGAGCTGGTCGACCGCCTGAAGGAAGTCGATACTGGTTCGGATCTCGACGAAACCGCCCGCGCACGCAAGCTGGACCTCGTGAAGAAGATTCTCGCCGACGACGCCGCGATCCGCGATCTGACCTCGCCGAGTCTCGCGCGCCTGTCCGCGCTCTTCACGGTCAACAGCCCGGCCCGCGTACTGAAGAAAATGATCGGACTGCGCTAGCCGCGGTTCCGCGCCCGCCGGACGATCCGGCCGGCGCTTACGAGGATGTGGGCATGACTGGACTCGATTCTGCGATCGCATCGTTGCTCGCCAGCCGCACCGAGCTCCTGATGTCCGCGATTCGCGCGCCGGGCGGCGTGAGCGGCAGCGGCGTGACGGGCACGAGCGTCGGGCAGACGACGCAGCCGGACATGCCGCAGACCGTCGGCGCGCCCGCCGTGGCGGCGGGACCGGCGGCGTCGGCGCAAACCGAGCTTTCCAGCGTCGCGCGCACGCTCGACGTGATTTCGCGCTTCGGCGGCGCGACGCCCGCGCTGACCGGCGACACCCCGCTCTGGCCGACGCCGCCGCGCCCCGCGAGCGCCTTCGCCGCGCTCACGACCGGCCTCTTCGATACCGCTTTCTCCTCCAATGCCGCCGCCGTGGCGGCCGCGCGCGCCGCGACGCAGAATCTGCCGCCGCTGCCCGCCGCCGCGCTGGCGACGGCGCTCGCAAGGACCGTCGGCGAAAGCGGGCTTTTCTACGAATCGCATCTGGTGCAATGGCTCGCGGGCCAGCGCAGCGCGGCGTCGCTCGGCAACGAACCGCAGGCGCGCGTCGATGCCCGTTCGATGTCCCTGCCGTTCGAGCTCGCCAACGCCGTCACGCCGGCCGACACCGGCCTCGACGATGCCCGCGCGCCGCAGCTCGCGCCCGATCTGCCGGATTTCCACGGCCGCCCGATCGCGACGCCGCAGACGCCGCAGCAGGCGGCCGCGCTCGCGGCGTCGGTGCGGGATGCGTCGCCGTCCGAGCTCTCGAATTCGCAGAACGGAACCGCGAACGGTGCCAACGCGCAGACGGCGCAACCGAGCCGGCACGAATCGGCGCTGCAGGCGTCGCTCGCGGCGGGCATCCATCCGGCGACGCTCAATGTCGTGCGTCAGCAACTCGACGTGCTCGCGAACGAGCAATTCCGCTGGCAGGGCGAGGCGTGGCCCGGCACGCGCTTCGAGTGGGAAGTCGCCCGCGAACCGCGCGATCAGCGCGCTTCCGACGACGCCGCCGACGAACGCGCCTGGCGCACGCGCATCACGCTGTCGCTGCCCGCGCTCGGCACCGTCGACGCCGAACTGGTGCTGTCGGGCGACAAGCTCGTCACGCGCATCAAGGCGGGCGACGCGGGCGCGCGCCGTCTCGCCGCCGACGGCGCCGCGTTCGCGCGTCAGCTCGAAGCGGCGGGCATCGCGCTCGCGTCGCTGTCCGTGCGTTCGATGGACGGCACGACCGATCTCGCGCTTTCCGGCGACAGAACCGCCGCGAAAAAGCCGGTGCGCTCGCCGCTCGAACATCTGTTCCACCCGCCGCACGGCGATGGGAGTGAAACATGAGCGGCCCGGATCATCCGCCGTACACGCGCAGGCAGGCGACGGCGCTCGCCTACGACGCGGGCAATCGCGAGGCGACGCCGCGCGTCGTCGCGAAGGGCTACGGCATCGTCGCGGACATGATCGTGCAGCGCGCGAAGGAAGCGGGGCTGTACGTGCACGAATCGCCGGAAATGGTGTCGCTGCTGATGCAGGTCGATCTCGACGCGCACATTCCGCCCGCCTTGTATCAGGCGGTCGCGGAATTGCTGTCGTGGGTGTATCGGCTGGAGAACGAGGAGCCGTTGAGGGAAGCGGGGCGGGCGATCCGCTGACGCTTTCTCAGGCGGCGAACGCCCGCGTGACGATCGCCGCGTGATCGAAGCGTCCGGGCAGCGTGCCGTACACGCGCCCGTTTTCGCCGCGCGCGTCGCCAAGACGCGATTCGATGAACGCATCGGCGGCATCCTGCGGCGCGTGCCGCGCGAGCAGCACGCCCTGCGCGCACAACGTCAATTGCTGCGCGATGCGCCGGGCCGACGCTTCCCGGATCGACGGATCGTCCGTCAGCATCGCAATCAGCGACGACAGCGCGCCCGCCAGCGCCGGATGCGCGCCCGCCGTCGTCTTCCAGTCGTCGATGAGCGCGTGCGCGGCGTCCTGCTCGCGCTCGAACGCGCGCAGGACGTCGAGGCACATGACGTTGCCCGAGCCTTCCCAGATCGAATTGACCGGCGCCTCGCGATAGAAACGCGCCATCGGCCCGGTTTCGACATAGCCGTTGCCGCCCCAGACTTCCATCGCTTCGCCGGTGAATTCGAGCGCGCGCTTGCAGACCCAGAATTTCGCGGCGGGCGTGACGATGCGCCGCCACGCGCGTTCGGCGAGCGCTCCGCCTGGCGCGGCGCTCTGCTCGAACGCGCCCGCGAGCCGCATGAATAGCACCGTCGCGGCTTCGGATTCGAGCGCGAGATCGGCGAGCACGTTGCGCATCAGCGGCTGATCGACGAGATGCGCGCCGAACGCGCTGCGCTGCCGCGCGTGATGAATCGCCTGGACGAGCGCCGCGCGCATCAGCGCCGCACTGCCGATCACGCAATCGAGCCGCGTGAAATTCGCCATCTCGATGATGGTCGGCACGCCGCGTCCCTCGTCGCCGATCATCACGCCGTAAGCATCGAGAAACTCCACTTCGCTGCTCGCGTTCGAGCGGTTGCCGAGCTTGTCCTTCAGGCGCTGGATCTGGACCGCGTTCTTGCGGCCGTCCGGCGCGAAACGCGGCACGTAGAAGCACGACAGGCCGCCTTCGTCGGCGGTGCGCGCGAGCACGAGATGCGCGTCGCATTGCGGCGCGGAGAAGAACCACTTGTGACCGACCAGCCGATAAGCGCCTCCGCGTCCCGTCGCGCCGTTTCTGTCGATGGCGTGCGCGCGCGTGCGGTTGCTGCGCACGTCGGAGCCGCCCTGTTTCTCGGTCATGCCCATGCCGATCATCATCGAATGCTTGCCGGCTCCGAGCGGAATGTCGCGCGGATCGTGTTCGCGCGAAAGCAGCGCATGCGAAACGCGCGCGAACAGGTCGGGTTCGTTGCGCAGAACGGGGATGCTCGCGAAGGTCATCGTGATCGGGCACAGCGAGCCCGATTCGAGCTGGCCGTGCAGATAATAGCCGGCGCAGCGCGCGGCCATCGATCCGGCGCGCGCGGACGGCTCGAACGGCATCGCGTGCAATCCCTCATGGCGCAGCCGCCGCAGCAGTTCATGCCACGCCGGATGAAACTCGATGGCGTCGATGCGCTCGCCGCGCGGACTGTGCGTCGCGAGTTCGGGCTCGTGGCGGTTGGCGAGCTCGGCCAGCGCGACGACGTCCGGTTGCGTCAGCGCCATCCCGTCGCGCGAAAGCGTCTGCACATGCCAATGCGCGCCTTCGCGTCCGACGGCGGCGACGAGCGCCGGATCGAAGGCGAACGCGTCATAGCCGACGAGCGGCGACGCCTGATTCGTGACGTCGTGGGTTTGCCCGAACGGGCGATCGGCGGGATCGGACATCGTCGCTCTCCTTCTGCGGTGATTCGTCGCTGTCGGACGCGCGCAACAGCGCTTTCGGCGGATCGGCCGTCCGGGCGTCATCTCGAATTCAGGAATCATAGGCCGCGCACGGATCGGCCGTGTAGAGGCACCGTTCTTTTCGGGATCGATCGGGAATTTTTGATGCGCGCTCCTAAAGCGCCGCTCACTGAGATAAATCCGATTGTTAATCCCGCCCCGATGACGCGCCGGAACCCGAACCTATAATCGGCACGCCTAATTCCGGCGATTGCAGTAACGCCTTTCACGGAAGCATTCTCAATGAGCATCAACCTCAATCAACTTGTCCAGGGCGCTTTGACCGAAAGCGTGTTGCAGCATGTCGCCGGGCGCATCGGCTGCGCGCCGGAATCCGCGCGGCGCGTCGTGTCGCTGTGCGGGCCGGCGCTGATCGGCGCGATGATGAACAAGGCGTCGTCGCTCGAAGGCGCGCGTCATCTGTTCGCGGCGATCATGTCGCCGGCGACCAACGCGCTGATCGCCGAAGAACTGCCGCACTTCGTCGTGCAGGACGAGGGTTTCAAGACGCTCGTCGACAGCAGCGAAAAAGCCGATGCCGAAATCGCCTCGCGCGACAATCTCAATCTGCTCGCCGAGCGCATCGCCGAATACACGGGCGTCGCGGCGAGCGCCACGCGCACGCTGACCGGCGTGGTCGGCGCGACGCTCTTCGGCGTGCTCAAGCGCTATCTCACGCAGCACAACGGCAATCCCAGCCAGCTTCCGACGCTGCTCGGCCATCAGTTGCCGGTCGTGCGCGCGAACATGACCGACGCGTTCGCCAACGCGCTCGGTCTCGGTTCGGTCGGCGCGTTTCTCGCGGGTGTCGCATCTCGGCTGAAGGCGGTGTCGGCGCATCTGGAACATCCGGCGACGCAGGAAGCCGCCGTGTTCGCGCAGCCGCAGGAAGCGCCCGCCGCCGCCGATCACGCCGTGAAGGAAGACGCGGGCCGGAAGAAATGGTGGTGGATCGCATCCGCTGCCGCGCTCGCGATGTTCGCGGTTCTGGCCGGTCGCGGCTGCTCGACGGACAACAAGCCGGAAGACGCCGCGCCCGTCGCGAAGCCGGACGCCGCTTCCGACGCGAGCGCCGAGACGGCAACGGGCGCGACGGCCGCCGCGGCCGATCAGGCGTCTGCGCCGGCCGCGCTGCCTTCCAAGGACGCAACGATGTCCTTCGTCGTCGACGCATCCGGCGTTCCGACGCTGACCGCCACCGTCCACGACGAGCACGAACGCCGCGAACTGCTCGACACGCTCGCCGCGAAGCTCGGCGCGGACAAGTTCAAGGCGGACATCGCGGTCGATCCGGACACGAAGCCCGCCGCGTGGATCGCGAAACTCGACGGCCTGCTCCCGGTCATGACGCTGCCGGGCGCGCAAGTGCGCGTGGTTGGCGACGAGATCGACCTGAGCGGCCGCGCGGGCGATTCGAAGCTCGGCTGGCTGGACAAGCTGAAGGCGTTCTTCGGCGACGGCTGGACGATCGGCGCAACCGACACGACCGCCGCCGCAAAAACGCTCGCCGCGTCGGACGCTGCCGCGAATTGCAGTGCCGCCGACGTCGCGAAGAATCTGAATCTGCGTCCGATCAAGTTCGGCTTCGCGTCAAACGAGTTGCCGCGCGCGGCGCTGAACGAACTCGCCGAATCCGCGAAGGGGCTGAAGGATTGCGACGCGAACGGCAAGCCGATCAAGCTGCAGATCGGCGGCTACACGGACAGTTCGGGCAATCCGGCGGTGAATCTCCACTTGTCGGAAAAGCGCGCGCGGTCCGTGCGTTCGTATCTGATCCAGCGTGGCGTGCCGGCCGACACGCTGACGGCGGAAGGTTTCGGCGACGCGCATCCGATCGGCGACAACGCCACGCGCGAAGGCCGCGCGGCGAATCGGCGAATCGAATTCAAGGAACTGAACTGATTCGGGAATCGCGCGAGCCGCTGTAAATGACGCGCCGGTCCGCTCATCGCGGGCCGGCGCGTTTTTTTTTTGCGTGGATGTCACCGGTTTCGCGGAAAGCCATCGGCCATGAAATCCTGATCCAGATTCGCGGGCAGCATTTCCCGCGCGACCTCGATCCACGCGCGCGCCGCGTGCGACAGATAACCGTTGCGCCGCCAGCCGAGCGCCATGTCCCAGTGAATCTCGGGCGCGACGATCGGACGGCAGGTGAACGCGTTCGCGTCGAGACGCCGGCAGTACGGCGCGGGCAGCAGCGCGATGCCGATGCCTGCCTGCACGAGCGCCGCCATGAAATCCCAATGCCCGCTGCGGCCGACGATCGTCGGCGCGAAACCCGCGTCACGGCACGCGTTGAGCACGACGTCGTTGAGCGCGAGGCTCTCGCCGTAGAACACGAACGGTTCCGCGGCGAGATCGGTGAGCGCGACTTCGCGGGCGTCGTCCCAGCGCGAACCCTTCGGCGCGACGAGCCAGAGAATCTGCCGGCTCACGGGCAGGACGTCGAACATCGCGGTGTCGACCGGCTGCAAGACGCCGCCCAGTTCGAGCTCCCCGTCGATGAGCGCCGCCTCGATCGCCTTCGAGCCGCGCTCGAACAGCTTCAGCTCAACTTTCGGATAACGGCGACGGAACGCGGCGATGGCCGGCGTGAAGAGCGATCCGCCCATCGGCGGAATACCGATCGTCAGCGTGCCGCGCCCGAACGTGCCGAGATCGTTCAACTCCGCTTCCAGACGCGCGTGCGCCGCCAGCACCTCGACGCCGCGCTGATAGACGATCTGGCCGGCGTCGGTCAGCACCATCTGACGCCCCTCGCGCAGAAGCAGCGGCGAGCCGACCTCGTCCTCCAGCGCCTTCACCATCTTGCTGATGGTCGGCTGCGTCACGAACATGTGTTCGGCGGCAGCGGTGAAGCTCTTCTGCTTCACCACTTCGATGAAGTACCGCAAGGCGCGAAATTCCATCGTCGGCTCCGAATTCCAGTTTGGAATGATTCGAATAAGGTTAAGTCATTTTTATTATGCAAGGTGCGCCCATATACTCAGCCTACGGGATAACCCTAATTAGTCGCCTTCAGCCCGCGAGAGCCGCCATGTCCACCGCCCTGCCGATCAAAACGCCGTCCGCCTTCGCCCGCTTCCTGCGCGTCGCGGTGCAGTCCGCCGCGCTCGCGGGGATCTGGGTCGTAGCGGATTTCGTCGCGCGCACGCTGTCGCTGCCCGTGCCGGGCGGCGTGATCGGCCTCGTCGCGCTGCTCGCGCTGCTGTTCTGCGGCGGCGTCGCGCCGCGCTGGGTCAAGGCGGGCGCGGACTGGCTGCTGTCCGACATGCTGCTCTTCTTCATCCCGGCGGCGGTCGCGGCGGTCCAGTACGGCGGCCTGTTCATGGAAGACGGCTGGCGGCTCGCGCTCGTGGTCGTCGGCGGAACGTTGATGGTGATGGTGGCCGTGGCGTTCGCCGTCGACCGTGCGGCGCGCCTGGAACGCCGTCTCGCCCTGCGCCGTGTGCTCGTCGCGCGACACGCGGCCCGCGCCTGAGCGAGCGGACATGAACCACTTCTTTGCCTCGCTTCTCGAAGACGACGCCGCGCGCCTCATCGCGGCCGGCTGCTTCGTGCTGACCGT
Organism: Caballeronia sp. NCF2; assembly: GCF_023631205.1. NCBI lineage: Bacteria > Pseudomonadati > Pseudomonadota > Betaproteobacteria > Burkholderiales > Burkholderiaceae > Caballeronia > Caballeronia sp. NCF2. Next base: position 42,189 of record NZ_JALQDN010000035.1, on the reverse strand, counting down.
CGCGCTGTACTTCGCGGCCAAGCATCTGTACGCGCGCTTCCGGCGGCCGTGGCTCACGCCGCTTCTGGCCGTGCCGGCGGTGCTCGCGGTCATCGTCGTGATTGCGCGCATTCCGTACTCGGTCTATTACACCGACACGCGCTGGCTCATGTGGCTGCTCGGACCGGCGACGGTCGCGTTCGCGGTGCCGATCTATGAGTACCGCGAACTCATCAAGCGGCACTGGATTTCGCTGACCGTCGGCGTGACGGTCGGCATTTTGGTGGCGGTCGGCGGTTCGCTCGCGCTCGCGAAGCTGCTGCATCTGTCGCCGGAATTGCAGCGCAGCCTCGCGACGCGTTCCGTGTCGACGCCGTTCGCGCTCGCCGTCTCCGACAAGATCCACGCGCCCAAAGACCTCACCGCGCTCTTCGTGATCGCGACGGGCGTCTGCGGCATGCTCTTCGGCGAAATCGTGCTCGCGCTCGTGCCGCTGCGCACGCGGCTCGCGCGCGGCGCGTTGTTCGGCGCGGCGGCGCATGGCGTCGGCACGGCGAAGGCGCGCGAACTGGGGAGCGAAGAGGGCGTCGTCGCGAGTCTCACGATGATGATCGCCGGTGTCGTGATGGTGCTGCTCGCGCCAGTGCTTTCCGTACTGCCTTTCTGAGCGCTTGCGCGCGCCGCGAAAGTCCCTCTTCGGCGTCTCGAAAACGCATTCGCCACACGAGACTTTGCTACAATCGACGCTCGTTTCCGAGGAGCGTTGCGACGGGCGATTCATCGAATCCGCCCGCCAGGCTCGGAAGCATTCAATCCGGACGGTTCGAAAGCGCCAGGCAGTCAAGGCGCCCGCTGAGCCACCGCATCGAACGGCGCTCACGTCAACATTTCTAGTCTTTTTAGAAAAGGAGGGCGTGATGAACGCCGCAGTTCTCGATTCCAACGGTTCCAAGGATTACATCGTTGCCGACATGTCGCTTGCCGCATGGGGCCGCAAAGAGCTCGACATCGCCGAAACGGAAATGCCGGGTCTCATCCAGACGCGCGAAGAGTACAAGGCGCAGCAGCCGCTGAAGGGCGCGCGCATCGCCGGCTCGCTGCACATGACGATTCAAACGGGCGTGCTGATCGAAACGCTCACGGCGCTGGGCGCGGACGTGCGCTGGGCATCGTGCAACATCTTCTCGACGCAGGATCACGCAGCTGCAGCGATCGCCGCGGGCGGCACGCCGGTGTTCGCGTTCAAGGGCGAATCGCTCGACGAATACTGGGAATTCTCGCATCGCATTTTCGAATGGCCGAACGGCGAATTCGCCAACATGATTCTCGATGACGGCGGCGATGCAACGCTGCTGCTCATCCTCGGCGCGAAGGCGGAAAAGGACCGCTCGGTCATCGCCAAGCCGACGAACGAAGAAGAAATCGCGCTCTACAAGTCGATCGCGAAGCACCTCGACGCCGATCCGACGTGGTACTCCACGCGCCTTTCGCACATTCAGGGCGTGACGGAAGAAACCACGACGGGCGTGCATCGCCTGTATCAGATGGAAAAGGAAGGACGCCTGCCGTTCCCCGCCATCAACGTGAACGATTCGGTCACGAAGTCGAAGTTCGACAATCTGTACGGCTGCCGCGAATCGCTCGTCGACGGCATCAAGCGCGCGACCGACGTGATGATCGCCGGCAAGATCGCGGTCGTCGCGGGTTACGGCGACGTGGGCAAGGGCTGCGCGCAATCGCTGCGCGGTCTGGGCGCGACGGTGTGGGTCACGGAAATCGATCCGATCTGCGCGCTGCAAGCCGCAATGGAAGGCTACCGCGTCGTGACGATGGAATACGCCGCGAGCCGCGCCGACATCTTCGTCACCGCGACGGGCAACTATCACGTCATCAACCACGATCACATGAAGGCGATGCGCAACAACGCGATCGTCTGCAACATCGGCCACTTCGATTCGGAAATCGATATCGCGTCGACGCGTCAATACACGTGGGACAACATCAAGCCGCAGGTGGATCACATCGTCTTCCCGGACGGCAAGAAGATCATCATTCTGGCTGAAGGGCGTCTCGTGAACCTCGGCTGCGCGACGGGCCATCCGTCCTTCGTGATGTCGAACTCGTTCACGAACCAGACGCTCGCGCAGATCGAACTGTTCACGCAGGGCAAGAAGTACGAGAACAAGGTCTACGTGCTGCCGAAGCATCTCGACGAAAAGGTCGCGCGCCTGCACCTCGGCCGTATCGGCGCGGAACTGACCGTGCTGTCGGACGAGCAGGCCGGCTACATCGGCGTCGACAAGAACGGCCCGTTCAAGCCGAACCACTACCGCTATTAAACGCTGACGGCAGCCGTAACAGGCGCGGGCGTGACGACCACGCCCGCGCGATTCAACGCATCAACCGGAGATTTCTCGATGACCGTGCTGCTGACATGGCTGATCAACGCGCTCGCGCTGCTGATCATCACCTACCTCGTGCCTTCGATTCATATCCGCAGTTTCGGCACGGCGCTCATCATCGCGGTGGTGCTGGGTCTCATCAACGCGATCATCCGGCCTGTTCTCATCATTCTCACGTTGCCGGTGACCATCGTCACGCTCGGGTTCTTCATACTCGTCGTGAATGCGCTGTGCTTCTGGCTGTGCTCGTCGCTGTTGAAGGGCTTCGAAGTATCGGGCTTCTGGTCCGCGTTCTTCGGCTCGATTCTCTACAGCATCGTGTCGTGGCTGCTGTCGGCGCTGATCTTCGGGAATCGCAACTTCGGTTGACGTTGGACCGCGCGCTGCCGTGCGTCAAAAAACATCATGAAACCGATCGAACTCTCATTCGAGTTTTTCCCGCCGAAGACGCAGGAAGGCGTGGACAAGCTGCGCGCGTCCCGCGCCGAGTTGAAGAAGCTCTCGCCCAAGTTCGTCTCCGTGACGTTCGGCGCGGGCGGCTCCACGCAGCAAGGCACGCTCGACACCGTGCTCGAAATGGCCGCGGAAGGCTTCGAGGCCGCGCCGCATCTCTCGTGCATCGGCTCGTCGAAGGACAGTCTGCGCGCCATTCTCTTGCAGTACCGCGAGCACGGTATTCGCCACATCGTCGCGCTGCGCGGCGATCTGCCTTCGGGCATGGGCGAAGTCGGCGAGTTGCGCTATGCGTCGGAACTGGTGGCGTTCATCCGTCAGGAGCACGGCGACTGGTTCAACATCGAAGTGGCCGCGTATCCGGAGTTTCATCCGCAATCGAGGTCGCCGAAAGCCGATCTCGAAAACTTCGCGCGCAAGGTGAAGGCGGGTGCGAACTCGGCGATCACGCAGTACTTCTTCAACGCCGACTCCTACTTCAAGTTCGTCGAGGAAGCACGCAAGCTCGGCGTCGACGTGCCGATCGTGCCGGGCATCATGCCGATCACGAACTTCTCGCAACTGATGCGCTTCTCCGACATGTGCGGCGCTGAAGTGCCGAAGTGGATCGCGCGGCGGCTTGAAAGCTTCGGCGACGATCGCGAGTCGATCCGCGCGTTCGGCGTCGACGTGGTGACGGGCCTGTGCGGCCGTCTCATCGATGATGGCGCGCCGGGTCTGCACTTCTACACGCTCAACGGCGCGTGGGCGTCGAAGACGGTTTGCGAACGTCTCGGCTTCAAGAGCGTCTGATCAGCATCAATGTTCACCCGCGCGGCGCTCGCCGCGCGGTTCTTTCTCTGAATCCCCTTACCGTCGTCTTTTTTGCGTTAGCGCGCGCCTATTCGAGCAATATTTCGTCGCCCGATGTATCAGGTGCGAACATGCCCGATAACCTACCCTTATCGGAGCGCTACCGACGACAAACTCTAGTGGGGAAAACCAAGTACACGTGTCACTTTTGTTCGTGCTAGGGTAGCGCCCACTTTGCGCGTGTGCTTCGAAAAAAGCGGGGCGGCGCGATCAAGTACACTCGCGCTACGTCGGCCAGAAGCCGGCATCGACTTGGAGGAAACATGAACAAAAACAGCCTGTTGCGAGCCATCCGCGGATCGGCGCTCGCAGGCGCCGTCGCCACCGCGACGCTCTTTGCAGCACCCGCGGCACACGCCGCGGGAATCCCGAACAAGACGCTCGTCTATTGCTCGGAAGGCAGCCCGGCCGGCTTCGATCCGGCGCAATACACCACCGGCACAGATTTCACCGCGAACACCTTCACCGTCTATAACCGTCTCGTCGAATTCGAGCGCGGCGGCACGAAAGTCGAGCCCGGTCTCGCCGAAAAGTGGGACGTGTCGTCGGATGGCCTCAGCTACACGTTCCATCTGCGTCACGGCGTGAAGTTCCAGACGACGTCGTTCTTCAAGCCGACGCGCGAATTCAACGCGGATGACGTGATCTTCACGTTCAACCGCATGCTCGATCCGAACAATCCGTTCCGCAAGGCGTACAACGTCCAGTTTCCGTACTTCACGGACCTCGGCATGGACAAGCTGATCTCGAAGATCGAGAAGGTCGATCCGTACACCGTGAAGTTCACGCTGAAGGAAGTCAGCGCGCCGTTCATCCAGAACATGGCGATGGAATACGCGTCGATCCTGTCCGCCGAGTACACGGACAAGCTGCTGAAAGACGGCAAGGCCGCCGACATCAACCAGCAGCCGGTCGGCACGGGTCCGTTCATCTTCCGCAGCTACACGAAGGACGCGACCATCCGCTTCGACGGCAATCCTGATTACTGGAAGCCGAACGCCGTGCAGATCAGCAAGCTGATCTTCTCGATCACGCCGGACGCGGCCGTGCGCGTGCAGAAGCTGAAGAACAACGAATGCCAGGTGATGAGCTATCCGCGTCCGGGCGATATCGCCGCGCTGAAGTCGGCATCGAATGTCGATACGCCGTCACAGGCGGGCTTCAACGAAGGCTATGTCGCGTACAACGTGACGAAGAAGGGCCTCGACAACACCGACGTGCGCCGCGCGCTCGACATGGCGATCAACAAGAAGGCGATCATCGATTCCGTGTATCAGGGCGCGGGCCAGCCGGCCACCGCACCGATGCCGCCGACGCAGTGGTCCTACGACAAGAACCTGAAGGGCCAGACATACGACACCGCGAAGGCGAAGGAACTGCTCGCGAAGGCGGGCTTCCCGAACGGCTTCGAAATCACGCTCTGGGCGATGCCGGTTCAACGCGCGTACAACCCGAACGCGCGACTGATGGCGGAAATGATCCAGGCCGACTGGGCGAAGATCGGCGTGAAGGCGAACATCGTTTCGTACGAGTGGGGCGAGTATCTGAAGCGCGCGCACGCGGGCGAACACGATGCGCTCCTGATCGGCTGGACCGGCGACAACGGCGACCCCGACAACTGGCTCGGCACGCTGCTCGGCTGCGACGCCGTGAAGGGCAGCAACTTCTCGAAGTGGTGCTACAAGCCGTTCGACGAACTCGTCGTGAAGGGCCGTTCGACGACCGATGTCGCCGCGCGCACGAAGGCTTACACCGATGCGCAGCAGATCTTCGCGCAGCAACTGCCGTTCTCGCCGATCGCGCACTCGACGGTGTATCAGCCGGTGAGCAAGAAGGTGACGAATATGAAGATCGAGCCGCTCGGCTACGTTCGCTTCGATGGCGTCGGCATGCAATAAAGTTTGTCTACGGAACGCTTTTTGCACTAAACCATAGTTAATCGAACAGGTCCGGCGGCGCGGGTCCACAAGATCCAAGCCGCCGGTCACGTTTTGAGTCCTCCCAATACCGAAAAGGACGATCCATGTTCCGATTCGTTTTGCGACGCATAGGAATGGTGATACCGACGTTCATCGGCATTACGATTCTCGCGTTCGCGCTCATCCACCTGATTCCCGGCGACCCCATCGAAGTGATGATGGGCGAGCGTGGCGTCGATCCCGCGATGCACGCCGAAGCCATGAAGCGCCTCGGTCTCGACCAGCCGCTGCCGGTCCAATACCTCACCTACGTCGGGCACGCGCTGAAAGGCGATCTCGGCACGTCGATCATCACGAATACCAGCGTGATGGGCGAGTTCCTCGCGCGCTTTCCGGCGACCGTCGAACTCTCCATCTGCGCGATGATCTTCGCGCTCGTCGTCGGCTTGCCGGCGGGCGTCGCGGCGGCGCTCAGGCGCGGCACGGTCGTCGATCACGGCGTGATGGGCACCGCGCTCACGGGCTATTCGATGCCGATTTTCTGGTGGGGCTTGATCCTCATCATGTTCTTCTCGGCGAAGCTCGGCTGGACGCCGGTGTCGGGCCGCATCGCGGTCGAATACGACATTCCGCACGTCACCGGCTTCATGTTGATCGACGCGCTCTTCTCGAGCGACGAAGGCGCGTTCACGTCGGCGGTGTCGCATCTGATTCTGCCGACCATCGTGCTCGGCACGATTCCGCTGGCGGTCGTCGCGCGCATGACGCGCTCGTCGATGCTCGAAGTGCTGCGCGAGGACTACATCCGCACGGCGCGCGCGAAGGGTTTGTCGCCGCTGCGCGTGGTCGTCGTGCATGCGCTGCGCAACGCGCTGATTCCTGTCGTGACCGTGATCGGCCTGCAGGTCGGCACGCTGCTCGCGGGCGCGGTGCTGACCGAGACGCTGTTCTCGTGGCCGGGTGTCGGCAAGTGGCTCATCGACGCCATTTCGCGCCGCGATTATCCGGTCGTGCAAGGCGGCATTCTGATGATCGCGACGCTCGTGATCGTCGTGAACCTGGTCGTCGATTTGTTGTACGGCGTGTTGAATCCGCGCATTCGCCATACTCGCTGAGGAAAACATGTACCTCCACGCTCACACTTGTTCGCTGCCCCCCAAGGGGGCGCATGCCTCGCTTGAGGCCGCTCGGCGCGAGGCATAACGAATGGCTGACGTTCAAAACAATCTCCCGCCGGGCGCGCTCACGCCGCCGTCCGGGCGCATGGTCGCGGCGCGCGAATTCTGGGCGAATTTCTCGCGCAATCGCGGCGCCGTCGTCGCGGGCGTGATCGTGCTCGTGCTGATTCTCGTCGCGCTGCTCGCGCCGCTGATCGCACCGCATAGCCCGATCGAGCAATATCGCGATTACGTGAAAATTCCGCCCGCGTGGCTCGAAGGCGGCAACCGCATGTTCCTGCTCGGCACCGATGAAGCCGGCCGCGACATTCTCTCGCGTCTCATGTACGGCGCGCGGCTGTCGTTCTGGATCGGCTTCGTGTCGGTCGTGCTCGCGCTGATTCCGGGCGTCGTGCTCGGTCTGATGGCCGCGTTCTTCCACTGGCTCGATACGCCGATCATGCGCGTGATGGACGTGCTGCTCGCGTTGCCTTCGCTGCTGCTCGCGGTCGCGGTCGTCGCGATCATCGGGCCGGGGCTCGTCAACACGATGCTCGCCATCGCCATCGTCGCGCTGCCGGGATACGTGCGTCTCACGCGCGCGTCGGCGCTCGGCGAATTGCAGAAGGAATACGTGACGGCATCGCGCGTCGCGGGCGCGGGCACCGTCCGCCTGATGTTCTCGCAAGTGTTGCCGAACTGCGCCGCGCCGCTGATCGTGCAGGCGACGCTCGGTTTCTCGTCCGCGATTCTCGATGCTGCCGCGCTCGGCTTTCTCGGCCTCGGCGTGCAGCCGCCGGCGGCGGAGTGGGGCGCGATGCTCGCATCGGCGCGCGATTACATCGAAAGCGCATGGTGGATCGTGACGATGCCAGGCCTGTCGATCCTGATCTCGGTGCTCGTCATCAATCTGCTCGGCGACGGTCTGCGCGATGCGCTCGATCCGAAACTCAAACGGATGGGCTGACATGAACGATCTTCTGACTATCCGCAATTTGCAGGTGACGTTCGGCGGCACGCAGGCCGTCGATCGCATCGATCTGTCCGTGAAGCCGGGCGAAGTCGTCGGCGTCGTCGGCGAATCCGGCTCGGGCAAGAGCGTCACGATGATGGCGCTGATGGGCCTCATCGACGCACCGGGCAAAGTAACCGCCGATCAGGTCACGTTCGACGGGAAGGATTTGCTGAAGGCGTCGGCGCGCGCGCGTCGCAGGATCATCGGCAAGGACATCGCGATGGTGTTTCAGGACGCGCTGACGAGCCTGAACCCGAGCTACACCGTCGGCTATCAGATCAAGGAAGTACTGAAGCTGCACGAAGGTCTGCGCGGCGATGCGCTCGACAAACGCGCGCTCGAACTGCTCGATCAGGTCGGCATTCCGGACGCGAAGAACCGCATCAATTCGTTTCCGCATCAGATGTCGGGCGGCATGAATCAGCGCGTGATGATCGCGATGGCGGTCGCATGCAATCCGAAGCTTCTGATCGCCGACGAGCCCACCACCGCGCTCGACGTGACGATCCAGGCGCAGATCATGGAACTGCTCGTGAAGCTGCAGAAGGAACGCGGCATGGCGCTCGTGCTGATTTCGCACGATCTCGCGGTCGTGTCCGAAGTGGCGCAGCGCGTCGCGGTGATGTACGCGGGCGAGATCATCGAAACGAATCATGTGCCGACGATCTTCAGCGAGCCGCATCATCCGTACACGGAAGCGCTGCTCGCGGCGATTCCCGAACATTCGCGCGGCGCGGAACGTCTCGCGGCGCTGCCGGGCATGGTGCCGGGCAAGGACGATCGCCCGAGCGGATGTCTCTTCGCGCCGCGCTGCAAATATGTCGTCGACGATTGCCGGAAGGCGCGGCCGAATCTGTATCAGCTCGACAAGAACGATCCGGCCGTGCGGGCGCGCTGCATCAAGCCGTTGAACATCGATGTGGTCGTGGAAGGAGGCGCGCGATGAACGCCGTACCGAAGGAATCGAATCAGGACATCGTGCTCGCCGCCGACAGGCTCACGAAGCATTACGACGTGAAACGCAGCGCGTTCAAGCACGGCACGGTGAAGGCGTTGAACGGCGTGTCGTTCGAATTGAAGCGCGGGCGCACGCTTGCGGTCGTCGGCGAATCGGGATGCGGCAAGTCCACGCTCGCGCGTCAATTGACGATGATCGAAGCGCCCACGTCGGGCCGCTTGCTGATCGAAGGCGACGATGTCGCGGGCGCGAGCCGTGCGAAGATCGCCGAGTTGCGTCAGCGCGTGCAGATGGTGTTCCAGAACCCGTTCGCGTCGCTGAATCCGCGCAAGACCGTCGAGCAGACGCTCGGCGAACCGCTCGCGATCAACACGAAGCTCTCGTCGACGGAGCGCGCCGAGCGCATCGCGAAGATGATGCGTACCGTCGGCTTGCGGCCGGAACACGCGTCGCGTTATCCGCACATGTTTTCGGGCGGGCAGCGTCAGCGCGTGGCGATCGCGCGGGCGATGATTCTCGATCCGCAGATCGTCGTCGCCGACGAGCCGGTGTCCGCGCTCGACGTGTCGATTCAGGCGCAGATCCTGAATCTGTTCATGGATCTCCAGGCGCAGTTCGGCACGAGCTACGTGTTCATCTCGCACAATTTGTCGGTGGTGGAGCATATCGCCGACGACGTGATGGTGATGTACTTCGGCGGCGTCGCGGAAGTCGGCGACAAGAAGACGATTTTCGCGAAGCCGCGCCATCCGTACACGCGCGCGCTCATGTCCGCGACGCCCGCGATCTTCGAGGAAGACCGGCGCATCAAGATCAAGCTGCAGGGCGAGATGCCGTCGCCGCTCAATCCGCCATCGGGCTGCACGTTCCATCAGCGCTGCCCGTATGCGATCGAGCGATGCCGTGTCGAAGAGCCGAAACTGCGCGTGGTCGATGGACGTCAGGTGTCGTGCCATCGCGCCGAGGAGGTCGGCGAAGCCGAAGTCTGAATCTCGCCGGAAGGCTGCACGACGCGTCACGCGAATGTTTTAAGATGTCGATCGTGCAGGATTCAACCGTCAAGCCGCGCTTTTCGCGCGCGGCGTTCGCCAAAACGACAGCCCTCGTGCTGTCGTTCTTGCTGTTTACGGCGGGTGTCTCGGTGTCACCTTCGGGCTTCGCGGTGGTCGGATCGCGCACGCCGCAGGCCGCGGGCGATGCGGGGTCCGCCGCCGCGCCCGCCAATCCCGCTCCGCCGCCGCGCACGGACCGCTCGACCGGCACGACCGCGAGCGGCCCGGTGCGCGCGCAGCCGCCGCGCATGCCGTTCTACGTCGCGACCAAGGGCACGACGACCATCTATCTGCTCGGCACGCTCCATGTGGGTTTCGCGAGCGACTATCCGCCCGAGCAACCGTTTCGCAAATCGATACTCGCGGCGCTCGATGCATCGCCTACGCTCGCGCTCGAGATTTCCCCCGACGATCTCCTGCTCTCTCAAGACGATGTGAATCGTTATGGCATGTGCCGCAGCGCGTGTCTGATCGACTATTTGCCTGACTCGATGTGGAAGAAGGTCGAGGCGCGCATGCGCAGCAATCCGGCGGCGCTGAAGGAGATCCGGCATACGCGGCCATGGCTCGCATCGATGCTGATCGAAACCTACGACACGTTGAAGGCCGGGTTTCAAAGCGAGTACGGAACCGAGGCGCAGTTGCAGAACGTGTATCTTCGCGCGCGCGGGAAGATCGTCGGACTGGAAACGCTGAACGAGCAGATTTCGACATTCACGCGGCTTTCGTCGGCGCAGCAACGCGAAATGCTCGCGCAGGATCTCGTGCAGACGCCGGCGGAGAACGTCGCCGATGTGAAGGAGTTGCACCGGCTGTGGCGCATCGGCGACGCGGATGCGCTCAAGGCCTGGGACGACGCCAAGTCGAGCAAGCTGGCGCGGAACAAGGCGCTCGCGGCGCAGGTCGACAATCGCGTGGTGTATCAGCGGAATCAGCGGTTCGTGCAGCGGATCGTCGCCATCGCCGCGCCGGATAAACCGGTGTTCGTGGCGATCGGCGCGTTGCATCTCGGCGGGCCGCGGGGCGTGCTCGAGCTTCTGAGAAAGCGAGGGTTCGTGGTGGAAGCGGGGTGATCGCCAGATCGCCGGGCCAGCCGTCGACGTTATCGGCGCGGCGCGACCGGTGACGGCGCCGATTCCCGTTCGAGAATGTCGACGTTGCCGTAGTACATCGAGCGCTCGGTCACGTCGGACGGTCGCGTCATCCACCACCATTTGTAAATGCCGAGCTTGAGATATGCGTTCCGGTCGCCCGGATACGCATTCGCGCAAGTCTCGCACCGAGCGACGCGCGTTCCGTTCATATAGAGATCGGTTCGCGGATGAAGGCCCGTATCGTCCGGACGGTATCGCAGCAACCAGTCGACGACTTTTCCCCTGTCGCCCGAAGGCGCGCCGAAATCGATCGCATTGACGGGCTTCCCGGGGCCGCCACGGATCTCGAGCCGGTATCGCCCGCCGGCCAGCATCAGCGAGACGGGCGGGGAACCTGCGGAGGCGCCCTGATGCAACTGGAAGGTGATTTCCGGTTGCCGTGAATCGAGCCGATAGTCCGCGGGGATGACCGTGGACCACCGGATCTCGTATTCCTTGCCGATCGCGAAACGCGCGATGCGCTCGAAGCCGATTTCGGCACGCGGCGATCCGTTCGCGACGCGCGAGAAGTCGTCGGCACGGCTCATCGACAACTTCAGGGCGACGCCGCCAGCGACGGGCATCGCGACGGTGTCGAGCGATTCGGGCCTCGGCGTGTGGATCGTCAGGCGCGGATCGACGCCTTTGCTCCACTGGCTCCGAAAAACCAGCGCATAAGGGCGATCGCTATCGCTATCCGCGAGCACCGAGCACGCGGACAGCAGCATCGCGAAAACGGCGGCGAGCAAGACCGGCTTACTTGACATCAGGTTCTGCGGCGCGTCATCGAAGCGAGCGAAGCCCGCGCAAGCATCAACGCGAATTTGTTGTTCGTCACGAAGTAGCGGCGCCACATGCGGCGCGGCTCCTGAAAGACCCGGAACAGCCATTCGAGCCCGCAGCGCTGCATCCAGACCGGCGCGCGCCGCACTTTCCCCGCGACGACATCGAACGTGCCGCCGACGCCCATCACGAAGTCGACGCCGAGTTGTTCACGCCATCGGTTGATGAAATTCTCCTTTCTCGGCGACGTGATCGCGACGAACAACAGCCGCGCCCCGGACTGACGTATCTCATCGACGACGCGCTTTTCGTCGTCCCAGAAATAGCCGTGATGACGGCCTGCGATTCGCAATCCGGGATATCGGGCCGTGACCACGCTGGCCGTGCGATCGACCACGTCTTGCGTCGCGCCGAGAAGGAACACCGGCAACGCGCGCTCGGCGGCCATTTCCAGCAAACGCCCGAACAGGTCGACGCCCGCCACGCGCTCGCGTACCGGGAAGCCTAGCAGCCGCGCGCCCCATACGACGCCCATGCCGTCGATATTGACGATGTCGCAGGCGCGCACCGACTCCGCAAGTGCTTCGTCCGTCTGCATGTGAACGAGCTTTGCGACATTCACGACGACGTGCTGCGTGAATACCCGCTGCTCGACGCGTGCGCGAATCCAGTCGACGGTTTCGTCCATGGTGGCGACGTCCATCGGGCATGAAAAGATTTCGATACGGTTCATGTTTGAGAGAAGTAGTGCGAGGACACGTTCGGTCGTATCAGTGCAAGGCCTTGTCGTAAGCGCTCACCAGGCATTCGACCGTGCGTTCGATGGTGAACCGGTCGAGAAAGCGTTGTCTCGCTGCGGCAGCCAACTGCGTGCGCAGCGCCGGCGACGTGATCAGCTTGGCGAGTGCATCGCAGAGTTGATCGGCGGCATCGGGCGACACCAGCAATCCATCGCGCCCGTGAACGATGGCGTCCGTGACGCCGGGAATGTTCGTGGAAACGATCGTCGCGCCGTACGCCATCGCTTCGACGATGGCCACCGGAAAACCTTCACTGCGCGACGGCAAGACGAAGATGTCGGCATTCGCGAGCAACTGCGCCTTTTGTTCGCCCGTCGCCCATCCGAGGTGCTCCACTTCCATCGAAAGATTTCGATGTTCGACGTCCGTCAGGAACGCTTGGAGGTCGCCGCTGCCAGCGACAAGCAGCCGATACGGATGGCCGAGCCGTTTCAGCCGTTCCGCGGCTTCGAGCAGCACCTTGATGCCTTTGGCTTCCACGAGCCTGCCGAGGAACAGAATGGTTGGCGGCTGCGCGCCGGACCTGCCGAGCGCCACGTCCGACGCGGGATCCGAAATGCCGTTGTAGATGAGCTGACGCTTCTCCGGATGGCAGAGCCGGTCGCGATCCAGCCACGCTTCCATGTCACGCGACAGGCAGATCACCTGAGCAGCGCGCTTCCACATGAGACCGACTGCCTTGCGGCACAGCGCGGGAAGCGTTTCGATGTACTGCGCCATCGCGCCGTTATGCAGATGCAAGATGTACTTTTGGCGCAAGCCGATGCACGTCATGGCGAGGAGCCACTTTCTGAGCAGCGAGCCACGGACCGATGTGTGAATATGGACGATGTCGATATTCCGCGAGACCGCTCCGCTCACGACTTTCCACCACGCGCGCGCAAACTGCCGGATGCGTCGCAGCCCACCGCGGGCGCCGCATGTCGCCGCGAAGCTCAGCGTGTAGCCCTGCGATTCGAACAGCTCGCTGCGTTGCGCATATCCGCCGATCACGGAAGCGATACCGCCCTGCGCCGACATATCCGGGCCGACGTGAAGCACCTTTTGCACGGCGCGACCATGCGCGCCGGCAGACCTCGAAACACTCATCCTTCACTACCTTGCAGTTCGAATCGTTGACGCGAGCGCTTTCATCGGTCGCGGACATCCTCGGTGGACGAAGCGGGCAAACCGCCTTCGAAAGCTTCGCGAGCGCGCGGCGGCTTCTGCCGGCGCCGGTCCATCTCGCGGCCGGCGGCCCAGGCGAATACGGCGCAGAGATACAGCGCCGGCGTTTTCGTTGCGAGCGAGTTGTTGGTCATCGCCGTCATGAAGAAGGCGACGAACATTACGGACAAGCGACGACGGGTTCGGGCGTCCCGGTCATGTGCGATCCTGCGCAAACAGATCCAGATACAGGCGAGCAGCAGTAACGTGCATCCCAGGCCGAACATGAGCACGTACGCGACCAGAAAGTTCTCGATCACGCCGATATCCGCCCGATCCATCATGCGCGACACCGCGTCCGGGTCCGTTCCGGCGAGGACGCTTCTCCAGTCGAGGTAGTTCAGGATTTCCACGGACTGCAAACGGACGCCCGAACTGCTGTCGTAGGCGCCGACATTGGCAATCCGGTCGCCGAGCATGCCCGACGCCAGCATCCAGCCGACGAGGCCAATGGCGAAGGGCGCGCCCAGCGACACCAGCGCCATCCGGCCGACGGACCTCAGCCCGAAGCGAATGGACATCAGCGCATTCAAGGTCAGATAGACCATGAGCGCGCCCCGCGCGCCGAACGCCGATAGCGCCGCAGTCGTCAGTACGAACACCAGAATCGAAATCGCGGACGTGCCGCTCAGTTGCAATGCGACGGCGACTGTGACCAGGATCAGCGCGTTATTCAGCGGATGGCCGTGCAGGGCAGTCGCACGAAAATAGCTGCCGTACCATGTGTCGATTGGAATGAACTGCGTCTGCGTGACGACCTCGAAAATCGCCATCGCGCTTTCGAGGATCACGAATGCGAGACCCAGCCGCAAGGTGCGCCGCACCGTGCGTTGATCCATGAACGGCGCGACCGCCGCTATCCAGAACATGGCAAGGATCGTGTCGACGGCGAAACCCAGCGCCTGCGCGCCCGTGACGATCGCTTTCAGAATGAGGACGGCTATCGTGAAGACCGAGCACGCAATCGGTGTCCGGAAACTTCGGCAAGACCACGCCGACGGTCCCGCCGTGCGCCTGAGCACAAGCACGAGCACCGCGCCGACGGTGAACCAGACGTAAGGGTGGACCTTCAATCCACCCGCGCCCTCGTTGCCCGAATAGTTGAGGCCGAGCAGATTCAGGCCGGCTCCGCTGAGGAACAGCGCCAGCGACACGGCCGCGAGAAACATGAACGAAACGACGTTCGAGACGGACAGCCTCACGACTACGCTCCGGCTCCCTGAGTGGCCTTGTCATCGTGGGCCTGCAAACCGAGTTGCTCCAGATAGCGATCTCCGATTGCTTCAAGGGAGAACGCTCCGGCTCGCGCGATCAGCGCCGGCTTGTCGACGTCGCCGGTCAAAGACTCGATGATGGCCGCTGCCAGTGCTTTCTCGTCGTCCACGGGCACGAGGCGTCCGTACTTTCCGCCGTCGAGGATCTCGTCCGGCCCATGTTCGCAACGCGTGGACACGACCGGCAGTCCGAATGACAAAGCCTCGACGATCACATTGCCGAACCCTTCGCGCTTCGAGGAGCACACGAAAAGATCCGCGTTGCGATAGAGCTCCGCGACATCGCCGGCGAATCCGGGAAGACTGACGCTATCGGACAAACCCAGTTCACGGACCAGCGCCTCCAGACGAGCGCGGTCCTTGCCCTCTCCGGCGATGACGAGCGTGGCGTCGCCGCGCGTCTTCAGCACGGATGCGAACGCGCGAATCAGAACGTCGAAGCCTTTTTGCGCGCCCAGCCGCCCCACAGCGAGCACGGCGGCTCCACGCGGCTTTGCGTTCGCGACGGCGCCCGGTATGAAGCACGGGTTATGAATGACGACCACCTTGTCCGGCGCCCGGCCTTTGAGGCTGCGCCGGAGATCCTGTGCGACGCCTGTCGAGACCGCCACGATGGAATCGCTCGCCTGATAGAGCCATCGCGCGATCGCCCACTTGATTTTTGCCTTCGCGCTGGTCCTGTGCAGAGACCCGTACACCGAATCGGACGGAGCGAAGACGGAGTGCTCGCTGATCACCAGGCGCGTCCGGCTTGCGCCGAACAGTCTGGCCGATACGGAAATCAGGTTGGCATAGGGCAGAAACGACAGCACGGCCTCCGGACGTCTCGTCCTGATCAACGCACGCAGTTCGAGCACGCGCGCGAGATGCCCGGTCTTGCTCGCGACGACGACTTCGACGCCGGGTGGCAACTGATAAGCGGTTCCTTCCGTGTGAACGAAGAAAAACGGCCGGAAACCCTTCGAGACGAAGTGCTTCGCAATTTCGACGGCGACGCGCTCGGCGCCTCCGCCATGCAAGCAGGGAATATGAAACAGAACCTCGCGCTTGCCATTCATAGCTTGCCCCTCAGTGCTTCCCGAATGGAGCCCACGTTCGCGCCAACGCACATGCCGCAGAAGAGCGAAAGCGCGACGATCGCGGAAAGGCACTCCGTCCATATGCCGGCATGGCCCGCGCGATTCAGCACGTCGTTCGACAGCTCGCCCGCCGCCAGAGCCGCCGCGGCGAACGCAGACAGGAGGATCGCACCGCACACCACGCGCCCCAGATCCACGATGCCCCGCGCGAATGCGGCGCTGATGAGCAGCGCGACGACGTTCACCGCGAGAAGGCCGCGCACCATGCCGCCGCATCCGGCCATGCGCGCGCCGAAATATGTTGCGGCTACCGCGAGCGTCATCGTCAGAAGGTTGATGCTCATCAGCGCCTTGGTCCGCGCGTGCAGGTGATACGCCTGGTCGAAGAAATGCGCCCTGAACGCGGCAATCGTCGCGATCGCCAGCAGCGGCAGCACCAGTGGCAGCGCCGCGTTTCCGATCGACGGTCCCAGCATCAGCGGGAGCGCGACGTCACGCAGCACCATAACAACGATGGACACCGCGAACACGCAGGCCAGCATCAGCAGGCCGAGCCGGGCATGAAACGCGCGGTGCCCGGCTGCGGACCGCGACGCCTTCTCGCGCAAGAGCCACGGATAACACGGCGTCACGATCAGCAGGCAGGCGGCCGAGATGGCGTTGGTGATGAGCCCGCTGGCGGCGGCGTAGATACCGACGACGGCCGGTTGCTCGAACATCGCCAGAATGGGACGGTCGAGGCGCGTCATCGCCGTCGTGGCGATGAACACGGGTATGAGCGGCAATCCGTAATGCAGCATGGCGCGCAACTGATCCACGCTGAAGCGCGCGTGACGCATGACCGCAACCCTGTCGAAGCCGCAGAGAATCGCCTGCAGCACGAAGATGGCGGCGGTCCCATACAGGGTCAAGGTCATGGAATGCGTCAGTGACCACGCGATCAGTCCCGCGAGCGTCGCGCCGACGGTGAGCAGGAACGACGCGAATGCGTATCGCAACACGGCGCTGCCCGCCCGCGCGATTTCCTGCGTGTAAAGCGCCGCGCTTTTCGCCAGCGCGAGCACGCCGACGGCGAGCCACACCTGGCGGCTGCCGGCCTCGAACGCGAGCGCCAGAGCGATGGCGGCCAGCGCGACGAGTGCGATCGCCAGCCAGACGAGGTGACTCGTCCGCAGGTACGCATCGGCGTCGTCCTTCCGGGCCGAGGCCGTCCAGAAGCGCACGAAGGCCAGCCTGTGCCACTGAAAAACGACGGCCTGAAACGCCTCGACGAGCGCCAGATAGACCGCGAGCTGGCCATAGACCTGCGGGCCGAGCACGCGTGCGTAGGCCATCAGCGATACCACGCCTCCGGTCACGGATACGGCATAGCCCGCGGTAAGGCCAAGGCCGCGCCTAGCCACGAGCGAGCACTCCACGTGTATCGATCAGCACCTTCGACAGCATCCGGTTGCCGTCCATCGACGTGAACTCGCGGTGATCGACCAGCAGCACGATGATGTCCGCCGCGTTGATCGCGTCGGCCATGCTCATCAGTTCGATCTTGCCGCGCAGCGGCTGCGGCAATGCCGAAATGTTCGGTTCCACGGCGACGATTCCGCCGATGCGCGCATCCGCGAGCATGGCTACGATTTCCAGCGCCGGACTCTCCCGCAAATCGTCGATGTTCGCCTTGAAGGCGAGTCCCAAACACGCGATCACCGGCTCCTTGAACCGCGCGGCCGCGCGTTTGACGCGCTCGACCACCCAGTGCGGCTTCGAATCGTTCACGGCGCGCGCCGTGCGAATCAGGCGTGCTTCCTCGGGCGCCGAGTCCACGATGAACCACGGATCCACCGCGATGCAATGCCCGCCGACGCCCGGCCCCGGCTGCAGGATATTCACGCGCGGATGCCGGTTCGCGAGCCGGATCAGTTCCCACACATTGATATCGAGGCGGTCGCAGATCAGCGACAGTTCATTCGCGAACGCAATGCCCACGTCGCGCGACGCGTTCTCGGTCAGCTTGCACATCTCGGCGGTGCGCGCGTCGGTGATGACGCACTCGCCCGTGACGAAGGTTTGATAGAGCGCGCGCGCCGCTTCGCTGCAGCGCCGCGTCATGCCGCCGATGATGCGGTCGTTCTCCACCAGTTCACGAATCACATGTCCCGGCAACACACGCTCCGGACAATGCGCGATGCGAATGTCCGACGCCTCGCCGTTCTCCTGCGGAAAGCTCAGATCGGGCCGCATTTCCGCGAGCCATTTCGCCATCTGTTCCGTCGCGCCGACAGGCGATGTCGATTCCAGCACGACCAGGTTGCCTTTCTTCAGAACCGGCGCGATGGCGCGGCTCGCCGCTTCGATATAGGACAGGTCGGGCTTGTAGCCGTCGGTGAAAGGAGTCGGCACCGCCACCAGAAACGCATCCGCCGGTTCGGGCGACGTCACCGCGCGCAAATGCCCCTGCGTCACCGCGGCGTGCACCAGCATGTCGAGTTCCGGCTCGACGATATGAATCTCGCCGCGATTGATGGTATCGACGGCATGCTGATTCACATCGACGCCGATGACTTGCTTGCGGCGCGCGGCGAACGCGGCCGCCGTAGGCAAACCGATATAGCCGAGACCGATGACGGAGATTGTCTGGAATTCCATGACTGTGCTTCTTCTATCTTCTATTGCGAGAGGTGATCAGGCGGCCAGAGCCGGGCGAAGCTCGAACGCCTGCAAGACGGCGGCGATGCGATCGCATGCGCGGCCGTCGCCATAAGGATTCGCGCCACGGCTCATCGCCGCGTACGCACGCGCGTCGTGCAGCAGGTGCATGACGTTGTCGACGATGTCGGCGGTATCGGTGCCCACGAGCTTCACCACGCCGGCGTCGACCGCTTCCTGACGCTCGGTGGTATCGCGCATCACGAGCACCGGCTTGTGCAGCGAGGGCGCTTCCTCCTGAATGCCGCCGGAATCGGTGAGGATCAGGTCGGCGCGATCCATCAGCCGCACGAACGGCAGATAGTCGAGCGGCTCGATGAGATGCACGTTGCCGATGCCCGTCAGCAGACGGTTGACGGGTTCGCGCACGTTCGGATTCAGATGCACCGGATACACGATGTCGGCATCCGGCGACGCATGCGCGATCTGCGCGAGCGCCGTGCAGATGCGCTCGAATCCGCCGCCGAAGCTCTCGCGGCGATGTCCCGTCACCAGCACGAGCCGGCGTCCGGACGCGAAGGAAGGCAGGGCGTCATCGGCGCGCGCGCGAAGGCTGCCATCGCTCGCGAGACGTTCGCGAACCTGCAGCAACGCATCGATGACCGTGTTGCCGGTCACGACGATGGTTTCGTCGCGCACGCCTTCCGCGAGCAGGTTATTCCGCGCGCGTCCGGTCGGCGCGAAATGCAGCGCGGCCAGTGCGCCGGTCAGCTTGCGATTCGCCTCTTCCGGCCATGGCGACGCGAGATTGCCGGTCCGCAGCCCCGCCTCGACGTGCGCGACCGGAATGCGCTGATAGAACGCGGCGAGCGTCGCGGCCATCGTCGTCGTGGTGTCGCCGTGCACGAGGACCATGTCCGGCCGATACGCGGCGAGCACGTCGCGCATCCCGGCGAGAATCGCGGCGGTGACGTCGTAAAGATCCTGACCGCGCTTCATGACGTTGAGATCGAAGTCGGGGCGGATGTCGAACAGCGCGAGCACCTGATCCAGCATCTCGCGATGCTGACCGGTCACGCACACGCGGCATTCGAAGCCGGATTCGAGCGCCATCCGCTTGACGAGCGGCGCCATCTTGATCGCTTCGGGACGCGTGCCGAAGGTGAAGAGCAGTTTTTTCAATCTTGACCTTGAGGAATGCAAAGAGTCCGATGGCTTCATGACTTCGGGCTTCCATACTGGGAGAAGGCCCCGTAGGACATCCCGCGGGACGGCGTGTCGGTAAGCAGTGCCCCGTCGACCGACACACCCGCGCTCGTGAGCTGACGCATGGTCTGGCCCAGCTCGGCGGCGGTATGGCAGCCGTGCCGGACAACGAGGAGAGTCGCATCGGCGTGGCGGCCGATCAGGCCGGCATCGGTGACGGCAAGCACCGGCGGCGAGTCGATGATCACGAAGTCATAGAGCGTCCGCAGCTCTTCGAACAGTTGCTCGAAGCGCCCGCTCAACAGCAGTTCCGATGGCAAATCGGGCGTGCCGCCACCCGTGATGACATCGAGCCCCGGCAGCACGCCCCTGCGAATCACGCTTTGCAGACTGGCGCCGCCGATCAATTCCGCGAGGCCCGATGCGCGGGCCAGACCCAGAACACCTTGCAGATCGCCGCGCCGCATGTCGGCATCGAGGAGCAGCACGCGTTCTCCGCCCGCAGCGAGCACGCTCGCGAAATTGACCGAGATGAACGATTTGCCGATGCCGGGGCGCGCGCCAGTGAACATCACGATCTTGTTGCGCTTCCTTAGAACGCCGAACTGCAGCGCCGTGCGCAAGCTGCGCAGACCTTCGATGGCGATGTCGTTCGGCGACGCGCTTGCGAGCACCCGAGGCTTCGCCGGATCGCGTTCGCGCGATGCGTCGAGCGACGCCTGGCGGTCGGAGTGGGAGATGAGCGCATAGACAGGCAGATCGATCGCCGCTTCGACCTCCGCCGGCGTTTCGAGTCCGCGACTGAGCATCCGCCGTCCGAGCGCGAGGCCGCATCCGGCGAGAAGTCCGAGCACGAGCGAGAGCGCGAGCGTGAGCGCCTTTTTGGGCGCGACGGCCTTCTCCGGCACGACCGCGTAGTCGACGGTGCGGACGTTGCCGAGTTGGCCCGCCCTGAGCACGCGTAACTGCTGCGTGCTGTTGAGCAGACTGGTGTACAGGTCGTTGCTGACCCGCACATCGCGCAGAAGACGCACGGCGTCCTGTTGCACCGACGGCAGCTCGCCGATCTGCCGCTCGTAGGTATCCGATTGCCGCCGCAATTCGGCGATGCGTGCGTCGACCGCCGTCACCGATGGATGCAGCGCCGTGTAACGCTGAACCAGGTCGACGCGCTGCTGCTGAAGCTCGATGATCTTCGTCTTGTTTTCGACGACGGTTTGAAGCAGCAGCTTGCTTTGCTCTTCCAGATCGACGGCACCGTGCTGCGCGCGAAATTCGTTGTAGCGTGCTTCGGCCTGGTCGAGATCGGCGCGCAATTGCGGCAGCTGATCGCCCAGAAACGCGAGCATCTGCTGCGCCTGTGCCGATTTCCGGTCGACGTTTCGTTGCACGTAGAGCGTCGCGATCGTGTTGACCGTCTGCGTGATGCTTTCGGCATCGGCGCCGTCGAGCGTCATTCCGACGATTCCGGACTGCTTCGTCTTTTCCGCGATCTTGAGGCCCTGCTGCAGATCGGCGATGGTCCGCTGCGTCGACAGGCGCGTCACGTCGAAGCGCGTGCCGGGCCGCGCGCGCAGCGATGTCACGGTGAGTTCGACACTGTCGTTGCCCGTTCGCGCGGACGCCGGCTGGCCAGCCGTTCCGCGCAGGATGGTGGCGCCGTCTGCCGATTGCAGTTCGTAGCGCCCCGCGTCGCCCGCGATCAGCGTGAAGGGCTTCCCGTGCCAGCGCGCCGGCACGTCGAATTTCGACACGGCGATGCGCTCGCCGCCCCACGCATAACCGCCCAGGCCGGGCGGCGCGCCGTTGAGGCCGTCGCCGGCCAGGAAACGGACGAACGGCTTGCCGACGAGCGGCGCATAACGCGGCTTCGCATCGATATCGAGGTGCAGACGCGCGACCGCGTCGCCGATCACCGCGCGCGAGCGCATCAGTTCGATTTCCGCATCGGTGCTGGCCTTGTTCTGGAACAACGCCGCGAGATCGCCGAGCTTGTCGTTGAGCGAGCCCGTACCGCTGTCGTCATCGACCTGGATCAGCGCGTCGGCGCGATAGGTCGGCGTGGCGAGGAATGCGTACAGCGAACCGATCAGAAACGTGCACGCCGTCGCGGCCGCGATGAGCCCGCGGCTCTCGCGCAGGACGCCGAGAATCTCGAACAGGCGGATTTCGTCGTCGCCTGTCGTGTCGGAATAGGTCTGTGATGGTTTGACTTGAATGTCTTTCATCGTTGCACCGCCAATGCGCGGCTCCATTGCGAGACGCCCGCGCGGATCTGCGCGAAAGCCAGGTCGAACACCGCGCGATAGCGCTTGTAGGGATCGGCCACGTCCGCGCCCGTTTCGTCGCAAAGGCGGAAGACCTTGCCGCGAGTGAATGGCCAGGTCGTCTCGATCCAGCGGCGCTGTTCCTGGGTCATCGTGAGAATCAGATCGGCTTCGCGGACGAGAGCGCCGTCGAGCTGTCTCGCGACGTGCGAGTCGAGCGGGATGCCGTGCGCATCGGCCATGTCGGCGATGGCCGGATCGGCTGGATGCCCGGCGAGCGCGCGCGTTCCCGCCGAAACGACCGGCAGGTGCGGCAACTCGCGCGCGAGCATCGCCGCCGCGAGCGGACTGCGGCAGATATTCCCCTCGCACACCATCAGCACGGAGCGGATCATTTCGCGAGCACTCCCGCCGTGAGGCCGGCGTTGACCAGCGGCATCAGCAAACTGATCACGCGGTTGAAGCGCACGAGGCCGCTGCCGTCCACATAGACGATGTCCTTAGGCTGCAGCTCGAATTCGTTCGCCACGAGCATCGACACGGGCGAACGGCTGTCGAGGTGAAACACTTGCGGTGCGTCGTCGTCCGGGCGGATCACGAACATCTGCGCGGTGTCCGCCGTGTTCGGATTGATGCTGCCCGCCTGCGCGAGCGCATCGGCGAGCGACATGCGGCCGTCGCGGCGCGGTGCGGCGCGGCCGGGCCTGCTTACTTCGCCCATCACATAGACGACGTTGTCGTCGCGCGATGCGACGCGCAGCAAGTCGCCGGACTTCAGATACAGCGTCGACGGGTTGAGCCCTTGCGCGAGCAGTTGCGGCACGTCGATCCGGTGCGAGGCGCCGCCGCGCACCAGCACGACATCGCTCTGATCGGCGTTGTCGCTGAAGCCGCCGGCGCGCGCGATCGCGTCGTAGAAGCTGAGCGGCACATCGGTCAGCGCAAGCGCGCCGGGGTTATGGACCTGGCCGTCGACAAAGACCTGGCGCGAGCGATACGAAGCCATCCGCACGGTGACTTGCGGCTTGACGAGATACATCGAAAGCGCGCTGGTCAGCCTTTGCTGGATTTCATCGGTGCGCAGCCCGGCGACCGCCAGCGACCCTGCATACGGGAAGCGCAAGTTGCCCTGCTGATCGACGACGAAACCGGGCGCGGGGTCGCTTGCCTTCGCGCTCGTCTGGCTCTGTACGGAGCCGAGCGCTGCGGCAAATTCCGGATGATCCCAGACGACGATCTGCAGCACGTCGCCCGGGCCGACGGTGTACGTTCCCGGCGTGCCGAAAAGCTGCTTCGCCTGCTGATCCTGACGCGTCTTGCGTTGCGCGGCGTAGCGCTTCACGAGCGCGAGATCGAGCTCCGTAACGGCGATCGCGGGCGTCGCCGCGGTGGCTTCGACCTGCGATCCGGCTTCGTTCATGTGAAAGCCGGGCGCGAACGCGCACGCGCTCAGCGCGCACGTCAGCGCGATCGTCAGCGTCGTTGGTAGAAACGAAGCGCGCCCGGTCGCCGGGCGAACGCGTTCGGTTGATTGCTTCATGGATAAGGCCTGCGCATCAATACGCATTGCGATGAACGAAACCCCGCACGATGGTCGCGAGGACGATGCGCATATCGAGCGCGAACGACCAGTTGCCGAGGTAATAGAGATCGTGTTCGATGCGCTGCTGCATCTTGTCGACCGAATCGGTTTCGCCGCGAAATCCGTTGATCTGCGCCCAGCCGGTGATGCCCGGCTTGATGCGATACCGATGGATGTAGTCGTCGACGATGTCCTGATAGAGATCGTCATGCTCGATCGCATGCGGACGCGGCCCCACGACCGACATCTCGCCGCGCAGCACGTTGAAAAATTGCGGCAGCTCGTCGAGGCTCGTGCGACGCAGAAACGCGCCGACGCGCGTGACACGCGGATCGCCGCGCGTGGCCTGGACGACGCCGTCGTCTGCCGCGTGCAGGTGCATCGTGCGGAACTTGTAGATCTCGAACGGCTGCCCGCTCGCGCCGCGGCGTCGCTGCTTGAACAGCACCGGTCCCGGCGACGAGAGCTTGACGGCGAGCGCGATCGCGATCAGCAGCGGCAAGGTTCCGAGAATCGCGCACGTGGCGAACACGCGATCGAAGATCGTCTTGATGGCGGGCGTATCACCGTTGAGCGGCGAGGCGACGAGATTGATCGCGAGCAGGCCGTTGCCATCGGCCGTGCTGCTTTGGAAGCGCGACAGGCTGGTCACATCCGGAATGAACCGGATATTCACCAGTTCGTTGCGGAACGCATGAAGCACGCGGCGCAGCGATTTCTCATCGGTGAGCGGCAGGGCGAGCCACAGTTCGTCGATCCGCCGCGTACGCACATGCGATGTAAAGGCGTCGAGATCGAAAAAGCGCGGCACGCCGTTCAGCGGAGCCTCTGTTGGCGCCCCCGTCTCGAATTGCGCTTCGATGCGGTAGATTGGCTTGCGGATGGCATCGAGGCTGCGCACGAGGAAGGCGCAATGATCGCGGCACCCCGCGACAGCCACCGAATAGATTGGCGCCCCACGCGAACCGGCGATCCTGAGTACAAAGATTCCGAGCGCGGTCATCACGCCCAGACCTGCGAATGCACCGAGCGAGGGCTGGTAGTCCGGATGCATCAGCTTGACCGTGCCGATGGCGAGCGCTTCGCAGAACACCCACCCGAGCGCCGACAGAAGCGCGCCTACGCGGGGCGCGGCACGAGACGTTCCACGCACGTCCATTGCGCACCACGCGAAAATGATCGCGAGTGCGACGACGGTGCTCCGATACGCTGCGAATGAGCTTCCCTCGGTCTGCTTATGGACGGTTATTGCGCAGACTACGACGAAGACGCTTTCGACAAGTCGCAGCGGTAAATCACGGCCGGAAGGTGCGTTATTTAGTTGGAAATAGCTCGGCAATCGCATGGCGGACAAAGGCGGAATACCGGCTCGCCTGTCGATCGTGAATGGCGAATATATGGAGAACCAGATTCATGAGTGAAACAGTCTCCATTAGCCATTACACGGCAGATATAAGCATCGTCCTAATTACCCATATTTGAAATATGGATGCGATTTTTCAAAGTTTAATGATTGACGCATGCCTCTTCGGGCAATTCATAAACGTGATCCACCCTCGGAAGGCGATGATCCATTGCCTCAAAACGCAGGCGGTTGGAGGCTCACAGCCAGAGCCGGGTATTGGAAAATAAAAAAAGCGCACTCAGGGTGTTTCCTGAGTGCGCTCATTAAACCGATTATCGAATTTTATTGATTGACGAACGTCGCTCGAATATTCGCGCACTCGAGATGCGCCATAAAAATATTCGCTCAAATAAACATCAGCCAGTTCAACAAGAATATATTCGCGACTAGCAACGTCACCGCCGTCGGCACCTGCACCTTGATGACCGCGTTCTTGTCGGGCAACTCCAGCAGCGCCGCAGGCACGATGTTGAAGTTCGCGGCCATCGGCGTCATCAGCGTGCCGCAGTAGCCGGAGAACATGCCGATCGCGGCCATCGTCGCGGGATTGCCGTGGAATACGCCGACGAGAATCGGTACGCCGACGCCGCCCGTCATGACCGGAAACGCGGCGAAGCCGTTGCCCATGACCATCGTGAAAAGCGCCATGCCGAGGACATACACCGCCACCGCGACGAGCCGGTAATCCATGTTGACGTAAGCCGTCGTCACATGCGCGACCGCCTTGCCTACGCCCGCATCCGAGAACACGAGGCCGAGCATGCCGAGCATCTGCGGCAGCACGGCAGCCCACGACAGCGCATCGATGAGACGGCGCGTTTCGCGCATCGACTGGCCGACCGTGTCGCGCGTCATCACGCAGGCAATGGCCAGCGCGATCACGCAGCCGATGCCGAAGCCGATCAGCGTCACGTTCTTCAGCTCGATCAGCGGCACGCCGCCGAACACGAGGTATTTCGCGCCGAGCGTGAGGATCACGGTGACGACGGGAATCGTCAGCGCGGGCACGAAGAGCTTGTTGCCGAGCCGCGCGGCGCTCCGGCGGCGCGTGTCTTCGGAAAGCATCTTCGGCTTCGCGCCGGTGACGCCGCCGAAACCCGCGATCAGCGCCATCGCCACGACGAGCACGCCGACGACCGTCACCGGAAGCCAGTCGCCGACGAGAAAGATCAACGCGTAGATCAGCCAGAATCCGCCAGCGGTCAGACGCCGCGGATGCGATTTGTCCGTGAGGATCATCCCGCCGACGACCAGCAGAATGATGCCGACGAGATAGAACAGATAGTTGATCGTGAGCGTCATGCTTTTTCTCCCGCGACGTTGCGCGTGAGCGCGTCGAGTTCGCGCGCGAGCCTGCGGTCCAGGAGCCACAGACGGAAACCGTGAATCAGGAACGCGCAGATTGCCGTCGGAATGCCCCACACGGCGACGTGCATCGGCTCCACGACGATGCCCGCTTCCTTCAGGAACGTGACCATCAGCACGATCGCGCCGAACGCCACGAAAATGTCCTCGCCGAAGAACAGGCCGACGTTGTCGGTCGCCGCCGAGTATGCGCGCAGCTTGAAGCGCGTCGCATCCGAGAGCTTGCCGTAGCGCGCTTCGGTGGCGCCTTCGGCCATCGGCGCGAGCAGCGGGCGCACCATCTGCGGATGGCCGCCGAGTCCCGTCAGGCCGACCGCCGCCGTGAGTTCACGCACGAACAGATAGACGATCAGCAGACGCCCGGCTGTCGCGGCCTTGATGCTCGAAATCCACATTTGCGCGCGCTCGCGCAGGCCGTGCCGTTCGAGCAAACCGATCACCGCCAGCGGCAACAGGATGATGAGCGGAATGTTGCGCGTCTTGAGAAAGCCGGTGCCGATCGCGGTCAGGATTTTCTCGATGGGAAAATGCGCCGCGAAGCCGGTGATGATCGCCGCGGCCGCGACGATCAGCATCGGATTGAAGCGCAGCACGAAGCCCGCGATGATGACGGCCACACCGATGAGCGGCCATAGATTGACAGGGGTTGCCATGAGTTCTCCAAACAATATTGACGTCACGCCTCGTACCGGGCGCGTGGATTCACTGCTTCCTTGCTAAAACGCCCCGGCGTTGCGGGGCGTTCGAACCTGCGTTGACGGCTCAGGCGTCGGCGTGCGCGGCGCGGACTTCGATGCCCGCATCCGCCAGCGCGCCGCGAATGCGCCGCGCGAATTCGAGCGCGTGCGCGCCGTCGCCGTGCAGGCAGATCGTCTGCGCGTTGAGCGGCACCCATTCGCCGGACACGGCCTGCACCCGCTGATCGCGCACCATCGCGAGCGTGCGGTCGAGCACGACGTTTTCGTCATCGAGCAGCGCGCCCGGCTCCTTGCGCGGCACGAGCGAGCCGTCCGCGCGATAACCGCGATCGGCGAACACTTCTTCGATGGCGATCAAGCCCGCGCGCCGCGCCGCTTCGATGAACCCGCTGTTCGCGAGACCGAAGACGAGCAGCGACGGATCGAAATCGTGCACGGCGGAGACGATGGCATCGGCGATTTCCGCGCTTCTCGCCGCCTGGTTGTACAGCGCGCCGTGCGGCTTGACGTGCGCGATGCGTCCGCCTTCGGCCTGCGCGATCGCCGAAAGCGCGCCGAGCTGATACAGCACGCCCGCGTAAATTTCCTCCGGCGGCAGGTCCATTTCCTTGCGGCCGAAGTTCTCGGGATCGTTGAAGCTCGGATGCGCGCCGATGGCGACGCCTTTCTCGACGGCCCAGCGCACGCAATCGCGCATCGCCGTGGCGCCGCCCGCATGCCAGCCGCACGCGATGTTCGCGGAACTCACGAGATCGAGCAGCGCCTCATCGGTGCCGCAACCTTCGCCGAGATCGGCATTGAGATCGATTTCCATGATGTTTTCGCACTCGTTCCGTTGGATGTTGGATGTATGCGCCGCGTCGTTCGCGCGGCTTTCGCCCTGCTGCTAAGAGCCGGCGCGCGCGATGCGTTCCTCGTGCATCGCGATCGCCGTTTCCACCTGGCTTACGTATTGCCGTTCGTCGGCGAGCGCGTGACGCGCCTCTTCCGCCGACGTCTCGATAAAGCGCACGCCGCCGTTCAACCTCACCTGCGCGAGCTTCCACAAATCAGCCTTGATGACCGCGCCGATCTTCGGATAGCCGCCTGTGGTCTGCGCGTCGCCCATCAGGATGATCGGCTGGCCGTTCGGCGGCACCTGGATCGTGCCGGGCAACACCGCGTGCGACAGCAGCTCCATCTTTTCGCGCCGCTCCAGCGCCGTGCCCGCGAGGCGAAAGCCCATGCGATTGCTGTTCGGCGTGATCGTCCATTCCTCGTTCCAGAAAACCTGTTGCGCGGCGTCGCTGAAACTCGCGTATTCCGGGCCGCGCAGCACGCGAATCGGGGCGGCCCACGCGAGGCTCGGCGAATGGCGTCCGCGGCGCACGGGTTCGTCGACGAGCACGAACTTGCACCACGCGGGCGCTTTCACGCCGAACGCGGGTTCTTCCGGCGAAAAGGCGATGCCCTTGTGCGGCTGCGGCACGCCGACCGGCAGGCGATCGCCGTCGCGCAGCGCGCGTCCGCCGAGGCCGCCGAAGCACGCGCCGAGATCGGTCGAGCGCGAGCCGAGCATCGGCAGAACGTCGATGCCGCCTGCGATCGCCACATAACAACGCATGCCGCGCTTCGCCGCGCGCAGCGTCAGCTCCTGGCCCGCGCGCACCGGCAGGCTCCACCACGAATACACCGGTTCGTCGTCGAGCGTCGCGCCGAAATCGGTTCCAGTGATGGCAATGCGCGTCGCATGCTTGAAGCGCAGCACGGTCGGCCCGAACGTGATCTCGATGCCCGCCGCATCCGCCTTGTTACCGACGATGCGATTGCCGATTTCCAGCGACAGCGCGTCGAGCGCGCCACCGGAACTCACGCCGAGATGCCGGTAGCCGCGCCGGCCGAGATCCTGGACGGAAGTGAGCACGCCCGCGCGAATCACGTCGATCATGCGCGTACCTCCAGCGCCTTGAAGCGCACGCGGTCGCCGGGCTGCATGAGCGTCGGCGGATTTCTGGCCGGATCGAAGAGCTTCAGCTCGGTGCGCCCGAGCAATTGCCAGCCGCCCGGCGACGCCGCCGGATAGATGCCCGTCTGCGCCCCGCCGATGCCGACCGATCCCGCCGGCACTTCGAGACGCGGTTCGGCGCGGCGCGGCATCGCGAGCGCGGGATCGAGCCCGCCGAGATACGCGAAGCCCGGCTGGAAGCCGAGGAAGAACACGACGTACTCGGTTTGCGTATGACGCTTCACCACGTCATCGACGGACAAGCCCGTGTGCTGCGCGAGCGCGGCGAGATCGGGGCCGTCGGCGCCGCCGTAGCGCACCGGAATCTCGATTTCGGCGCTGTCCATGTCGGGCGTCTCGGCCGCGTCCCAGCCGCTTTCGAGTTGCGCGGCGAGCGTTTCGTAGTCCGCTTCGAGCGGATCGAACACGATCGTCAGATTGTTCATGCCCGGCACCACTTCGACGACGTGCGGCATCAGGCGCGCGTGCTCCGCCAGCGCCCAGATGCGGCGCTGGCAGTCGAGCGTGGCGGGCGGCGCGGCTTCGCACACGAGCGCGGAGTCGCCCAGCGAATGAATACGTGGTCTTGTCATGCCTCAATTTGCCTTTGCGATGCGCGAAATTCGTCGATTCGATGAACGCCGCACCGTCGCAGAATGTTACATTGTCAATAAATTATCAAGAAATTATCAATACAGGTTTTCGCCGAGGCGCGCCGTCGCTCGCAAAATCGACGTTGCGCTACACTCCAACGCACTTCAATTCGGTCACCGCCATGCCGCGCCATCCCACCAAGATCGTTTCGTCCGAGCATCTCGTCTCCGAAGCCAGCGCGGAATTGTCGGAGTTCGAGTACGGCCTCATCATGGCGGGCAACGCGTTCAATCGCTGGATGGTGCGCTGCATGTCCGCGGCGGGCGCGAAGGACATGACGGCGGTGGAAGTGTCGCTGCTGCACCACGTGAGCCATCGCGACCGCAAGAAGAAGCTCGCCGACATCTGCTTCGTGCTGAACATCGAGGACACGCACGTTGCCACGTATGCGCTGAAAAAACTCGTCGCTCGCGGCTATGTGCAGAGCGAGAAATCCGGTAAGGAAGTGTTCTTTTCCGCGACGCCGGCGGGCCGCGAGCTGTGCGGCAAGTATCGCGAAGTGCGCGAAGCCTGCCTGATCGAGACGCTGCGCGAAAGCGGCCTCACCAACGAGCAGATCGGCGAGGCCGCGCAACTGATGCGCAACGCCTCCGGCCTTTACGATACGGCCGCGCGCGCGGCGGCCTCGCTCTAATAGACAGCGGATTCGGTGACGATCGCGTCGAGCGGCATGTCGTGCGTCTCGCGCGGCAAGGTCGCGCACAGACCCGATTCGTACGCGACGCCGATCGTCACCGGCCGCGCGCCGTTCGGCCACGCGGCGAGCGTGCGGTCGTAATAGCCGCCGCCGTAGCCCAGCCGATACCGGTCCGCATCGAAACCGACGCACGGAATCAGCAGCAGTTCGGGCACCACGGCTTTCTCTTCAGCGGGCACCGGAATACGGTAGCGGCCTTCTTTCATCGGCGAGTCGGCGCGCCAGGCGTGGAAGACCATCGGCGCGTGCGGTTTCACGACGACCGGCAGCGCGGCGCTGCGCGTGGCGTCGGCGGCGAGCCAGCGCGTGAGCGCGTCGCGCGCGTCGAATTCGCCCGCGACCGGCCAGTAGAACCCGACGCTGCGCGCTTCGTGCCGCGCGAGCACTTCCTGAAGACGGATCGCGAGCGCCTCGTTTCGTGCGTCCTGGCCGGCTTGCTCCTGTTGCGCCTCGCGCTTCGCGAGAAGGGTCGCGCGCAAGGCGCTTTTCGGCTCACGCTTGGGTTCGTCGCAAACGTTGCGTGCTATGCTTTCCTCCGATCTCAGGACCCGGTTCAAGACCATTCGCGCTCCAGAAATAAAGATGTCAAAACGCCTCAACCGAGTATATCTCGCGGTCGGCGCAGCCCTTGCCGCCGCGACGCTCGTCGCCTGCGGCACGGCCTCCGCCGTCCGTCCCGATGCAGATTTCTCCCCCACGTCCGACGACCGCGTCTTCCTGCAGCTGCGCGATGCCGCGCGCGCGAACGATGCGGGCAAGGCCGCGATGCTCGCCGCCCAGATTCCGGATTACCCGGCGCCGAGCTACATCGAATACTTCACGATCAAGCCGCAGCTTTTCGATTCGCAGGGCCACGCGCGCCTCGACGCGCCCGACGCGCCGGTGCTCTCGTTCCTGCAGCGCTACGACGGCCAGGCGATTGCGGACCGCCTGCGCAACGACTATCTCGTCGTGCTCGGCGGCCGTCACGACTGGAAGAACTTCGAGCAGCAGTATTCCCGTTTCGTTCTCAACGACGACACGCAGGTCAAGTGCTATGCGCTCGAAGCGCGTTTGTCGCGCGGCGAGAACGTCGCGGATGCGGCGCGCGCGCTGCTCGTCGAGCCGAAATGGTATGGCGACGGTTGCGTCGATCTGATCGGCGCGCTCGCGGCGTCCGGCCAGTTCACGAGCGACGATGTCTGGCAGCAGATCCGCCTTGCCTACGAGCAGAACTACACGTCGACGGGTTCGAATATCGTCGACGCGCTCGGCCAGGAAAAGCCGAAGGATTCGCTCTTCGACGACGCCGTCAACAAGCCGCCGCTCTATCTCGCGCGCGGCGTGATGCCCAACACGCCGGCGCATCAGCTGACGCTGCTCGCGGTCACGCGCCTCGCCCGCAACGATCCGGCGATGGCCGCCGCCACGTTCAGTTCCGTCGCGCCGAGTCTCACGCCCGCGGAGCGCGCGACCGGCTGGGGCACGATCGGCTATCAGGCGGCGATCAAGCGCATGCCGTCGGCGGCCGACTGGTATCGGCTGTCGGCGAACGCGCAATTGTCCAACCCGGCGTACGAATGGCGCACGCGCAGCGCGCTCCTCATCGGCGACTGGAACATGGTGCGCTGGTCCATCGAACAGATGCCGCCCACACTGCGCGCGCAGCCGTCGTGGGTCTACTGGCACGCGCGCGCCGTGAAGCAGGCCGGCGATACGGCCACGGCGAATCAGGAATTCCAGAGCATCGCCGATCAATACAACTTCTACGGCCAGCTCGCGCTCGAAGAGCTCGGTCAGAAGATCACGGTGCCGCCGCGCACGACGGTGTCCGACGCCGAGATCGAGCAGATGCAATCGGTGCCGGGCTTCGCGCTGTCGCAGCGTTTCTACGCGCTGAACATGCGGCTCGAAGGCAACCGCGAATGGAACTGGCCGCTGCGCACGATGACGGATCGTCAACTGCTCGCCGCCGCGCAGTATGCGAAGCGCATCGAGATGTTCGACCGCACGGTCAACACCGCCGACAAGACGAAAGCCGAGCACGATTTCACGCTGCGCTATCTGTCGCCGTTCCGCGATATCGTCGAGCGCGACGCGAAGGACACCAATCTCGACATCGAATGGGCGTACGGGCTGATCCGTCAGGAATCGCGTTTCATCATCAATGCGCGGTCGGAAGTCGGCGCGGGCGGCCTGATGCAACTGATGCCGGGCACGGCGCAACTCGTCGCGAAGAAGATCGGTCTTGGCACGGTGTCGCGCGCGCAGATGAACGACATCAACACCAATATCCTGCTCGGCACGAATTACCTGTCGATGATCTACAATCAATTCGATAACTCGCCCGTGCTCGCGACCGCTGGCTACAACGCGGGGCCGGGCCGGCCGAAGCAGTGGCGTCAGGACTTGCGCGCACCCGTCGAGGGCGCGGTTTTTGCTGAAACGATCCCTTTCACCGAGACTCGCGATTACGTGAAGAACGTGCTGTCGAACACCGTCTATTACGCGGCGCTGTTCGAAGGCCGTCCGCAGTCGTTGAAGGCGCGTCTGGGCTACATCGCACCCTGACCGTCTGAAACGAAGCTTCACGCCCGCGCGTCGAACGACAGGACGCGCGGGCGTTTTCATTTCTGCGCCGGCGTTCTGAACTGAAGCCGCATTCGT
The DNA here is from genome assembly GCF_023631205.1 of Caballeronia sp. NCF2. Lineage (NCBI taxonomy): Bacteria > Pseudomonadati > Pseudomonadota > Betaproteobacteria > Burkholderiales > Burkholderiaceae > Caballeronia > Caballeronia sp. NCF2. The sequence goes on along the minus strand of NZ_JALQDN010000035.1, from coordinate 8,983 downwards.
CAGGCCGCGACCCAAGAGGCGAACTATGCGACACCAACATATAGCGTTGATCGGCGGTTCGGGATTCATCGGCAGCCATCTCGTCAATGCGCTCGTCGATCTCGGCAAGAACGTGCGCGTCGCGACGCGACGGCGCTCGAACGCCGCGCATCTCACGCTGTTGCCCGTCGATGTCATCGAGACCGATGTGCACGATCCCGTGCAACTCGCCGCGTTCATCGATCAGAGCGATGCCGTGATCAATCTCGTCGGCATTCTTCAGGGACGGCGCGACGATCCGTACGGGCCGGAGTTCGCGAAAGCGCATGTCGAACTGCCGCGCAAGATCGCCGCCGCGTGCGAGGCGAAGGGCGTGCGGCGTCTGTTGCATATGAGCGCGATCGGCGCCGATCCGGCGGGCCCGAGCATGTATCTGCGTTCGAAGGGCGACGGCGAAAAGATCGTCCGAGAATCCGGACTCGACTGGACGGTCTTTCGCAGTTCCGTCGTGTTCGGTCCGGAGGACAATCTCCTGAATCAGTTTGCGTTTCTGGAACGCATGTTCCCGGTGATTCCGCTCGCTTGTGCCGATGCGCAGTTTCAGCCGGTCTTCGTCGGCGACGTGGCGAAGGCGATGGTCAACGTGCTCGATCTCGACGCCGCCAATGGCCATGTCTACGAGCTCGCCGGGCCGAGCGTCTACACGCTCGCGGAACTGGTGCGTTTCGCGGGCGCGACCATCGGCAAGCATTCGCGCATCATCAAGCTGCCGGAGAGCCTCGGCCGCCTGCAGGCGATGACGATGGAAATGGCGCCCGGCCAGCCCGTCATCTCGCGCGACAATCTCGATTCGATGAAGACGCCGAGCATCGCGAGCGGGCCGCTTGCGCCGGAATTGGGCATCGACGAGCCGGCGAGCATCGAGACCATCGCGCCGCTGTATCTGAGCGGCAACTCGCCGCGCTCGCGCTTCAGCGGATATCGCGCAACCGCGCATCGTTAATCTTCTTTTTGTGATCGCATGAAACTCGTTATCGGTGACAAGTTCAATTCTTCCTGGTCGATGCGCCCGTGGGTGCTGCTCAAACATTTCGGCATCCCGTTCGAAGAGACGCTGATCCGCCTCGGCCAGCCCGACACGAAAGCGAAGATTCTCGAAGTGTCGCCGTCCGGCAAGGTGCCGTGCCTCATCACCGATGCGGGCGATTCCGTGTGGGAGTCGCTCGCGATCGTCGAAACGATCGCCGAGGCGCATCCCGAACACGCGATGTGGCCACGCGACGCGGCTCTCCGCGCGCGCGCCCGCAGCATCAGCGCGGAAATGCACGCGGGTTTCGCGGACTTGCGCGAGAACATGCCGATGGAAATCACGACGCGCGCGCCGGGCGCGGGCGCGACGCCGGGCGCGCTCGCGAACATCGCGCGCATCGAGGCGATCTGGGCGGAGTGCCTGGCGAAATCGGGCGGGCCGTTTTTGTTCGGCGAGTTCGGTATCGCGGACGCGATGTTCGCGCCGGTCGTCATGCGCTTCAACACCTACGCGCCTGAACTGGGCGCGACGTCGCTCGATTATGCGAAGCGCGTGACGGCGCTGCCCGCGGTCGCGGCGTGGATCGACGGCGCGCACGAGGAAGCGCGATGAACATCTACGCAGTCGGCGGCGCGATCCGCGACGAATTGCTCGGCGTGCCGGTGGTGGATCGCGATTATGTCGTCGTCGGCGCGACGCCCGAGCAGATGGTGGCGCAGGGTTATCGGCCGGTCGGCAAGGACTTTCCGGTGTTTTTGCATCCGCAGACGCACGAGGAATACGCGCTCGCGCGCACGGAGCGCAAGACGGCGGCGGGTTATCACGGCTTCCAGTTCTACTATTCGCCGGATGTGACGCTCGAGGAAGATCTCGCGCGCCGCGATCTCACGATCAACGCGATGGCGCGCGAAGTCACGCCGGCGGGCGAGCTGACCGGTCCGGTGATCGATCCGTTCGACGGGCAGAGCGATCTGAAGAACAAGTTGTTCAGGCATGTCGGCGATGCGTTCATCGAGGATCCGGTGCGTATTCTGCGACTCGCGCGTTTTGCGGCGCGTTTCGCGGATTTCGATGTCGCGCCCGAGACCGCCGAGCTGATGAAGCGGATGGTCGCGGCGGGCGAAGTCGATGCGCTCGTCGCCGAGCGTGTGTGGCAGGAAGTGTCGCGCGGGCTGATGGAAAAGAAGCCGTCGCGCATGTTCGACGTGCTGCGCGGATGCGGCGCGCTCGCGCGGATTCTGCCGGAGGTGGATGCGTTGTGGGGCGTGCCGCAGCGCGCGGACTATCACCCGGAAGTGGATACCGGCGTGCACGTGATGATGGTGCTCGACTACGCGGCGTCGCAGGGATTCGCATTGCCGGTGCGCTTCGCGGCGCTGACGCACGATCTTGGCAAGGCGACGACGCCGGAGCATGTTTTGCCGCGGCATATCGGGCATGAGGGACGCAGCGTCGACCTCTTGCGGCCTTTGTGCGAGCGCTTGCGCGTGCCGAACGAATGCCGCGATCTGGCGATGCTCGTCGCGCGTGAGCACGGGAATATTCATCGCGTGATGGAGATGGGCGCGGCGGCGCTCGTCAGGCTGTTCGAGCGATCGGATGCGATACGCAAGCCTGCGCGGTTTGCTGAAGCGCTACAGGCTTGTGTCGCGGATGCGCGTGGGCGGCTTGGATTGGAGCAGCAGGCTTATCCGCAGGCTGAGCGTTTGCGGGAGGCGTTGGTTGCGGCTCGTGCGGTCGATGCCGGGGCCGTTGCGCAGGCGTTTGCTTCTAATCCTTCCAAAATCAAGGATGCCGTGCATGATGCGCGGGTCGCGGCGGTGAAAGGCGCTTTGGGGGTTTGACGGCTTCTTGTTTTGCTTTGTTTTGCTTTGTCTTGCTTTGTCCTGCGGTTCGTTTGTTTTTTTGTTTTCGCCGGATCCCGTGTTCGTGTCGGTCTATTAGCGTTGCCCCTGTGCGGGGCGGCACCTACTTTCTTTGCTGCTGCAAAGAAAGTAGGCAAAGAAAGCAGCTTTTCAGGCCCGCGGTCACACGCAATTTGGGTAGTTCTCTCGTTCTCGATGGCACTCGCCTAAAGAGTGCCCTCATCACAATAACCGGGCTTGGATCGCGCACGGTCCGCCGCCCGAAACCGTTGAGAACGCTGGTTCAGCACGAAAGAGCTTCGGCACAGCGCTACGCGCTGCCGCCCGGTATGCAAGGGAAACCAACGTGCGGCAAGTGCAGCGAGATTAAGACGTTAGTAGCGAAGCACACGCAGACCCGATTCACCGGTCGGCCGCGAAGCGGGCTGGAGCTGTTTGGTGCTGAACCAGTTTGGTGTGTGGTGCGATGTGGCAGACCGTGCGCGAGCCAAGCCCGATGGGGCCTATGAGGGCACTCTTTAGGCAGCCCACGATGGACGAGAGGACTACCCAAATTGCGTGTGACCGCGGGCGTGTCAGTAGCTGCTTTCTTTGCTTACTTTCTTTGCAGCAGCAAAGAAAGTGAGTGCCGCCCCGCACAGGGGCAGTGCTAATAGACCGACACGAAAACGGGATCCGGCGAAAACGAAAGCAGAAGCAAAAGCAAAAGCAAAAAACCCTCAAAGCGCCCGCGCAATCAACGACAACAAAACCGACAACAGCAGCGTCGACATAAAGGGAAACGAATATTCCCGCCCAAATATCCGCAGCGTGAAATCTCCGGGAAGCCTCCCGATGCCGATCTTCTTGAGCCACGGCAGCGACCCCGAAAGAATCGCGAGCGCGATAAACGTAGTGAGCAGCCAGCGGATCATGATCGCTTACTCATAGCGTATGAGACCGATCGCCGGCCGAAAACGCATCCAGCATTCCGGGAATGCCGCGCGAAAACGCGATCACCTTGAACAACTCGCCCATTTCCGCCTCCGAAAGCAGCTTCTGCACGGCATTCGCAGCAGGCAAAAAGCGCTTCACATCAGCGGGATCGAGATCGCTGAGCACATCGGTGATGCCGGCATTCATCAGAAACCGCGCCTGCGACGTAAATCCGAGCAAATCCGCACCCGCTTCGACGCCTGCTTCCGCGATGCCCGTAAACTCGACATGCGCCGTGATGTCCTGCAATCCCGGATACAGAAACGGATCCGAATGCGCGCGATGCCGGTAGTGACACATCAGCGTGCCCGCCGCGCGCTGCGCGTGATAGAACTCGCGTCGCGGAAAACCATAGTCGATGAAAAATGCCGCACCGCGCACAAGCATCGTGCAGACGGTCTTCGTGAACGCGAGCGCGGCCTCGTGCGTCTCCGTCACATATTCGGCAAAAGGCTCGTCGTTGGCTTCATCGATGGCGGCATCGATCAGTTCGACCTGCGCGTCCGGCGTGATCGGCCGGTCATCGAAGGCAAAGCGGTCGTTCAGCGCCACGACGCCACGCTCGTGCCACGCGCCGAGCTTGCGCACGACCAGACGCACAGGCATCGCGTCGAGCACTTCGTTGCCGATCACGACGCCCTCGAACGCATCGGGCAGCGCGTCGAGCCATTTCACCTTCGCCGCGAGCGCCGGCGCGTCCTTCTCGATGGTCTCGCGCTGACGTTCGCGCAACTCGCCCGAAAGATCGACGATCGTGTAGCTGTCGAAGGCCACATCGAGTTCGGCGAGCGCGTTCATCAAGCCCGCCGCGAGCCTGCCGGTGCCCGCGCCGAATTCCATCAATTGCCGAGTGTCGCTCTGTAGCAACGCCTGCGCGACGGGCCGCGCGAGCGTCGTCGCGAAAAGCGGGGACAGTTCCGGCGCGGTGACGAAATCGCTGCCGTCTTCCGCACGGCGGCCGAATTTCATTGCTCCGCCGCCGTAATAGCCGAGGCCGGGCGCGTACAGCGCGAGGTCCATATAGCGGTCGAACGGCAACCAGCCGCCCGCCGCGGCAATGCGCCCGCGGATCAGGTCGGTGAGCGCTTCGGACTGCGCGAGCGCGTCGGCGCCCGGAGCAGGTAAACTATCGGATTGTCTGGCATTCGGATTCATCCCAGTATTGTAAATGAGCGCTTCCACGCCGTTTTCTTCCGTCAACACGTCGTCATCCGGTCCCGTTTCGCGTGCGCGCGCCGTGCTCGTGACCGGCGCGGCGAAACGCATCGGGCGCGGCGTCGCGCTCGAATTCGCGCGGCAAGGCTGGGATGTGGCCGTGCATTACGGCCACTCGGCGCATGAAGCGCGCGAAACCGTCGCGGATATCGAGTCGCTCGGGCGCCGCGCGGTTGCACTGAAAGCGGATCTCGCCGTCGAGGCCGAGGTAGAACGGCTCGTGCCGGCGTGCGCCGAAGCGTTCGGCGGTCTGAACTGCGTGGTGAACTGCGCGTCGCGTTTCGACGAAGATACGGCCATCGACTTCGGCTACGCGAAGCTGCTCGAGATGACCGCCGTCAACGTCGCGGCGCCGCTCACGCTCGCGCGCATGCTGCACGAGATCACGCCCGAGTCCGCAACCGTCGATGACGCGCAACGCGGCGTCGTCATCAACGTGCTGGATCAGAAGCTGTACAACATGAACCCGGACTACCTGTCGTACACGCTGACGAAGGCGGCGCTCGAAAACGCCACCATCGCGCTCGCGCAGGCGCTGGGTCCGAAACTGCGCGTCGTCGGCCTCGCGCCCGGTCTGACGCTGATTTCCGCCGGCCAGACGCCCGCGTCGTTCGAGACGGCGCATCGCGTGACGCCGCTCAACCGCGCATCGACGGTCGACGACGTCGCGCAGGCCGCGTGTTATCTCGCGAACGCGCACGGCGTGACCGGCACGACGCTCGTCGTCGACGGCGGCCAGCATCTCGTGCCGAGTCCGCGCGACGTCATGTACATGATCGGCGCGCAAAAGTCCTGAAACGCGCCACTGAATATTGGAACCAACATGCTTGCCGCACTTTCGCATCCCCGGCTGACCGATTGCCGGCGGCTTTTTCTGCGTAACTACGAAGTTCGCATCAACATCGGTGTGCATGACTTCGAAAAGCGCGGCGAGCAACGTGTCGTCATCAACGTCGAGCTGTACGTGCCGCTCGCGCTGTCGACGCCCGTCGCCGACAAGCTCGCCGAAGTCGTCGACTACGATTTCATGCGCTCGACCATCGCCGAGCGCGTGAAGCGCGGACACATCCATTTGCAGGAAACGCTGTGCGACGACGTCGCGGCCGCGCTGCTCGCGCATCCGAACGTGCGCGCCGTGGCCGTGTCGACGGAAAAGCCCGACGTCTATCCCGATTGCGACGCGGTCGGCGTCGAAGTCTTCCGCATCAAAGAGGAACGAGCATGAACGCGCGCGACACGATCGAAGCCGCAGCCGAAACCGCAGAAGCGCAAAAGCCGGTGCGCGAGGCGCTGACGAAGCGCCAGCAAAAGGAAGCATACGAGAACAACAAGCTGTTCAAGCGCATCGCGCGCCAGGTCGGCGAGGCGATCGGCGACTTCAACATGATCGAGGAAGGCGACAAGGTCATGGTGTGCCTGTCCGGCGGCAAGGACAGCTACGCGATGCTCGACATCCTCATGCGCCTGCGCGAGCGCGCGCCGATCAACTTCGAGATCGTCGCCGTCAATCTCGATCAGAAGCAGCCGGGCTTTCCGGAACACGTGCTGCCGGAATATCTGAGCAAGCTCGACATTCCGTTTCATATCGAGAATCAGGACACGTACAGCATCGTCAAGCGGCTCGTGCCGGAAGGCAAGACGACATGTTCGCTCTGCTCGCGACTGCGCCGGGGCATTTTGTATCGAGTCGCGGGCGAGCTCGGCGCGACGAAGATCGCGCTCGGACATCATCGCGACGACATCCTGCAGACGCTGCTGCTCAACCTGTTCTACGGCGGCAAGCTGAAGGGCATGCCGCCCAAGCTGCAATCCGATGACGGCAAGAACATCGTCATTCGTCCGCTCGCGTACGTGAAGGAAGTCGATCTCGAAAAATACGCCGAACTGCGCGAATTCCCGATCATTCCGTGCAATCTGTGCGGCAGCCAGCCGAATCTGAAGCGCGCGGAAATGAAGGCGCTGGTCCGAGAATGGGACAAGCGTTTTCCGGGGCGCGTGGAAAACATGTTCAACGCGCTGTCGAACGTGGTGCCGTCGCATCTGATGGACAGCAAACTTTTCCCGTTCGCCGGATTGCGCGCGACGGGCGAGGCCGATCCGCAAGGCGATATCGCGTTCGACGAGGAACCGTGTGCGACCGAACCGTCAGGAACGTCCGGCACGGTTTCAATTGTGCAGTTCGACGACCTGTAACCTTTATCCAATAAGGCGCAGCGTGGGTTTCGCCGCATTGCGCCAAAGAGCCGCGTGATAAATTGGCGGCTCGTCATACCAGCAAGGCTTTCAGCGATGAACATCGTGATTCTGGCTGCCGGCATGGGCAAGCGCATGCGCTCCGCCCTGCCGAAAGTGCTTCATCCATTGGCGGGCAAACCGCTGCTCGCGCACGTCATCGATACGGCGCGCACGCTGTCGCCGACGCGGCTCGTCGTCGTCGTCGGACATGGCGCGGACAAGGTTCGCGAGGCCGTCGGCGCGCCGGACGTCCAGTTCGCTCTGCAGGACAAACAACTCGGCACGGGACACGCCGTGCAGCAGGCGCTGCCGCTGCTCGATCCATCGGTTCCGACGCTCGTGCTGTACGGCGACGTGCCGCTCACGCGTGCGAGCACGCTCGAACGTCTGATCGCCGCCGCGGGCGCGGAGCGCTACGGCGTCCTGACCGTGAACGTGGGCGATCCGACGGGCTACGGGCGCATCGTGCGCGACGCCGCGGGCAAGGTGAAGAAGATCGTCGAGCAAAAGGATGCGAGCGAGGAAGAACGGCGCATCGCGGAAATCAATACGGGCATCGTCATCACGCCGACGCGCACGCTCGAATCGTGGCTCGCGTCGCTGAAGAACAACAACGCGCAGGGCGAGTTCTATCTGACGGACGTCGTCGAGCGCGCGATCGAAGCGGGCGTCGAAGTCGTCACCGCGCAGCCGGACGCCGAATGGGAAACGCTCGGCGTGAACAGCAAGATCCAGCTCGCGGAGCTGGAGCGCATCCATCAGCGCAACGTCGCGAACGCGCTGCTCGATGCGGGCGTGACGCTGATGGACCCGGCGCGCATCGACGTGCGCGGCACGCTCGAATGCGGCGCGGATGTGTCGATCGACGTGAACTGCGTGTTCGAAGGACGCGTGACGCTCGCCGACAACGTGACGATCGGCCCGAACTGCGTGATCCGCGACGCGACCATCGGCGCGGGCACGCGAATCGATGCGTACACGCACATCGAAGGCGGCAAGACGGGCGCGAACGTCGTGCTCGGTCCGTACGCGCGGCTGCGTCCGGGCGCGACGCTCGGCGATGAAGCGCATGTCGGCAACTTCGTCGAAGTGAAGAATGCGGTGTTCGGGCGCGGCTCGAAGGCGAACCATCTCAGCTATATCGGCGATTCGGATGTCGGCGCGCGCGTGAACATCGGCGCGGGCACCATCACCTGTAATTACGACGGCGCGAACAAGCATCGCACGGTGATCGAGGACGACGTGTTCGTCGGCTCGGATACGCAACTGGTCGCGCCGGTGCGCGTGGGCCGCGGCGTGACGATCGCGGCCGGCACGACAGTATGGAAGGACGTTGGCGAAGGCGAGCTGGTGCTCAATGAGAAGTCGCAAGTGAGCAAGACGGGCTACGTGCGCCCGGTCAAGAAGAAGTCGTAAGGCTGTACGTCAGATTCAGCCCAACGCGCGCGACGCATCGTGCATCGCGCTTTCGAATGCAAGTCTCAGAGGAAGAACGTCCATGTGCGGAATTGTCGGCGCGGTAGCGCAACGTAACATCGTCTCGGTGCTGGTCGAAGGTCTGCGCCGGCTCGAATATCGCGGCTACGACTCGTGCGGCGTGGCCGTTCTGAGCAACGGCGAGCCGCGCCGCGCGCGCAGCGTCGCGCGCGTATCCGATCTCGACGCGCAAGTGCGCGAGACGAAC
>NZ_JALQDN010000034.1:0-1707 GCF_023631205.1 Caballeronia sp. NCF2 | reverse complement strand
TGAGCAACGGCGAGCCGCGCCGCGCGCGCAGCGTCGCGCGCGTATCCGATCTCGACGCGCAAGTGCGCGAGACGAACCTCGGCGGCATGACCGGCATAGCGCATACGCGCTGGGCCACGCACGGCGCGCCCGTCACCGACAACGCGCATCCGATCTTCTCGCGCGATGCCGTCGCGCTCGTGCACAACGGCATCATCGAGAACTACGAGTCGCTGCGCGAAATGCTGAAGGGCAAGGGCTACGAGTTCGTGTCGCAGACCGACACCGAAGTCATCGCGCATCTGATTCACAGCATGTATCGCGGCGATCTCTTCCAAACCGTGCGCGAGGCCGTGAAGCAACTGCACGGCGCGTATGCGATCGCGGTGATGCACCGGAATCAGCCGCATACGGTTGTCGGCGCGCGTCAGGGTTCGCCGCTCGTCGTCGGCGTGGGCGAGGGCGAAAACTTCCTGGCTTCCGATGCGCTCGCGCTCGCCGGCAGCACGGACCGCTTCGCGTTCCTCGAAGAAGGCGATGTTGTCGAGATCGGTCTCGAAGGCGTGAAGATCGTCGATCGCGAAGGTGTACCCGCCGAGCGCGAAGTGCGCGTGGTGACGGCGTACGGCGGCGCGGTCGAGCTCGGGCCGTATCGCCATTTCATGCAAAAGGAAATCTTCGAGCAGCCGCGCGCGATCACCGACACGATTCCGCAAGCCGACGAGTTCAGCCCGAGCCTCTTCGGTGAAGCGGCGCGCGACGCGTTCTCGCAGGTCGACAGCATTCTCATTCTCGCGTGCGGCACGAGCTACTACTCGGGCGTGACGGCGAAATACTGGCTCGAATCGATCGCGAAGATTCCGACGCAGGTCGAGATCGCGAGCGAATATCGTTATCGCGAATCGGTGCCGAATCCAAAGGCGCTGGTCGTCGTGATTTCGCAATCGGGCGAAACCGCCGACACGCTCGCCGCGCTCAAGCACGCGCAGTCGCTCGGCCACAAGCACACGCTCGCCGTGTGCAACGTCGCGACGAGCGCGATGGTGCGCCAGACCGAACTCGCATTCCTGACGCACGCGGGCACCGAAATCGGCGTGGCATCGACGAAGGCGTTCACGACGCAGCTCGTCGGTCTCTTCGTGCTCGCGGTGACGCTCGCGAAGATGCGCGGTCACGTCGACGCGAAGCGCGAAGCGGCGTACTTCACGCAACTGCGCCACTTGCCGGCTGCGCTGAACAGCGTGCTCGCGCTGGAGCCGCAGATCATCGCGTGGTCGGAAGAGTTCGCGCGCAAGGAGAATGCGCTGTTCCTCGGCCGCGGCCTGCATTATCCGATCGCGCTCGAAGGCGCGTTGAAGCTCAAGGAAATTTCGTACATCCACGCTGAAGCGTATCCGGCGGGCGAGCTGAAGCACGGGCCGCTCGCGCTCGTCACCGAGGCGATGCCGGTCGTGACCGTCGCGCCGAACGACGCGCTGCTCGAAAAGCTGAAGTCGAACATGCAGGAAGTGCGCGCGCGCGGCGGCGAACTGTACGTGTTCGCGGATGCGGATACGCGCATCGTCAGCGAGGACGGCATCCATGTGATCCGCATGCCGGAGCATTACGGCGCGTTGTCGCCGATCCTGCACGTCGTCCCGCTGCAGTTGCTCGCGTATCACACGGCGTGTGCGCGCGGGACGGATGTCGACAAGCCGCGCAATCTGGCTAAGTCGGTGACGGTGGAAT
>NZ_JALQDN010000033.1:0-41862 GCF_023631205.1 Caballeronia sp. NCF2 | reverse complement strand
CGCGTATCACACGGCGTGTGCGCGCGGGACGGATGTCGACAAGCCGCGCAATCTGGCTAAGTCGGTGACGGTGGAATAAGGTCGGTTGATCGGCTGAAAAAGAATAAAGAGGTCCGCGCATGTCGCGGACCTTTTTCATTTTCACGCGCCGATCACCCATCCGCCGATCGCGGTCAGCGCCACGACGATCACCGGAGACACGCGCCCCACGACGAGCAAACCGAACGCGGCCAACGCCAGCGCGACATCCGCACGCGAATGCACGGCGCTCGTCCAGACCGGGTCGTACAGCGCCGCGCCGAGAATGCCGACGACCGCCGCGTTCACGCCGCCCATCGCGCGCTGTATCGCGTCCCGCTGACGCAACGTCTCCCAGAACGGCAGTGCGCCGAGCACGAGCAGAAACGCGGGCAGGAACATGGCGACGACCATCGCGAAACCGCCGATCCATCCGCCGAGCGGCGCGGGCATCACCGCGCCCAGAAACGCGGCGAAGGTAAAGAGCGGCCCCGGCACGGCTTGGGCCGCGCCATATCCGGCGAGAAAAACATCGTTGGGCACCCATCCGTTCGGCACGACGCTCGCCTGAAGCAGCGGCAACACGACGTGCCCGCCGCCGAAAACGAGCGAGCCCGACCGGTAAAACACCGACGCCATCGCGAGCCAGTTCGCGCCGGTCCAACCGGCGACGCCCGGCAGCAAAGCGAGCAGCACGAAAAAAACCGCGAGCAGCATCGCGCCCTGCGTTCTGCCGATGCCATATCGCCGATGCTTCGCCGACGCCAGATGCGTCAGCGTCAACATCCGCCAGCCGATGATTCCGCCGAACGCGATGGCGCCCAATTGCCCGGCGGCCGACGGCACGGTCAGCGCGATCAACGCGGCGGCCACGGCGATGCCGGCCCGCAACCGGTCCGGACACAGCGACGTCTTCATGCCCCACACCGCTTGCGCGACGATGGCGACCGCCGCGAGCTTGAGACCGTGCACGATCCCGGAGTGAATCAGCTGCGCCGAGTGCGCCAGGCCGAGGGCGAAGAGAATCAGCGCAATCGCGGACGGCAACGTGAAGCCGGTCCATGCCGCCAGCGCGCCGATCCATCCCGCGCGCGCGAAGCCGATCGCGATTCCGACCTGGCTGCTCGCCGGCCCCGGAAGGAACTGACATAGCGCGACGAGATCGGTGAAGCTCGTGTCGTCGAGCCATTTCCGGCGTTCGACGAATTCAGCGCGAAAGTAGCCGATGTGCGCGACCGGTCCGCCGAACGATGTCAGGCCGAGTTTGAGAAACGTCGCGAACACTTCGAACGGCGTTCCGCGCGCGGACTTCGGTTCATGCAAAGCCATCGTCCTGTGGACAACCTTGTTGGCACATCGTCGCGTTAACTGTTGGCGCTTTCTGAACAACTCGACGTCCGTCGAAACGACGCGAAAGTTGTCCCGAGTTCAGGCCGAAACCACGCCCGCCATACCGGAGTTGTCGGCGCGGTAAACCTCTGACGTAAAAAGCGCATTGCCAGTTATCCACCGATTTGCGGCGAGCTTGTTAACTACTACCACGTATACATACGAACTCTTTTGTTTACTCAGACAACGTGGCGGCACTGCCCAAAACATCGGCGCTCATTCAGGCGGCAGCGCCATGCGCGTGTCTCAACCGTTCGCGGCTGTTGCTCAGATGCATGCGCATCGCGGCGCGGGCATCGTCCGGGTCCTGACGCACGATCGCCTGATAGATCGCCTTGTGCTCGCTCAGCACACAGCGCAGACGTTCGATCTGATCCAGCTCCGCGATTTCGGCCTTGCCCAGCCGCGTGCGCGGACTGACGCCGCGTCCCATCTGACTAAGCACGTCGTGGAAATAGCGATTCCCGCTCGCCCGCGCGATCTGCAAGTGAAACTCGACGTCGTGTTGCAGCACGTCTGTACTTCCGTTCGAGAGTTGCTCCTCGAAGCGCTTGAGCGCGGCGGCGATCTGCTTCAGATGCGCGTCCGTGCGCCTGCCGGCGGCGAGCGCGGCGGCGGCGCCTTCGAGATCGATGCGAAATTCGATGATCGCCATGATGTCCAGCAGGTTCGACAGGTCGGCATCCGCGAGACGCACGGATTCGCGTTCCTCGGGCGAGCGGATGAACGTGCCGACGCCGTGCCGCGTTTCCACGACGTTCGCCGCCTGCAAGCGCGACACCGCCTCGCGCACCACGGACCGGCTCACCGACAGTTGCTTCATCAGCGCGGCTTCGGTCGGGATCTTGTCGCCGGGACGGAGAACGCCGCGTTCGATATCCTCGATCAGGGTTGCGACGACTTTATCGGTGAGACTGGCCATGGTGATTCGCTGCTGATGGATATTGTTCTGGGAAGCGCGGCGTTTACGCCCGTTGTCGGACGTCTTGGCTTCGCTTAGGATCGGTCGACGCGCATGGCGCGATAAGCCTCGCGCGTGGGGATGTCCGACGACGCATCTTCCTGCGTGGGGAACGCTTCGTCAATTCGACGCGGCCCGCATGTCCTGCAAATTGATATAAGACATCGTATAAGTAGAAGTAGACGATTCTTAGCAGAAATCTCTTAAACTAAAGGAATGCAGGGTTTACGCCGCTGTCGTTTTCCCGCGTTTCCACAGTACCCTGTGTTAAGACGTCCGATAACTACATGAGTTCGGACTTGCCGCTTTCCAATCAGATCGCCGTCGTCACAGGGAGGCATCATGCCGTCTTCGTCACCATATCAACCGCTGCCCAATACATTCCGAACGTCGCTGCGCGAGCGCAAGCGGCTGATCGGATGCTGGATGTCGCTGGCGAGTCCGATCGTCACCGAACTCGTCGGCGTGGTCGGATTCGACTGGATGCTGCTCGACGCCGAGCACGCGCCGAACGACGCGCTCACGCTCATCCCGCAATTGATGGCGCTGAAAGACAGCCCGAGCGCGCCTGTCGTGCGCCCGCAGGCCAACGATCCCGTCGCGATCAAGAAGCTGCTCGACGGCGGTGTCGTCAATTTCCTGATTCCGTTCGTCGACAGCGCCGCCGATGCCGAGCGCGCCGTCGCCGCGACGCGTTATCCTCCTCAGGGCATCCGCGGCGTGTCGGTCGGGCATCGCGGCAATCGCTACGGCACGGTTCCGAACTACTTCCAGGTCGCGAACGACAATATCAGCGTCGCGGTGCAGATCGAGAGCCGCGCGGCGGTCGAAGCGATCGACGAGATCATCGCGGTCGAAGGCGTCGACGCGCTGTTCGTCGGACCGTCGGATCTCGCGGCATCGTACGGTCACATCGGCCAAGCGAACCATCCGGACGTGCAGGCGGTCATCGCACATGTGTTCGAGCGCGCGCACGCGGCCGGCAAGCCGAGCGGCATTCTCGCGCCCGTGCAGGAAGACGCCGAGCGCTATCTGGCAATGGGCAGCACATTCGTCGCCGTGTGCGCGGATCTGGGGATGCTCAGAAACGCGGCGCAGGGCGTGCGCAAACATTTCATCCCGGACTGAGCGTCGCGCTCGACAAACCGGCATCGAAAATCGACATCAAGGAGCGATACATGCAAAAGGCAGGCTTCATCGGACTGGGCATCATGGGCAATCCCATGGCGGCCAATCTTCTCAAGGGCGGCGTCCAGCTCGCGGCATTCACGCGCAGCGGCGTGCCCGCCGATCTGACCGGCGCGGGCGCCACGGCCTGTGATTCGCCCGCGGCCGTCGCGGAGCAGGCCGACGTCATCTTCATCATGGTGCCGGACACGCCGGACGTCGAACGCGTGCTGTTCGGCGAGAACGGCGTCGCGAGCAAGCTGAAGAGCGGTCAGATCGTCGTCGACATGAGCTCGATTTCGCCGATCGCCACGCGCGAATTCGCGGCGAAAGTGCGCGAGAAGGGCGCGGATTATCTCGACGCGCCCGTGTCCGGCGGCGAAGTCGGCGCGAAGGCCGCGTCGCTGACGATCATGGTCGGCGGCGCGCAAGCCACGTTCGACAAGGTCAAGCCGCTTTTCGACCTGATGGGCAAGAACATCTCGCTGATCGGCGAAGTCGGCGCGGGACAGGTCTGCAAAGTCGCGAATCAGGTGATCGTCGCGGCGACCATCGAGGCGGTCGGCGAAGCGCTCTTGCTCGCATCGAAGGCCGGCGTCGATGCCGAAAAGGTTCGCACCGCGCTGATGGGCGGCTTCGCGTCGTCGCGCATTCTCGAAGTGCACGGCGAGCGCATGACGAAGCGCACGTTCAATCCGGGCTTCCGTATCGAGCTGCATCAGAAGGATTTGAATCTGGCGCTCGCGACGGCGCAATCGCTCGGCGTCGCGCTGCCGAACACGTCGACGTGCATGCAGTTGTTCAATGCGTGCGCCGCGCACGGCGGCAAGGCGTGGGATCACTCGGGCATGGTCCGCGCGCTCGAGATCATGGCGAATCACGAGATCGGGCAGGACAAGAAGTAAGCGTCAGCCTTTCCCGTCTTCGTTGAACACTGCCGGCCTCGCGCCGGCAGTGTCGCTTTTTGCAACCGGTTTTGTGCTTCTGCAGTTGTCAGACGTCCTAGTTTAAAAGGCCAGCGTCCGCACATGCGCTCCGTGTCCGCAGGCGCGTAAGCCATACACGACAAGCCTAGAGCCGAGAAAGGGTAAACACGCGATTGGCCCCGAAAGCATCTCGCCATACAATGTCATCAGACAACGTACCACGAGACGCGATCCGGAGGCATCCCTTGAACACGATTCCCGCCACGCCAGCCGCCGATCTGCTCGAATCGGCCAGCGCCAAGGTCAAGCGCCATGTCCTGCCCTTGTTCCTCATCATGTTCATCGCGAACTACATCGATCGCGTGAACGTCGGTTTCGTGAGCTCGCATTTGCAGACCGATCTCGGCATCGGCGCGGCGGCGTACGGTCTCGGCAGCGGTCTGTTTTTCATCGGCTATGCGCTGTTCGAAGTGCCGTCCAACGTGCTGATGCAGAAGTACGGCGCGCGCGCGTGGCTCACGCGCATCATGGGTACGTGGGGCGTCGTCGCGGCGATGATGGCCTTCGTGCAGAACGAAACGTCGTTCTACGTGCTGCGCTTTCTCCTGGGCGTCGCGGAAGCGGGATTCTTCCCGGGCGTCATCTATTACTTCACGCAATGGCTGCCGCAGAAGGAACGCGGCAAGGCGATCGCGATTTTCCTCGGCGGCTCGGCGTTCGCATCGATTCTGTCCGGCCCGATCACGGGCGGTCTGCTGTCGATTCGCGGTCTCGGCCTGCACGGCTGGCAGTGGATGTTTCTGATCGAAGGCGGGTTCTCCGTCATCCTTTGCGGCGTGAGCTGGATGCTGCTGAAATCGCGCATCAGCGATGCTCACTGGCTCTCCGTCGACGAGCAACGCGCGCTGCAAAACGCGATCGCATCCGAACAGGCGGAACGCGAAGCGGCCACCGGCGGCCACATTCCCGCGATCAAGCTGCTGAAAGATCCGCAGATCGTGCTGTTCTGCTTCATGTATTTCGCGATTCAGCTCACGATTTACGCCGCAACCTTCTGGCTGCCGACGATCATCCGCAAGATGGGCGGCCTCACCGATTTCCAGGTCGGCCTCTACAACACGATTCCGTGGATGATCGCGATCGTCGCGATGTACTGCTTCGCGCTGCTCTCCGCGCGCTGGCGCTTCCAGCAGGCGTGGGTCGCCGTGGCGCTCGTGATCGCGGCATGTGGCCTGTTCGCATCGACGACCGGCAACGCGGTGCTCTCGTTCGTCGCGATCTGTTTCTCCGCGATCGGCTTCAAGGCGGCGTCGTCGCTGTTCTGGCCGATTCCGCAAGGCTATCTCGATGCGCGCGTCGCGGCTGGCGTGCTCGCGCTCATCAACTCGGTCGGCAATCTCGGCGGTTTCTTCGCGCCTGCGACCTTCGGCTATCTTCAACAACATACGGGCTCGGTGTCGGGCGGCTTGTACGGCCTCGGCGTCGCATCGCTGATCGCGGCGGTCGCGGTCTTCTTCACGCGCAACCGCCGCTCGGATCGCACGCCGGACGGCCACGTCGCGCATCAAGGCGCGCACTGAAACCCGCTTCAACCTCTCTGGGAAGGATCACGCTCATGTCCACGAACACTCCGAAAGTCACCGAATTGCGCGTCGTGCCGGTCGCGGGCCGCGACAGCATGCTCATGAACCTGTCCGGCGCGCACGGTCCGTTCTTCACGCGCAATCTCGTGATCCTGACGGACAGCGCGGGCAACACGGGCGTCGGCGAAGTGCCGGGCGGCGAGAACATCCGCCAGACGATCGACGATGCGCGCTCGCTCGTCGTCGGGCAATCGGTCGGCAATCTGCATGCGGTGCTGAATCAGGTCCGCACGAAGTTCGCCGATCGCGACGCGGGCGGCCGCGGCCTGCAAACCTTTGATCTGCGCACGACGATCCACGCCGTCACCGCGCTCGAAGCCGCGCTGCTCGACCTGCTCGGCAAGCATCTCGGCGTGCCCGTCGCGGCCTTGCTCGGCGAAGGCCAGCAGCGCGATGAAGTGGAAATGCTCGGCTATCTGTTCTACATCGGCGATCGCCACAAGACGGATCTGCCGTATGCGTCCGGCGCGGACGGCAAGGACGATTGGGACCGCGTGCGTACCGAAGTCGCGCTGACGCCTGAGGCGGTCGTGCGTCTGGCCGAAGCGGCACAAGCGCGCTATGGCTTCAACGATTTCAAGCTGAAGGGCGGCGTGCTCGCGGGCGATGCGGAAATCGAAGCCGTCACGGCGCTCGCCGAGCGTTTTCCGGATGCGCGCGTGACGCTCGATCCGAACGGCGCGTGGTCCTTGGCCGAAGCGATCCGCCTGTGCCGCGACAAGCACGACGTGCTCGCCTACGCGGAAGATCCGTGCGGCGCGGAAAACGGCTACTCCGGCCGCGAAGTGATGGCGGAATTCCGCCGCGCGACCGGCCTGCCGACGGCGACGAACATGATCGCGACGGACTGGCGTCAGATGGGTCATGCGATCCAGTTGCAATCGGTCGACATTCCGCTCGCCGATCCGCATTTCTGGACGATGCAAGGCTCGGTGCGCGTCGCGCAGATGTGCAACGACTGGGGCCTGACGTGGGGCTCGCATTCGAACAATCACTTCGACGTGTCGCTCGCGATGTTCACGCACGTCGCCGCTGCCGCGCCGGGCAAGATTACCGCTATCGACACGCACTGGATCTGGCAGGACGGCCAGCGTTTGACGCGCGATCCGCTCCAGATCGTCGGCGGGAAAGTGAAGGTGCCGGAAGCGCCGGGCCTGGGCGTCGAACTGGATATGGACGAAGTCGAGAAGGCGCACGAACTGTACAAGCAGCATGGACTCGGCGCGCGCGACGACGGCGTCGCGATGCAATATCTGATTCCGAACTGGAAGTTCGACAACAAGAAGCCGTGTCTCGTCCGCTAGAGGTTCTTTAGCCTTTCAGACGTTCGATGAGCGCGATCGCCGCCGCGGGATTGCGCTCCTTGAATCCGCTGATGACGTAGAGAAACACATCGCGCGATGCGGCTTTCGGCGCAGCCTTGCCGAAGGTCTGCAAGTCGTCCGGCGGGCCGCCCGACGACCACGTCTTCGCGCGCTCGGCCCAGCGATCGAGCGCCGCTTTCGCATAGCCCTTCGCCTGCTTGTCGGTCGTGCCCATGATGCGCGCATAGACGAACGGCGCGGTGATATCCGCGATTTGCGGATACTTCGAATCCCCCGCGATGACCACCGCGACGCGATACTTCCGCGCGAGCGCAACGAAGGCCGCATCGCAAAAGCTCTCGTGCCGAACTTCGACCGCGTGACGAATCGCGCGGCCTTCCACTTTCGCGGGCAGCAGTTCGAGAAAGCGTTCGAAGTCCTCCGGATCGAACTTCTTGGTCGGCGCGAATTGCCAGTTGATCGGGCCGAGCTTGTCCTTCAGTTCGAGCACGCCGCTGCCGAAGAATCGCTCGATGGTATCGCCCGCTTCGGCGAGCACCCGGCGATTCGTCGCGTAGCGCGGCGCCTTCAGCGAGAACACGAAGTCGTCGGGCGTTTCGTCGCGCCACTTGATGAACGTCGCGGGCTTTTGCGCGCCGTAGAACGTGCCGTTCACTTCGATGGACGTCAGCGCGCGGCTCGCGTATTCGAGTTCGCGCTTTTGCGGCAGATCGTCCGGATAGAACGTGCCGCGCCACGGCTCGAACGTCCATCCGCCGACGCCGACGCGAATGCGCGCGGTCTTGCTTTTCGAGGTGGCCATCGCGCGCTTACTTCCGGCCGGCATCGAGCGAACCGTCCGGCTCGCGCGTCTCGGTCACGACTTGGTTGAAGCCTTCGTCGAAGAGAGGTGCGGGAGATTCGTCGCAGTGCATGCTGGCCATTCCGTGGATAAGGGAAGCGCGTCCGTTCTCACCGAACGGACGCGCCGGGTCATGCACCTATGCTGGCGCAGTCTAAAAAATTCACTGGCCGAAGAAGATATTGCATTGCGGCCCGCGCGTGCAGGGCTTGGAGGCCGGACTGTCCATCGTGCCCATCGTGGTTGCGCCGGCCGCGCCGCGTGTCATCGGCGAGCCGCCGTAGGACGTGTCGGTCGACTGGCCCTGCATGGCGCTTTGCGCGGGCGCGGCGGGATCGGTCCAGGTGTCGGCGGTGGCCTGTCCCGGAACCTGCGCGGTGCGGTAGTAGGACTGCTGAGCCGATGCGAGACCGGCAGTGGCGAGTAACGAGGCGGCGAGCGCCGCCATGGCGATACGTGATTTCATGTCGACTCCTTGATCGAAAGGCGCGTTCGCGTGTACGCCGCGCAACGCTGTTCGCTGATTCGAATCTTTGATCCGCACGGAACGTGCCACGAGTGCTGCATGTGCCATGCATGGCGCTGGCGAGCGGATATTGGCGCCGGTTCCCGGCGAGGCTGCCGCGGCGGGTTTCCCGGACTTGTTCGAATGTGATGCAGACGGAGCGCCGGTGCGCTTGCCGGCGAATGGGACCCGCGGGTCCGCAGAAGACGCATGCCGCGCTGCACTCTTCGTTATAGGCCGTCGCTCCGCGATTGAACAGGACAATTGAACGCGCATGGCGCTCGCGGTCGCGTGCGTGACGCGAAGCTGTCGATCGCGCCATCGCCTAGAATGCGATGGCTAATCCACGAACGCAGGGACATCGCCGCCATGACCGTCACCATCTATCACAACCCGAAGTGCGGGACTTCGCGCAACACGCTCGCACTGATCCGCAACGCGGGCATCGAGCCGGCGGTGATCGAGTATCTGACGCATCCTCCGAGCCGCGAGACGCTCGTTGCGCTGATCGCGCGCGCGGGACTGTCGGTGCGCGAAGCGTTGCGCGAGAAGGGCACGCCATATGCCGAACTCGGCCTCGACGATCCGAGCCTCAGCGACGAACAACTCATCGACGCGATGCTCGCGCATCCGATTCTCATCAACCGTCCGTTCGTCGATACGCCGAAGGGCGCGCGGCTGTGCCGGCCATCGGAGCTCGTGCTCGATATCCTGCCCCAAGCGCAGAAGGGGCCGTTCACGAAGGAAGACGGCGAAGTCGTCATCGACGGTTCCGGCAAGCGTGTGCGCTAGGACACCTTCGTTTTCGCTGACCGTTACCTGACGTTACCTTTCTGGCAAACCCGTTGCACCTGTATCCGTCATCGCTTTCTAGACTGCACTGACTCACACGGCACTCGGTGCAAGGAGAAAGCGGCATGAAGAAGAAACTTCTTGGTACGGCGATCGGGCTGGCGGGGCTCGCGGCACTTGCGATATCGGCATCGGCGAACGCGCACGTCGATGTGGCGGTGGGCGTGGGCGTGCCGGTCTACACGCAGCCCGTGTACGCGCAGCCCGCGGTGCCGGTCGGCTATTACGGATATGGATACGGCGATCGCGACGAACGCTGGCGCGAGCGCGAATGGCGTCGTCACGAATGGCGCGAGCGCCGCTGGCATCACGAGATGCGCCGCGAGCAACGCTGGCGCGAGCGTCATGAATGGTAAAAGCGCGCGGGAATCCGCGTTCGAACGCGGCGCGCCGAAAGGCTGCGCCGCGTTTTTACATGCGTCATGCGACGCCATGACGCAAGTCGACCTGTTCAAGGCACGCCGATTCGAGCCGTAAACACGTCGGTGTTGTCGGATACTCGTGCTCTTTCGCCGCGAATCCCTTTTAGCGAATCTTTTCGTCGCACCGCGCGTGCGGCGTCGTTTGCTCAAAGCACGAGCGATAACCCGTCCACTTTCAGCGATGTTCAGTCCCGTCAGCATTCTCGTCGTCACCGCGCTGTCGAGCATCCTCTCGATACTGGTGCTGATCTCGCTGCTCTCGCACGCGATTGCGGGCGTGCCGCGCTGGCTTGGGGCGAACGTCATCGCAATCGTTTCGCTCTTGCTTTTCGCCGTGCAGAACGTGGCGCCGGCGTGGCTCGGCATCGTCGTCGCGAATCAGTTGCTCGCCGCGACGGTCCTGCTCATCTACGAAGGCTGCAACGATTTCTTCGACGTTCGCATGCGTCCCGCGCAGCGCTGGGCCGGCTGGATCATGTGGCTCGGCGTGATGGCGGGCATCGTCTACTTCACGTATTTGACGCCGGATGTGAATGCGCGCGTGGTGATTGTGTCGGCGTTTCATGCCGCGTGCGATTTCGCGATCGCCGGACGCGTGCTGATCGAGCGTCCGAGGGAACGGCCGCGCTATAACTACTTGTTCGTCGCCGGCGCGGCGGCGCTCGGTGCGCTCGGCCATACGGTGCGCGGCGCGATCTACGTCGTGGAGCCGCCCGCGCAGACATCGCTGCTGCAGCCCGGCGTGATGCAGATCACGTTTCTCGCGCTCGGCATTCTCGTGCTGCCGTCGCTGTGCATCGGCCTCGTGATGATGGCGCACGACCGTCTCGCGCAGCGGCTCGAACGGCTTGCGCGCTTCGACGATCTCACCGGCGCGCTTTCGCGCAAGGCATTGCTGGCCGGCGCGGGCGAGCGTCTCGCGCGGGCGCGGCAGGAAGGCGAGCGCGAGTTCGTCGCGGTCATCGACATCGATCACTTCAAGAGCGTGAACGACCGCTACGGTCACGCGGCGGGCGACGAAGTGTTGCGCCATTTCGCGTCGATCGTGCGCGCGCGCATTCGCGAAGACGATGCGTTCGGGCGTATCGGCGGCGAGGAGTTTTGTCTTTTCTGCACGGCGGCGCGCATCGACGATGTCACCGCGCTCGTCGAGCGGCTGCGCAAGACCGTCGAGGCGACGCCGTGCGCCGCGCCCGGCGGCCTGCTGCATTACACATTCAGCGCGGGCATTGCGATGTGGGACGGGCGCGAGCCGCTCGCATCGCTGATGGCGCGCGCCGACGGCCTGCTCTATGCCGCGAAGGTCGCGGGCCGCAATCGCGTGAAAGCGCCCGCCGCCGACGCGTTCGCCTAAGCCTCTTCGACGTCCGCGTATTTCTGGCGTTCGTCTTCCGGCTTGCTCATCCAGCGACGCAACAGACGCTTCTCGACGACGCGCCCGATCGTGAGCAGCGCGATCATCAGGATCATCGCGATGAACGCGAGGCTCCAGACGCCCAGTCCGCAGACGATGCCCACCGCCGCCGTCACCCAGATCGACGCCGCCGTCGTGAGCCCGCGCACGCGATTCTCGCGCGGATTCTGCAGGATCACGCCCGCGCCGAGAAAGCCGACGCCCGTCACGATGCCCTGCACGGCGCGCGACACGTCGGCGTCGTTGGAGAGCGTCATCGAGAAACCTTGCGCGCACATCGTCGCGATGCACGCGCCGAGCGACACGAGCCCGAGCGTCTTCATGCCGGTCGGCTTGCCGTGCAGATCGCGATCGATGCCGATGATGCAGCCGATCAGCATCGCGGCCAGCATGCGCAACACGGCGTCGGCGAGAATGGGATAGGGAAGCATCGCGTGTGAAAAGGGAATCGTAAGCCGGGCCATCTTCGCATGCGGCGCCGGCGCGCGCGCAATTTTGGCGCGCTAACGTGCCGGTTCTGCTTTATATCGAACGCAAAACGGGGAGACGAAGTGACTCAGATGCCGAAATTCACGATGGTCGATGCCGCGCCGACGCCCGTCGGCCCTTTCTCGCACGCAGCCGAAGCCGACGGCTGGGTGTTCCTCACCGGTCAGATGCCGACCGATCCGAACGACGACGGCGCGCCGTTGCCCGAAGGCGTCGCCGCGCAGACGCGCCGCGTGATGGACAACCTGATTCTCGTGCTGAACGGCGTCGGGCTGACGCTCGACAATGTGGTCAGCGTGCGTATCTTTCTGACCGAGTTCAAGCGCGACTACGACGCGATGAACGCGGTGTATCGCTCGTACTTTCTGCGGAAGCCGCTGCCGGCGCGAACGTGCATCGGCGTGACGGGGCTTGCGCGCGATGCGCTCGTGGAGATCGATTTCGTCGCGAAACGTCCTTGAGCGCGATTACTTCCGTTTCGACGCATCGACCCAGCGGAAAGTGAGATTGATGCGCTCGCCGCGCGCCCCCGGCTCTTTCGGCACGCGATGCACCCATTCGCGCTGCGTGCGCCCGCGCATCACGAGCAGGCTGCCGTGTGTGAGCGCGAGCGTGTGCGTCGCGTGCGTGCGCGCGTGACGAAACTCGAACGTGCGCGTCGCGCCGAGACTCACCGATGCGATCACCGGCTCGGGCCCGAGTTCGCGTTCCTTGTCGGCATGCCATCCCATGCTGTCGAGGCCGCTGCGATAGCGGTTGAGCAGCACGCTGTTGAAGCGCGCATCGCAGGCGGCCTCGGCGCGCTCGCGAAGTTGCGCGACGGCGGGCGTCCACGGCTGCGGCACATTGCGGATGCCGGAATAGACATAGACCGCGTCCGGTTCGCCTTGCCACGCGGTCAGGCGCGGCAGCGGCACGCGGCCGCCCGGCGTGGTCATCGTGTCCTGCTGCCAGGCGACTTCCGCGATCAGGGCGCCCATCAGATCGGAAGCCGCGTCGGCGTCGATCCAGTCCGGATGCCACGCGATGTCGGGCTTGGGAATGTCGTCGAAGAGATCGAACATGACTGTGGTGCGAGACGGCGGCGGAAGGAACGTTCACGATAGCAGAGCCGCCGGGCGGCGTGATTGCGGAGTCGTTTTCAGCCTGGAAGGGTCAGTTCGGCCTCTTATCTGCCCGCAGCCGTACATCGCCGCCATAACCGGACCACCCCCCAAGAGACCAGTCCGGCCACGATCGCATCGATGGCGAGCATCGACGCGATGTAGAGAAACTCGTAGTCCTGCACCTTCAGCATCCTGGCAACGCCGATCAGGATTTGCTGCTGATCTGCGGGTATTGGCAGCGGATAGGTGTGGACGTACCGCACCGCAAGCCGAAACAGACCGAGGAACAGAAGCATTACGAGCACTACGCTAAGGACACGTTTTCCCAATTGTCGTTACCTCGATCCAACCGTAAGCCTCGATGCGGCCCGCTCTGACGGAGATCTTCGGCGTGTGCAGCAGCGCATGCCGCAGCCTCTGAAAGTCCGCCCAACTCTCGAGTGTGATGCAGCCAAGTGAAATACCTGCGCCGCCGCGAGGGTGCAACCGGAAGTTGCCGCGGCGAACGCCATTGATCCACGTCCAGTCATCGACGGAGCCGTCATCCCGGTACAGCGCGAACCACTCATCGTGATTGCTTGGACTGTTTCGCACCCAATCATTCCATAGGTCTTTCATCCAGGCCTGCGCTTGCGAGGCCACGCCTCCGGTAGGCCGTGCGACGATCCAATACTTTCCTTCGGGTATCGGCCCTGCATCGGGCACCGCCGTGCAGCCGCCCCGGTTCTTGTATATGCCGTCCCCCGAGAATGCCTGGAAAACGCCGACTCCGAGCACCGTTAACGTCGCCCGCAACGTATTGTCGACGACGAATTTGCCTTGGAGTGGCATGGCAGCACGCTTGTCATTTTGTGGAACCCACACAATGGAGTAAGACGGGCCGACCGGGAAATACGGTTTTTCTGAACTCAGAGTGCTTTCTTGCAGGGGTATCCGACGGATGCGCCGGCATGTTGGGCAACCCGCTGTGCTACATTGCCCCAATCATCTCAATAACGTCGTGCGAGGGTCGGAACATCCGCTTTGGCCTTTTCGCGCGACGACGGCAACGGGGAACTGCATGAACACCACCGCCCAAGCAAGCGGCGGCACGGTGCCGGGCCGCCGCATCCTGCTCGTCGACGACAGCGTCGATGCGGCGCTTGCCATGTCGATGCTGCTCGAAGCGCTCGGCCATGAAGTCCGCACCGAGCATGACGGCCCGCGCGCGCTCGCATCGCTCGACGATTTCAAACCGGACGTTGTCGTGCTCGATATCGGATTGCCGGGCATGAGCGGCTTCGACGTCGCGCGCGAAATGAGAAAGCGCGACGCGACCCGAAGCGCGCTGCTGCTTGCATTGACCGGCTGGGGCAGCGATGCCGATCGTCGCAGCGCGCTCGACGCGGGCTTCGATCATCATCTGACGAAGCCCGTCACCATCGCCGATCTGGAAGCGCTGCTCACGAAGCCCTGAGCGCGCTCACTCCACGCGCAGCCGCGCCATGTACGGAAGGTGATCGGACAGCCACGCGGTGTCCTGCGTCGGCACGAGCCATTCGACCGGCTTCAGGCCGCGCACGAACATCTTGTCGAGCGCGAGCGCCGGTGAGAAAGCCGGAAACGTGCGGCCCGATTCGCCGAGCATCGTCGCGACTTCGCTCATGCCGAGTTCGCCGAAAAGCGGCACGGAGTCGTTGCGCCAGTCGTTGAAATCGCCCGCCAGCATGAGCGGACCTTCCGGCGCTTCCTTCGCGATCCAGTGCGCGATCCAGTTCATCTGACGCAGCCGCGCCTGCCGCGTCAACGCGAGATGCGCGCACAGCAATGTGATGGCCTGACCGGCGAAGGTCGCGCGCGCGACCAGCAAGCCGCGCTTTTCGAAACGATGCGCGGAGATGTCCCAGCGCCCGGAAAGATCGAGCGGATGCGGCGAGAGAATGGCATTGCCATGCCGCCACGACGGCTTGAACACGTTCGGTCCGAGCGCGATCTGCAATTCGAGCGCGGTGGCGATCTCGGTCGCCTGGCAATGCCAGACATCGTCGAGCGGCGCGTCGAACGGCTTGCCGAAGCCGCTTGCGAGCACGGGCTGCGGCATGCGCCGCGCCATCGCTTCCTGAAGAAAATAGACGTCGGCGTTGGTGGTCTGAACCCACCGTTGCATCGCGGTCCACGCGCGCAGGCCGAGGGGCGAGCGGCCCTTGTGCAGATTCCAGCTGACCGCCGTGAAATCCGGCGTGGCCGAATGAGCGGACGGGCCTGGCGGAAGATGTTCTGGGTTTCGCATGCGTTCTTTGTCTCGAGCGGCGGCCTCTTGAGTCTATGTCACCGCGGTTGTCATTGCGCCGCCGCCGGCGACCCCAGGCTCGCGCGTACCCGGTAGGCGAGCGACGGATTGCTGTCGATGAGCTGCCACTGCGCCCATTCGCCTGGCTTGAGCGCCAAGCCCGGATGCGATCCGCTCACCTGACGCGGCACCGGCGGCAGCTTGCAGCCCGAGGGCGATGCGCGCGAGCTGTCGTCCTGCAAGGTTTCCTGCGCGTCGATGGCGAGCGTGATGTCGTCGGCGTTCGCGCGCGTCGGCGAAATGGTGATGGTGCGTTGCAGATCGATGTCGCCGGCAGGCTGATCCGCGCAGCCGACGCGATTCTGCACCTTGTTGTGATGCGTGTCGGTGCGCGCCTGTCCGACGTTCGTCGTGCCGGAAAACGAGTCGATCTGTTGTCCGTCGCGCACGACCTGCAACTCCCAGGTCACCGGTTGCGATGGCGCGGTCTGCGCCTGCGCGTTAAGCGCGGCAAGACCGGCGCCCGTCATGAGCGCGGCATTCAGAAAGACGGTGCGTATCGTTTTATGCATTGAAAGCGACTCCTGCGCGCGGACTGTTCGGATGGCGGCGCGGCTGGCGCGTCGCTGGATCGGCGTTCTCCGGCGAATTCGTTGTGACACGGCGGCGCAGGTACGGTTCAGCCAGACCGCGCAACACACAATTGTGGACGAACGAAACGAATCTCAACCTGGCCTGACGCGAAGCAGATTTCGAACCCGCTCGCCGCGTCGTCCGACGATGATACTCGCACGCTTTGCGCGCATCGCGATTAGCAGCACACGCGTTCGACTGCTCGCTTGCGTGCGGTTTTGGCGTCGATACACTGGACTCGTCGACCATAAAAATTGACGGGGTGTGACATGACGACGGCCGTGGTCAAACAGGAACTCGCAGTGGCATCGTTCAGCAAGGTCTACAGTCTCGACGATGTGGAGTCCGCGCTCAACGATCTCTCCGAAGGCGCGAACGACGCCTTGCGCGCCACTTACGAAAAAATGCTCAAAGTGGGTAATCTGCGTTTCTGCGTGAAGCCGAACCGCATGCCGTCGGTGGACGATCTCGCCGCGGATCTGCCGAATTTCGAGGAGCCGCTCGCCGATATCCGCAAGCAGATCGCGCTGTGCCTCGAAACCGACGATCGCCTCGAACTCATGCCGATGCTGCTGCTCGGCGAGCCGGGCATCGGCAAGACGCACTTCGCGAAGCAGCTCGCGCGGCTGCTCGGCACGTCGAATCACTATGTCGCGATGAGCTCGCTGACGGCGGGCTGGATCCTGTCGGGGGCGTCGTCGCAATGGCGCAATGCGAAGCCCGGCAAGGTGTTCGATGCGCTCGTGAACGGCAGCTACGCGAATCCCGTCATGACCGTCGACGAAATCGACAAGGCCACCGGCGACGCGCAATACGATCCGCTCGGCGCGCTCTATGCGCTGCTGGAGCATGACACGGCGCAGACTTTCGTCGACGAATTCGCCGAAGTGCCGATCAACGCGGGCAACGTCGTGTGGATCGCGACGGCCAACGACGCGCGCGCGATTCCCGAGCCCCTGATGAATCGCATGAACGTCTACGAAATTCCGCCGCCCGATCGCGACGGCGCGCGGCGCATCGCGCAGTCGATTTACGCCGAAATCCGCAATGCTCATTCGTGGGGCGCGCGTTTTCCGGAAACACTCGGCGACGCGCCGCTCGACGCGCTCACGCAGGCGTCGCCGCGCGGCATGCGGCGCGCGATGCTGAACGCGTTCGGCAACGCGCGTATCGACGGACGGCATCACGTCGAAGCGCGCGACATTCAGATCGACCGCAACCTGCGCAAAAAAGCGATCGGCTTCTGAAAGCGCGCCGTTCGCGAAATTGCCGGAAAGGCCGCCAAAACCTGTCGTTTTTGACATCTGGCGGCCAGATTCTTGCCTTTTTCTGAATTGCACCGGAAAACGATCTAATCGGCGTGCATTTGTTGTGTAACGCGCAATAGTCCCGAACGTAAAATAGTTGGGACAAATCTGCCGCGGAAGAAGACATGGATCGGATCGAGTGCGTAGTAATCGGGGCGGGCGTCGTCGGACTGGCGATCGCCCGCGCGCTGGCCAAGCGCGGCCGCGAAGTCATCGTGCTGGAGGCGGGCGAGGGCATCGGCATCGGCACGAGCTCGCGCAACAGCGAAGTCGTTCACGCAGGCATCTACTATCCGCGCGGATCGCTGAAGGCCGAACTGTGCGTGCGCGGGCGCGACATGCTCTACGCGTTCTGTCAGGAGCACGGCGTGCCGCACCGGCAATGCGGCAAGCTGCTCGTCGCGACGGCGCGCAATCAGGTGCCGCAACTCGCGGCGCTGGAACAGAAGGGCATCGAGAATCGCGTGAAGGGACTCGTGCGCATCAGCGGCGCGCAGGCGGCCGAGATGGAGCCGCAACTTCAATGCGTCGAGGCGGTGTGGTCGCCGCTGACGGGCATCGTCGACAGTCATCAGTACATGCTCGCGCTGCAGGGCGAGGCGGAGAATCACGGCGCGAATATCGTGTTCCATACGCCGGTCACGTCGATCGATGCGCGCGAAGGCTGCTTCATCGTCGAGACGGGTGGCGAGTCGCCGGCGCGCTTTCGGGCGTCGTTTCTCATCAACAGTGCGGGCTTGCATGCGAACGAGATCGCGCGGCGCATTCGCGGACTCGACGATCGTCACGTGCCGCCGCTCTACTTCGCGAAGGGCAACTACTTCAGCGTGAGCGGACGCGCGCCGTTCGAGCGGCTCATTTATCCGATGCCGAACGAAGCCGGCCTCGGCGTGCATCTGACGATCGATCTCGGCGGGCAGGCGAAGTTCGGTCCGGACGTCGAATGGGTGCAGGCGCTCAATTACGACGTCGATCCGCGTCGCGCCGATTCCTTCTACGCCGCGATCCGCGCGTATTGGCCGGGTCTACCCGACGACGCGCTTCAACCCGCGTACGCGGGCATCCGTCCGAAGCTGTCCGGTCCGGGCCAGGCGGCGGCGGATTTCGTGATCCAGGGCAAATCGGCGCACGGCGTGCCGGGACTCGTGAACCTCTTCGGCATCGAATCGCCGGGATTGACGGCATCGCTCGCGATCGCCGAACGCGTCGCCGACATGGCGCGCTGACTGTCATGCGACTTTCCGCCGTGCCTTATCTCTAACATTTGGCGTCGTCGACTCGCTTTCAGGTT
The DNA here is from genome assembly GCF_023631205.1 of Caballeronia sp. NCF2. Classification (NCBI taxonomy): domain Bacteria; kingdom Pseudomonadati; phylum Pseudomonadota; class Betaproteobacteria; order Burkholderiales; family Burkholderiaceae; genus Caballeronia; species Caballeronia sp. NCF2. The sequence goes on along the minus strand of NZ_JALQDN010000033.1, from coordinate 23,304 downwards.
GCTATGCTCGGGTATCGCCGTCGCCAAGAACGGCGCTATCCCCCAATACAACATGGAGTGAGTCACCATGAAGACATCACGTCGCACGTTTCTCATTACCAGCGTGGGCGTCGCATCGACGTTCGCGCTCGGCTCGAAAGCGGCCTTCGCCGCCGACGCCCCGAAAGTCGCTGAAAGCGATCCCACCGCGCAGGCACTCGGCTACAAGGAAGACGCGAGCAAGGTCGACAAGGCCAAGTTCGCGAAGTACGCCGCCGGGCAGGACTGCGGCAACTGTCAGTTCTATCAGGGCAAGCCGACGGACGCCTACGCGCCGTGCCCGATGTTCAGCAACAAGCAGGTCGCGGCGAAGGGCTGGTGCAGCGCCTATGTGAAAAAGGCATAAGCGCGGCTCGCTCCCGAGCCGAAGCGCGCCCGGCCGAAAGGCACGGCGCGCTTTTCTTCGTTCGCAATTAGCTTGATCGGGAGAAAAACCGTCTTTACACTCGCCAAGGAAAAAAGAGCCGCGCGTTCGCATCTTTAAAGCGCGGACACCCACTGACCTTGGGGGATCGCATGCCAGGAAGAGCATTGAACGCGCGCGCCGTGATGGCGGCGGTCATCGGCAACGCGCTGGAGTGGTACGACTTCACCGTGTTCGGCTTCATGACGGTCGTCATCGCCCGCTTGTTCTTTCCGAGCAGCAGCGATTATTCGTCGATTCTTCTGACCACCGCGACCTTCGGCGTCGCGTTCGTGATGCGTCCCGTGGGCGGCATCGTTCTCGGCCTGTATGCGGATCGCGCGGGGCGCAAGGCGGCGCTGACGCTCGTCATCGGACTGATGACGCTCGGCATTCTCCTGCTCGCGATAGCGCCGCCGTATTCGGCGATCGGCATCGGCGCGCCGCTCGTCATCGTGTTCGCGCGGCTGCTGCAGGGATTTTCCGCTGGCGGCGAGTTCGGCAGTTCGACCGCGCTGCTGATCGAAGCGGCGCCGTTTTCGAAGCGCGGCTTCTACGGCAGTTTCCAGATGGCGAGCCAGGCGGCGTCGCTCCTGCTCGGCGCGATCGTCGGCTCGGCGATTTCGCGCGGACTGTCGCCCGAAGCGCTCGATTCATGGGGATGGCGCGTGCCGTTCATCTTCGGTCTCGTGATCGGGCCGGTCGGGCTGTACATTCGCCGCAACATGGCCGACACCGAAGCGTTCCTGCACGCGAAGAAAACCGCGCGCCGCGCGACGCTCGGCGAAGTGTTCAGCACGCATGGCCGCGAGGTGCTGTGCGGGCTCGGCTCGGTGATCGCGTTGACGGTGAGCGTGTACGTGCTGATCGCCTATCTGCCGACGTTCGCCGTCAAGCAATTGAAGCTGCCGTTCGGTCAGTCGTTCACGGCGTTGATCGTCGGCAATCTTCTGCTGACGGTGCTGTCGCCGGTCACGGGCGCGTGGTCGGATCGCATCGGGCGCAAAGGGCTGTCGCTGTGGTCGCTCGCGATCACGCTCGTCATCATCTATCCGCTTTTCGCGTGGCTCGCGGCGGAACCGAGCGTGATGCGGCTCGTTGTCGTGCAGGCGCTGCTGTCGATCGCGCTGTCGGGATACTACGGGCCGTTCGGCGCGCTGATCGCGGAGCTATTTCCGGCGCACGTGCGCTCGACAGGGCTTTCCCTCGCGTACAACATCGCGGTGATGATCTTCGGCGGCTTCGGACAGTTCATCGTGACGTGGCTCATCCGCGTGACCGAATCGCAACTCGCACCCACGTTCTATGTGATGGGCGGGCTCGTGCTCTCGCTGATCGCGGTGGCGTGCATCCCGGCGACGCGCCATGCGGATGTCGACGAAGCGCGCGACCTCACGCGTTAGGCGCAAGCCGACTACACGGCCGGGCGCGGGCAGGCGATTCTTCCTAACCCGTTCGGACAGGTGGCATGGGGCGAACGTTGGCGGTCATAATCGGCCCATCGTCGTGCAAATGGGAGGGTGGAAAATGGTTAGGACCGTTGAATTAATCGAGCGTAAGTATGAAGCGGCGCGGGCAGCGGGGCGGTTGTCGAGCGAATGGGGCGAGATGCCGTTGCTGGATTCGGAGAAGCTCGTCGTGGTTCCGAAGGACAGGCTGGCACTGTACATTGCGCGGCTTCAAGAGGTCGAAAACGAGCTTTGCCGACGGACAGTCGACGAGACGTTCGAGTTGATGGAGGCGCAGGGCGTCAGGTTTCTTACGCCGGCAGATCTCGAGGAGGAGGAAGCGTCGCAAGGTGGGAAGCCTCGGCGAGCGCGGCGCATACGTAGGACGCGGGCGCCGAAATCGTCGTTTCTCAATATGTTTCGCAACATGTTCGCGAAACGAACGAAGCAGGCCGGATGATGGGGCGCGGCGTGAAGTTCTTGATGCCGAGCTGGTGTGATTATCACCAGTGGCGCAGCTCGGATGCGAAGATCTTCGAGAAGCTGAAGAGCCTGATCGATGAGTGCTGCCGCAGCCCGTTCAAGGGAACGGGCAAGCCGGAACCGCTCAGGCACGACAAAGCGTAGTCGCCGCGCATCGTTCGCTGCCGCGGCCACCACGGCGACAACCAGCGCTTACCGCTCCAGCCCCGCCTTCACCAGCAACTCGGCCAGCACTTCCGTCATCCCGCCTTCATGCCCTTCGGCGCGTTCCTTCAACTGCTTGACGAGCTTTTCATCGAGCTTGCACGCGAACGGCACGAGCCCCTTCGCCTGATCGAGCTTGCGCTGTTCACGCCGATCTACCTTCTGCGCATCCGCTGCGCCCACGCGTGCCCGGCCGCCCTGCTTGAGGTCGTTGGCGAGTTTGAATGCCTTGTTCTGTTCCAGTTCGAATTTGTTCACGCGATGCTCCGATGCGACGATTGATTGCAAGTCCGACATTGTACGGAACTAGCGGCCCGCCTCCGCCAGCGCATCGATGCGCGCCCGCATGCGCCGCCAGTGCGAGCCTTCCCAGAACACGCGATGGCACACATCGCAGGTCACGAAGCGCGCATGCCGCTCACGTACGCCCTCGGGCACGCGGCCGTCGATCTCGCCGGGCGCGGCCGGACGCAATGGCGCGTTGCACATCAGGCAGAGACGGAACGCGCGGACGTGCGGCGCGAGATCGAAGCGCTCCGAGACTTCGCGGAACTGTTCGTCGGCTTGCAGGGTCCGCACGTAGCATCCGCGCAAGACGGTGCGGCGCTTGAGCAATTCGCGATCGCGCGTGAGCACGATGCGCGCTTCGTCCTGCGCGAGCTGCTCGATTTCATCGTCGGGGAAGTTGTTGTCGTAGCGCGTGTCGAAGCCCGCCAGTCGCAGCAATTGCGCGAGTCCGCCGAGATGCGCATCGGCGATGAAACGCAGGTCCGCGGCGTCGAGCGGCGGGCGCAGCAGCAGCGCGCCGTTCTCCATTCCGGCGGGCGCGTGACGCGCGGGATAAACCTCGATGAGATCGTCCGGCTCGATCGGGGCGTCGAATCCAACCGCGCGGCCGGCCTTCACGATCAGATCGACTTCGGTATGCGGCACGCCGAGCGCCTCGATCATGTGCTTGATCGACGAAGACTTCGCGCACGCGCACGCGAACGTGTGCCCGCGCAGGGATCGAGCGAGGAAATCGTTCAGTTCGCGATGGAAGTGAAAGCGCGCCTTGACCATGCAGCAGTATGGCATTGCGCGCTTCTGCACGCTTTCCGGCGATGTGCTTTACTGGCGCTCGGTCCGCGCGGCATTGCGCGCGCGGCAAGCGGACAAGGCAAAGGAGCACACGAGCATGGATATCGGGTTCATCGGATTGGGGGAAATGGGCGGCGCGATGGCGGAGCGCGCGCTCAAGGCGGGGCACAGCGTGCGCGTCTGGAATCGCTCGCGCGACAAAACGCGCGCGCTCGCGGATCAGGGCGCGTCGGTCGTCGATACGCCCGAGCAGGCTTTCGCCGGCCACGCCGCGTTCTCCATGCTCGCCGACGATACCGCGCTGCGCTCCGTGCTCGTCGATGGCGGCCTGCTCAAGCACGCGCCGAAAGGCCTGGTGCACGTCAACATGGCGACGATCTCGGCGGCGCTCGCCACCGAGCTCGCCGAATTGCACGCGCAGCACGGCGTCGCGTATGTCGCCGCGCCGGTGCTCGGCCGGCCGGACGTCGCGGCGGCGGGCAAGCTCAACATTCTCGCGGCGGGCGCGAGCGAAGCGATCGACCGTGTGCAGCCCGTCCTCGATGCGCTCGGCCAGAAAACGTGGCGCGTCGGCAGCGAGCCGCAGCACGCGAACGTGCTCAAGCTCGCCGCGAATTTCATGCTGGCGTCGGCGATCGAGAGCTTCGGCGAGGCGGCGGCGCTCGTGAGCGGCCACGGCATCGAATCGCAGACGCTGCTCGACGTCATCACGAATTCGCTGTTTCCGGGTCCGGTGTACCAGGGCTACGGGAAGATGATCGCCGAGCGGCGCTACGAGCCCGCGCTCTTCAAGGCGCGTCTCGGACTAAAGGACGTGCGTCTCGCGATCGCCGCGGGCGATGCCGTCAACGTGCCGCTGCCGGTGGCGAGCGTCGTGCGCGACAACCTCGTCGATGCGCTCGCCCACGGCGACGGCGAGAAGGATTTCGCCGTGCTCGGTCAGGTGGCCGCGCGCCGCGCGGGGCGCGAGTCGTAAATCGATGTCGTGGCGAAGGCGGTCAAACGGCATAATTCGAATCCCGTTTCCGTCCTTGCCACGCCGCAATGAGCCTGCATCTCTGGTGGCTGTTCGTCGCCACCGTCTTCGTCGTATCCGCGATTCCCGGCCCCAACATGCTGCTCGTCATGACGCACGGCGCACGGCATGGTCTCGAGCGCTCGACCGCCACCATGGCCGGCTGTCTGACGGCGCTCGTCATCATGTTGTCGGTGTCGGCGGCGGGGTTGGGCGTGTTTCTCGAAGCGTGGCCGCGCCTCTTCGACACGCTGCGTCTGATCGGCGCGGCGTATCTCGTCTGGCTCGGCGTGAAAAGCTGGCGCGCCAAGGCGGGCGCGATCGACGTGCGCGACGAAACCGGCGGCGCGCATGCTTTCAGACCCTTCACGCTTTTTCGCAACGGCTTTCTCGTCGCGAGCAGCAATCCGAAGGCGATTCTCTTTGCGGCGGCGCTGCTGCCGCAGTTCATCGATGCAAGCCGGCCGGTCTTGCCGCAATTCGCGGTGCTCGTGTCGACGTTCGCCGTCATCGAGGTGAGCTGGTACGCCGTGTACGCGGGGCTCGGCGCGCGCATCGGCGACAAACTGAAAAGCGCGAGCGTCGCGCAGGCGTTCAACCGGCTGACGGGCGGCATGTTCGTCGGCTTCGGCGCGATGATGGCGCTCGTGCGTCACTAACGCGCTTCCAAACGTCTGCAAAAACGGGTGCGTGACTTGCTGCCGTTTTCAGTGCTTCATTCGCTTTCGAACAGACATACGCGAATCGGCAGCGCATAGTCGCGCTCGCCGGTTCGCGGCGAAACGAAAAGAACAGCTAAAAGGAGGCGCTCATGGATGAGACAGGCCGACGCGCCGTTTTCGCCGCGCTCTTGCCGCTCTGCTTCGGCATGCTTTCGACGACGTGCGCGCGCGCCGACGACACGCCGAATCCGTGCGATGCGCTCAAACGCGTGCTGTCCGCCGCGCCGAATTTCTCGTCGCTTTCCGCTTTCGACGGCCGCGCGATCGCGCTTCCCTACGGCGACGACGCGAAGTGCGCCGCTTCGCAAACCAACTATCGATGCACATGGACGCCGCGCGGCGGATCGAGCGCGGATGCACTGCAGGGCGTCGCGGCGGACATCGCCTCGTGCGTGCCCGACGCGACGCACGATCAGAATTCGCCCGCGCGCCAGCACTTCTATCTGGGCGCACGCGGTGCGCGCACCGAGATTACGGCGGCGCAGGCCGGGTCGAACAAGCTGACACTCGAAATTTACGGTTCCCGCTGAGGCCATCATGAGCAAGCGCATCCTGATAGCCGACGACGACGACGATGCGCTCGCCGGTCTCGCGAACTTGCTGACCGGCATGGGCCACGAGGTCGCGCTCGCGGCGAACGGCGCGCAGGCTGTGGAAGTCGCCGCGCAGTTCGACCCCGAAGTCGTGATCCTCGATCTCGGCATGCCGCTCGTCGACGGACTTGCGGCGGCGCGCCAGTTGCGCAAGCTGCCGAACGGCCACGCGTTGATGCTCGTCGCGCTCACCGGCTGGGGGCAGCCCCAGCATCGAGAAATGACGCTCGACGCCGGTTTCGACATGCATCTCGTCAAGCCGATTTCCGCGGATCAGCTCCAGTTCATCCTTTCGATGATGCAGCCCTGAGTTTCGTCGGCGTGTCGGGCGTCAGCGCGGCCATGTTGCGATGCACCAATATTCTTGGTATATTTACTCCTGTCTCCTCCATGTCTCCACTGATATGGATTCAGCCCGTCAACCTTGGCGGGCTTTTTTTTCGTCGGTACCTTCCGATGCTGCGCCGCACCGACTGATACGAAAAAGGCCGATTCGCCCCCTAGGCGAGTCGGCCTTTTTTGATTCGGCTGAAGCTCGATCAGCGGGCGAGCCCCGTCTCTTCGTCGGCGCCGATCGCGAGATTCATACACTGGATCGCCGCGCCCGACGCGCCCTTGCCCAGATTGTCAAGGCGCGCCACGGTCACGAAGCGCTCGTCGTTGCCGAACACGAAAATATCGACGCGGTTCGTTTCGTTGCACGCCTGAACGTCGAAGAAGCCGGCGTCGAGGTTACTCTCAGCGTCGAACGGCATGACGCGCACGAAGGGCTCGTTGTTGTAATACTCGGCGAGCATGTCGCGCACGTCCTGCGGCTTCGCCGGGCGCGCGAGCTGGTCCGGCGAGAAATACGTCGTCACGGCGAGACCTTTCAGGAACGGTCCGACGATCGGCGTGAAGACCGGCGCGCGTTTCAGACCCGTGCGCACCGACATTTCCGGCAGATGCTTGTGCGTCAGGCCGAGCGCATACGGGCGCGGGCTCATCAGCTTGTCGTCGCCGCCTGCTTCGTACTCCGCGATCATCTTCTTGCCGCCGCCGCTGTAGCCGGTGATCGAATAGGCGTGAGCGTGGAAATCGGCGGGCACGAGGCCGCCCGCGACGAGCGGCTGCACCGACAGCACGAACGCCGACGCGTGGCAACCCGGCACCGCGATGCGCTTCGCCGTGCGCAGGCGCTCACGCTGCGCGCGCGACAACTCCGGCAGACCGTACGCCCAGTCGTCCTGCGTGCGGAACGCCGTGCTGGCGTCGATCATCACGGTGCGCGTGTTGTCCGGCGCGACGAGCGAAACCGACTCGCGCGACGCGACATCCGGCAGGCACAGGAACGTCACGTCCGATGCGTTGATGAGGCGGCGGCGCTCCTCCACGTCCTTGCGCTTCGCATCCTCGATGCGCAACACTTCGATGTCACGGCGCTGCGACAGATATTCGAAAATCTTCAGGCCGGTGGTGCCTTCCTGTCCGTCGACAAATACTTTCGTGGTCATCTCGATCTCGCTGGTTCGTGCGGGCGCTCGCCGCAAAACGGACATTTTAGTGCGAATTCGAGGCGGGTTGATGTCCGTCGTTGTCGACGGCGGCGCGATCGCCGATCCAGCGCGCCGTCACAGCCGCGACGCGCGCGCCGAAAACCTTCGCCGTCTCCAGATCGCCGATTGGCGGCGCTTCCTCCGGCGAGGCATCCGCGGGCGATTGCGTGAGCAGCCCGGTGAATCCGCCGACGAAGTTCAGGTCGTTGCGCGTGGCCGCCTTCGTGTTCGACGGCATCATGCCCGTGCCGACCCAGACCATGCCGTGCTGCATGGCGAGCGTCACGAAATACGAGATCGTCAGGAATTTATCGCCGTTCATGTGCGCCGAATTCGTGAAGCCGGCCGCGATCTTGTCCTTCCATTTCTGCGCGAACCACGGTTTCGAGCTTGCATCGGCGAATTTCTTGAAATCGGCGGACGGCCCGCCCATGTAGGTCGGCGCGCCGAAAACGATGGCGTCGGCGGCGTCGAGTTCGGCCCAGCCGGCGTCGTCGAGCTCGCCGACGGCGATCAGCTTCACGTTCGCGCCGGCGTCCGTTGCGCCGCCGAGCACGGCGTCCGCGACCTTCTTCGTGTGGCCGTAGCCGCTGTGATAAACGATGACGATGTTCGGCATGGTGTCCCCGAGGTCGGTCCGTGCGCGGCGGCACACGCCGAAGGCGCGCCGTGCGGACGGTTCGGGCCAGTCTAGCAAAGACAATTTTTGACCGACCGGCGCGACCGCACGGTTTTCGACGTCCGACTATCGCCCGTATGTGAAGGTGAGTCGCGCGCTGGCGATGGCCATTGTGCGGATTTCGTGTTCGAACATGAGTGCGGGCGTGCCCTGGCGCAAGCGTAGATCGGCGCTGTTGAGCGCGTACACGGTCACGATGTAGCGATGCGGCTTGCCGGGCGGCGGGCAGGGGCCGCCGTAGCCGTCCGTGTCCCAGTCGTTGCGCGCTTCGATGGCGCCCAGCTTGCGCAGCGCGCCCGAAGCGCTCGCGTTGTTCGGCAGCCGATCCGTGCCGGCGGGAATGCCGGCGACGGCCCAGTGCCACCATCCGCGCCCCGGCGCGTCGGGGTCGAAGATGGTCACGGCGAAGCTGCGCGCGTTCGAAGGCGCGCCATGCCAGGAAATTTGCGGCGAGCGGTTGCCGCCCTTGCACTCGGATTGATCGAAAAGCAGATCGCGCCCGATAGTCTTGCCCGGCGCGAGATCCGTACTGGTCACGGTGAAGACGGGATCGGCCGCAGCGTCGCGCGAAATGGGAAAAACCGCCGCCGCCAAGGCGATGAACAGTACTGATACGACATGGCCACTCGAACTCACGCGTCGGCCGGTGAGGCGCATGGGCTGAACTCCTGTCAGTATCGCCGCGCGTTATAGCAGCGTTTCGCTGGCCGCAACGATGTTTTTTGTCTCAGTGATGCGCTTCGAACCAGCTTGCAGTTTAACATTGCAACAAAGCATTAAAGCTTGGATTCCTTGGGACTTAACCGATGGCGCATTGTGCGCTCGCAGGTTTGGACGTAGTGAAAGCAGCGCCTTGACGGCGACGACTTCCGACTCTATTGAATGTAGAAATGAGTAATTCGATGCAGATTCGCGCGGCAACAAATCGACTGAAATACAGGAGAGTTAAATGAGCCAGCGAATAAAAGTCATTATCGCAGACGACCATCCGGTGATCCTTTTCGGCGCGACGCAGGCGCTCAACAAGTTTCCGGAGGTTGACGTCGTCGGGCAGGCGCGTCAGTCGACCGAACTCATCCAGTTGCTTCAGAAGTCTCCCTGCGACGTTCTTGTCACCGATCTCGCCATGCCCGGCGGTTCGTACGGCGACGGCATGCCCTTGCTCGGCTACATCGGACGGCAGTTCGCGCGGGTCAAACTCGTCGTGCTGACGATGCTCGAGAATCCGGCGTTGCTCAAACGTTTGCGCGAGGTCGGCGTGATGTCGATCATCAATAAGGCCGACGACATGAATCACATCGGCTGGGCGATCCAGCACGTGATGCGCGGCCAGGAATACCTCGGGCCGTCGGTGAAGGTCGCGCTCGACAGCATGGGCCTCGGCGCGAGCGGGCAGCAGCGCAGCGTCATCCTGTCAAAGCGCGAGCTCGAAGTGGTGCGCCTGTTCGTCTCGGGCATGACGATCACCGAAATTGCGGCTCAATTGCGGCGCAGTATCAAGACGATCAGCACGCAAAAGAATACGGCGATGCGCAAACTCGGCATCGAGCGCGATTCGGAATTGTTTCAGTACGCGCAAAGCAACGGATTAATGAACCTGTCGGCGTATTCCGGCGACGGCTCGCTCGACGATTCCTCGCTTTCCAATCCGAACTCGCTTTAGTTCGTCCGCTTGCAGAATTAAAAAAACCGCTGAGTTTAATCAGCGGTTTTTTGCATTTTCATTGCCTTGCGACTGTCAATATTTATTGCGGAGCCGCAGTTGCGCCGCCGTGCGCGGCCGACCATTCCGCCGGCGCATGCAGGAATTTCTCGACTTCATCGAGCGTCTTCGTCTCGAAATAGCCCTGTTCCTTCGCGACGCGCAGCACGTCCCACCATGTGGCGAGCGCGTGCAGATCGACGTCGATGTCCTTCAGCACGGACACGCTTTCCTTGAAGATGTTGTAGTGGAAGAGCACGAAGCAGTGATTCACCGTCGCGCCCGCGGTGCGCAGCGCGTTGATGAAGTTGATCTTGCTGCGGCTGTCGGTGGTCAGGTCCTCGACCAGCAGCACGCGCTGGCCTTCGGTCAGCAAACCTTCGATCTGCGCGTTGCGGCCGAAGCCCTTCGGCTTCTTGCGCACATATTGCATCGGCACCATCAGGCGATCGGCGATCCACGCCGCGAACGGGATGCCAGCGGTCTCGCCGCCGGCGACCGCGTCGATCTGCTCGTAGCCGACGTCGCGCAGAATGGTCGCTTCGGCCATCTCCATCAGGCCGCGGCGCACGCGCGGGTAGGAGATCAGCTTGCGGCAATCGATATACACGGGGCTCGCCCAACCGGACGTGAAGATGTACGGTTTTTCCGCGTTGAAGTGCACCGCCTGCACTTCGAGCAACATCTTGGCGGTGGTGTCGGAGATCGTCTGGCGATCGAAGCCTGTCATGGGCGAATCCTTGGACTTGTGTGGCGCTTGGAAAGCGGGAGGCGGCCGCGCGGGCCCTGGCGCATGGATCGACGCGGAAAGAGCATTCCTTTCGGATGGCTTTTGGCGTTTCCTGCGCGCGTGTCGACGGGACTTGGCGCTTCGGCGCCTTAGTTCGGCGCCTCAGTTCGGCGCCTTAAGGCCGTCCCATGCACAGCTAGCCCGCCATTTTACCCGAGGCGGCGAGGCGGGGCGAATTGTTTGCAGGTTGTGAAGCCGCGCCGCTCGCGCGTAAACTCGCGGCGCTGTTGCGCAACTTCACATCGCCGATGACATCCGTTCCCTCTACACAAGATTCCAGCGTCGCGCCCACGCGCCACGCGCTGCAGGCGCTCATCGCGTCCGTTCTCGGCTACGCGATGGACGGCTTCGATCTGCTGATTCTCGGCTTCATGCTGCCCGCGATCGCCGCCGACCTGCATCTCACGCCCGCGCAATCTGGCGCGCTCGTCACGTGGACGCTCGCCGGCGCGGTCGCGGGCGGCATCGTGTTCGGCATGCTGTCCGACTATTTCGGCCGCGTCCGCATGCTGACCTGGACGATTCTCGTGTTCGCCGTCTTCACCGGTTTATGCGCGCTCGCGCAGGGCTATGGCGATCTGCTGATTTACCGCACCATCGCCGGGATCGGGCTGGGCGGGGAATTCGGCATCGGCATGGCGCTCGTCGCCGAGGCGTGGCCCGCGCGTTTGCGGGCGCGCGTGTCGTCGTATGTCGGAATCGGCTGGCAACTGGGCGTGCTCGCCGCCGCGCTCGTCACGCCGTTGCTCCTTCCCCTGATCGGCTGGCGCGGCATGTTCGCGGTGGGGCTGCTGCCGGCGGTGGCGTCGTTTTTCGTGCGGCGGCATGTGGAGGAACCCGCGCTCTTCACCGAACGCCGCGCGGCCGCGAAAGCGAACCGCGCCCGCAAGCTGCCGCTCAAACGTCTCTTCGACGACGCCCGCACCGCGCGCGCGAGCATCGGCGTCATCATTCTGTGCTCGGTGCAGAACTTCGGCTATTACGGGCTGATGATCTGGCTGCCGAGCTATCTGTCGAAGACGTTCGGCTACTCGCTCACGAAATCCGGTCTCTGGACCGCGGCCACCGTGCTCGGCATGGCGCTCGGCATTTGGCTGTTCGGTCTCGCGGCGGATCGCTTCGGGCGCAAGCCGGCGTTTCTCGTCTATCAGATCGGCGCGGTCGCGATGGTCTTCGTCTACTCCAATCTGACGAGCCCGTCCGCGTTGCTGATCGGCGGCGCGGTGATGGGCGTGTTCGTGAACGGCATGCTCGGCGGCTACGGCGCGCTGATCTCCGAAATCTATCCGACCGAAGCGCGCGCGACAGCGCAGAACGTGCTGTTCAACATCGGGCGCGCGGTGGGCGGTCTGGGACCGGTCGCGGTCGGCGCGCTGGCGGCGCGCTATTCGTTCGCGGTCGCGCTCGCGTTCCTCGCGTCGATCTATCTGCTCGATGTCATCGCGACGCTCTTTCTGATCCCCGAAAAGCGCGGCGCCGAGCTCGTCTGAGCGTGCTTCATCGGACGAAATTGCGCTGAAACGTTGCATCGCGTCATTTCAAGTGCGCGGTGTACACTGGACGTCCCAAAAAAACCAAGGCTCCGTCCGCTCGTCACATCCTTCCGAGCGGCACGTTGCGTCTATCCGACGTGCCGAGCCGTGATACTTGGTCCATCGATTCACATTTCCGCATTCATTGCAGCACGGTCGACGGCAGTGTGAACCCTGTTCAAATAATTCCCAAACGTCTCAGGTCAATCATGGACGAACAACTCAAGCAAAGCGCCCTCGCGTATCACCAGAATCCCCGCCCCGGCAAGATTTCGGTTACTCCGACCAAGCCGCTATCCAACCAGCTCGATCTCTCGCTCGCGTATTCGCCGGGCGTCGCGGCCGCTTGCATGGCGATCTACGACGAACCGCTCGACGCGCAGAAGTACACGTCGCGCGCGAATCTCGTCGGCGTCGTGACGAACGGCACGGCCGTGCTGGGACTCGGCAACATCGGCCCGCTCGCGGCCAAGCCGGTGATGGAAGGCAAAGGGTGCCTGTTCAAGAAGTTCGCGGGCATCGACGTGTTCGACATCGAGTTGGCTGAAACCGATCCGGACAAACTCGTCGATGCGATCGCGATGCTCGAACCGACGCTCGGCGGCATCAATCTCGAAGACATCAAGGCGCCGGAATGCTTCTATATCGAGAAGAAGCTGCGCGAGCGCATGAAGATTCCCGTTTTCCATGACGATCAGCACGGCACGGCGATCATCGCTTCGGCGGCGATTCTCAATGGCCTGAAAGTCGTCGGCAAGAAGCTCGAGGAAGTGAAGCTCGTCTGCTCGGGCGCGGGCGCGGCGGCGATCGCGTGTCTGGATCTGCTCGTGCATCTGGGTTTGAAGAAGTCGAACACGCTCGTGATCGATTCGAAGGGCGTGATCTACGAAGGCCGCGGCAATCTGGATGCGTCGAAGGAGCGCTATCAGGCGTCGACCGACGCGCGCACCCTCGCCGATGCGATGCACGGCTGCGACGTGTTCCTCGGCTGTTCCAGCGCGGGCGTGCTGAAGGCCGAGATGGTCCAGACGATGGCCGACAAGCCGCTGATTCTCGCGCTCGCGAATCCCGAGCCGGAAATCCGCCCGGAAGAAGCGAAGCGCGTGCGTCCGGACTGTATCGTCGCGACGGGCCGTTCGGACTATCCGAACCAGGTCAACAACGTGCTGTGCTTTCCGTTTATCTTCCGCGGCGCGCTGGATGTCGGCGCGACGACGATCACCGAAGAGATGAAGCTCGCGTGCGTGCGCGCGATCGCGGAACTCGCCGAAGAGACCGATCAGGGCGATGAAGTCGCGAAGGCATACGAAGGTCATTCGCTGGAATTCGGTCCGGAATATCTGATTCCGAAGCCGTTCGATCCGCGCCTCATCATCAAGATCGCGCCGGCTGTCGCGCAAGCCGCGATGGATTCGGGCGTGGCGACGCGTCCGATCAAGGACATGGACGCGTATCGCGAGACGCTCGGCGCGACGGTGTATCGCACGGGCATGGTGATGCGCCCGGTGTTCGCGGCGGCGAAGGCGGCGCCGGCGCGCATCGCGTTCGCGGAAGGCGAGGACGAGCGCGTGCTGCGCGCCGCGCAGTTCGTGCTGCTGGAGAAGATCGCGAAGCCGATCATCATCGGGCGTCCGGCGGTCGTCGAGATGCGTCTGCAGAAGATGGGCTCGAAGCTGAAGCCAGGCGTCGATTTCGAGATCGTGAATCCGGAAGACGATCCGCGTTATCAGAAGAGCTGGCAGGCGTATCACGAGATCGCCGCGCGTCAGGGCGTGACGCCCGAAAGCGCGAAGGCCGCGCTGCGCAAGTTCAACACGCTGATCGGCGCGATTCTGGTTCATACCGGCGACGCGGACGGGATGATCTGCGGTCTCATCGACACGTATCAGGATCATCTGAAGTTCATCGATCAGGTGCTCGGCAAGGCCGAAGGCGCCAACAACTTCGCGGCGATGAACTTGCTGATGCTGCAAGGGCGCAATCTGTTCATCAGCGACACGTACGTCAATGAGACGCCGACGGCCGAACAGCTCGCCGACATGACGATTCTCGCCGCGCGCGAGATCGAGCGTTTCGGCGTGCAGCCGAAGGTCGCGCTGCTGTCGAATTCGAACTTCGGCAGCGTGCCGAGCGCATCGGCGAGCCGGATGGCCGAAGCGCGCAAGCTGATCGCCGAGCGCGCGCCGGATCTCGAAATCGACGGTGAAATGCACGGCGACGCGGCGCTCTCGGAAGCCGTGCGCAAGGCTTCGTTCCCCGGCACGACGCTGCATGGCGAGGCGAATCTGCTCATCATGCCGAACGTCGAGGCGGCGAACATCACGTATAACCTGCTCAAGATGGTGAGCGGCGAAGGCGTGACGGTCGGGCCGTTCTTGTTGGGTGCCGCGAAGCCGGTTCATATCCTCACGCCGGCGGCGACCGTGCGTCGGATCATCAATATGACGGCGGTGGCGAGCGCGAATGCGCGCGTGGCGAAGTAAGGTTTATTTGCTGCGCTGAAAGAAAAACGGCGATCCGGAAAGGATCGCCGTTTTTTTTGAGCCAGCGCGTCAGGCTACTTGTCGCTTTTCGTCACCCTGCGGATCGCGCCACCGTCCCAGCAACTTCTCCCACTTCAGCTTCGCGGCCTTCACGTTGTTTTCCTTGATGTGCCCATACCCGCGCATCGAATCCGGCAGATTCGCCAGTTCGATCGCGAGCGGCAGCTTCTCTGCCGTCAATCCGCCGATCAGCTCCTTCACCAGCGCTTCGTATTCGCCGATCAACGCGCGCTCCATCTTCCGCTCCTCCGTGCGTCCGAACGGGTCGAGCGCCGTCCCGCGCAGGAACTTGAAACGAGCGAGAACACGCATCGCGGACATCATCCACGGGCCGTACTGCTTCTTCACCAGATGCCCATGCGAATCCTTCTTCGACAAGGAAGGCGGCGCGAGATGCACCTTGATCTTCCAGTCGCCTTCGAAGCTCCCGCGAATCTTGTCGAGGAAAACCGGATCGGCATACAGGCGCGCGACTTCGTACTCGTCCTTATAAGCCATGAGCTTGTGAAGATTCTTCGCGACAGCTTCCGTCAACGAATAATCACCGGTTCCAAGTTCCGCTTCCTTCGCGCGCACCGACGCGACCAGCCGCCCATACCGCGCCGCATAAGCCGTGTTCTGATACTTCGCGAGATAGTCGAGCCGCTTGTCGATGAGCGTATCGAGCGCCTTCGGCGTATGCAGCGCAATGATCTTGCCCGGCGCGTCTTGCGTTTGCGTCCCGTGAGCGAGCCGCGTAACCGACGAAAGATCGTGCGCCGCGCGTCGTCCCCATTCGAACGCCGCGAGATTCTTCTCGACCTGCACCGCGTTCAATTCGATCGCGCGCACCAGCGATTCATGCCGCAGCGGCACCCAGCCCTTCTGCCACGCAAACCCGAGCACGAACGGATTCGTATAAATCGCGTCGCCCATCAGCGCGACGGCGAAGCGGTTGGCATCGACGAGCGCGACGTGCTCGCCCGCCGCCGCGCGGATATCCGCCTCGGCGCTCGCGCCCGGAAAGCTCCAGTTCGGATTCTTGATGAACTCGGCGGTCGGCGTTTGCGCGCTGTTCACGACGACACGCGTGTGGTCCGGCTGCATCCGCGAGCCGCATTCGTTGCTCGCGGTCACGATCGCGTCGCAGCCGATGACGAGATCCGCCTCGCCCATCGCGATGCGCGTCGCGTGGATATCGGCAGGACGATTCGCGATCTGCACGTGGCTCATCACGGCGCCGCCTTTCTGCGCGAGACCGGTGACGTCGAGCACGGTGACGCCTTTCTGCTCCAGATGCGCCGCCATGCCGAGCAGCGCGCCGATCGTCACGACGCCCGTTCCGCCGACGCCCGTCACCAGCACGCCATACGGCCGCCCGATTTCCGGCAGCTCGGGCGTGGGCACGGCGGGCATCGCATCGCTCGCGACGCTCGTCGCCTTGGGTTTCTTCAACTGCCCGCCTTCCACCGTGACGAAGCTCGGGCAGAAGCCGTTCAGACACGAATAGTCCTTGTTGCACGTCGACTGGTTGATCTGCCGCTTCGTGCCGTACTCGGTTTCGAGCGGTTCCACCGACAGGCAATTCGACTTCACCGAGCAATCGCCGCAACCTTCGCACACGGCCTCGTTGATGACGACGCGCTTCGCCGGATCGGGAAACGCGCCGCGTTTGCGGCGACGCCGTTTCTCGGTGGCGCAGGTCTGGTCGTAGATCAGGATCGACGTGCCCGGAATGTCGCGCAACTGGCGCTGGATATCGTCGAGTTCATCGCGATGATGCACGTCGATGCCCGGCGCGAGTCCGACGTTCGCCGTGTACTTCTCCGGCTCATCCGTGACGATGACGATCTTCGCCGCGCCTTCCGCCGCGAGCTGATGCGTGATCTGCGGCACGGTCAGCACGCCGTCGACGGGCTGGCCGCCCGTCATCGCGACGGCATCGTTGTAAAGAATCTTGTAGGTGATGTTCACCTTCGCCGCGATCGCCGCGCGGATCGCGAGCAGGCCCGAATGGAAGTACGTGCCGTCGCCGAGATTCGCGAAGACGTGCTTGTCGTTCGAGAACGGCGCCTGGCCGACCCACGCGACGCCTTCGCCGCCCATCTGGCTGAACGTGCTCGTGTTGCGGTCCATCCAGACCGTCATGTAGTGACAGCCGATTCCGGCCATCGCGCGCGATCCTTCCGGCACGTTCGTCGACGTATTGTGCGGACAGCCCGAGCAGAACCACGGCTTGCGCTCCGCCTCGACGCGCGGCCGCGCGAGCGATTTCTCCTTCGCGTCGATCACGGCGAGGCGCGTCGCGATGCGCGCACGCACGTCGGCGGGGAGATCGAACTTTTCGAGGCGCGTGGCGATCGCCTTCGCGATGATCGCGGGCGACAGCTCGTAGTGCGCGGGCAGAAGCCAGTTGCCCATCGGCACGGACCATTCGCCGCCGGCGCCGTCTTTCTCGTCGAACTTGCCGTAGACGCGCGGACGTTGCGCATCCGGCCAGTTGTACAGCTCTTCCTTGATCGCGTATTCGAGAATCTGGCGCTTTTCTTCGACGACGAGAATCTCTTCCAGCCCGCGCGCGAATTCCTGCGCGCCTTGCGCTTCCAGCGGCCACACGCAGCCGACCTTGTAGAGACGAATGCCGATTTGCGAACACGTCGCGTCATCGAGGCCGAGATCGGTCAGTGCCTGACGCACGTCGAGATACGCCTTGCCGCCGGTCATGATGCCGAAGCGCGCGTGCGGCGAATCGATCTCCACGCGGTCGAGCTTGTTCGCACGCACATAGGCCAGCGCCGCGTACCACTTGTAGTCGAGCAGACGCGCTTCCTGCACGAGCGGCGGATCGGGCCAGCGGATGTTCAGGCCGCCGTCGGGCATCGCGAAATCGGTGGGCAGCACGATTTGCGTGCGATGCGGATCGATATCGACCGAAGCCGACGACTCGACGACATCTGTCACGCATTTCATCGCGACCCACAGGCCGGAGTAGCGCGACATCGCCCAGCCGTGCAGGCCGAAATCGAGATATTCCTGCACGTTCGACGGAAACAGCACCGGCAGTCCGCACGCCTTGAAAATGTGCTCCGACTGATGCGCGAGCGTCGACGATTTCGCGGCATGGTCGTCGCCGGCGAGCACGAGAACGCCGCCGTGCTTCGCGGAGCCAGCGGAGTTGCCGTGCTTGAAGACATCGCCCGAGCGATCGACGCCCGGACCTTTGCCGTACCACATCGAGAAAACGCCGTCGTATTTGGCGCTCGGGTACAGGTTGACTTGCTGCGAGCCCCACACGGCGGTGGCGGCCAGATCTTCGTTCACGCCCGGCTGAAACACGATCTGATGCCCGGCGAGATGCTTCTTCGCCTTCCAGAGGGACTGATCGAGACCACCGAGGGGAGAACCGCGATAACCGGAGATGAATCCGGCCGTATTGAGACCAGCGGCTTTGTCGCGCTCTTGCTGGAGCATCGGCAGACGCACCAGCGCCTGGATGCCGCTCATGTAGGCGCGGCCGCGTTCGAGCGTGTATTTGTCGTCAAGCGTGACGGACTTCAGCGCGGCTTCTAGCGAAGCTCTCTGTTCTGCGTCTAGCGGGGCGTTCATTATGTGTCTTCCTCCACCCGAGGTTTGGGATCACCAAAGCATGTTTCGGGCCGTCGCGTCTTATGAACGGTCGGGCCGGGATTCCAGTTTGCCGGTCTAAGGGTTTTCGAGACAGTGGGACAAACCCGTTAAAAATTCCTCGCTTGGTTGCGCTTTGCGTCAATTCCTTGACGATTTGACCGTGATCGGGAAGGTTTTGTTACATCGTGTAAAACCGACCGATCTGCGGAACCCTGCCGCTCATCCCTGTCTAAAATGGCGCTTCCGGAAATCCCGTGCCATCTTTTTAAGCACGTTTTGGCTTCCGAAAGCGAGTTGTACGCAAGCAGTTAGAAGGAGATAACGATGAAACAACGCCACATCCAGAATTTCTTGATGGTTTCGGCAGCCTTTTTCGCCATCAGCGCGCCCGTTGGTGGCGCACGGGCGAATAATGCCTCGCCGCTCGGGGCGTCGTCGGTTGCACAGGTCGCGCAAGTGCGCGTTCAGTCGGTTCAGGCTGGCGCCCAACAGCGCCGCGAATCCGAAAGCAGCGACGACGAGACGGCGGGCTGACCCGATCGTCGCGGTCCGCGCCGACAAAGCGGGTCGCCGGAATGGAAAAAGGGACATGAAATTCATGTCCCTTTTTTTGTGCCCCTCGTATTTCTTAGCTCGCGGTGGTGTCCTTCAGCACGCCACGGCGCATTTGATCCAGTTCGATCGATTCGAACAGCGCCTTGAAGTTGCCTTCGCCGAAGCCCTGATTGCCCTTGCGCTGAATGATCTCGAAGAAGATCGGCCCAATCTGGTTCTCCGTGAAGATCTGCAGCAGGATTTCGTCCTTGGTGCCGTCGATCAGAATCTTGCGCTTTTTCAGTTCCGCGACGGATTCGCAATGCCCCGGCACGCGACGATCGACGAGTTCGTAATACGTGTCGATGGTATCGAGCAGCGCGATCTTCGCGCCGCGCAGTCCGTCGACGGTGCCGTAAATGTCGCCCGTGCCGAGCGCGATGTGCTGAATGCCTTCGCCGTGGTACGCGTCGAGATATTCCTGAATCTGGCCGGCGTTCTCCGAGCCTTCCTCGTTGATTGGAATGCGGATCTTGCCGCACGGCGAGGTCATCGCTTTCGACTTCACTGCCGTCACCTTGCCTTCGATATCGAAGTAACGCACTTCGCGGAAGTTGAAGAGCCGCTCATAGAACTCCGCCCATTCGACCATGCGGCCGCGATGCACGTTGTGCGTCAGGTGATCGATATACGTGAGGCCGTGGCCGACCGGATTCTGCTCCGCGCCCGGGATCGGCTCGAAATCGACGTCGTAAATGCTGATATCGCCGATGCTGCCCGGCTGCGCGCCGTTCTTGCCGCGCCAGCGATCCACGAAATAGATCAGCGAATCGCCGATGCCCTTGATCGCCGGGATATTCAGCTCCATCGGACCGGTCTTGTTGTCGAAACCCCAGGCGCCGAGTTCGAGCGCGCGCTGATACGCCTTGGCGGCATCGGCGACGCGGAACGCGATCGCGCAGATCGACGGCCCGTGCAGACGCGCAAAGCGCTGCGCGAAGGAATCCGGCTCCGCGTTCACGATGAAGTTGATTTCCCCTTGCCGATACAGCGTCACATCCTTGTGACGATGCTTCGCGATCGCCGTGAAGCCCATCTGCTCGAACAGTTTCCCGAGCGCGACGGGATCCGGCGCGGTGTATTCGATGAACTCGAAGCCGTCGGTGCCGACGGGATTGTCCCAAGTCGTTGCGGTCATGCATGTCTCCTGATTGGCGTGCGGCGCGTGTGCGCGACGTGAAGACAGTTTAGTCAGATGGCGATGGCAAAAACTTGCGAAACAAATCGCGCATTCATAAGATTGCGCACGATACTGCTAATCGAGTGCATTCCGGAGCTATGAAATGGCCGAACCCGAATTGGACACGATAGACCGCCGCATTCTTGCGATCCTTCAGGAAAATGGCCGGCTGTCGAATCAGGAGATCGCCGAGCGCGTGAATCTGTCGCCGAGTCCGTGCTTGCGGCGCATCCGTCGGCTGGAGGAGATCGGCGTCATTCGCGGGTACGTCGCGTTGCTCGACGCAAAAAAACTCGGGCTCGGCTTGCTTGCCTATATCAACGTGCGTCTGGAAAAGCGCGGCGGCACGCAGGCCGCGGCGGGCACGCCGAAGGCGCCGACGCACGGCGATCTCTTTCGCGAAGCCGTGCGTTCATGGCCGGAAGTCGTCGCGTGCGACGCGATGACCGGCGAGATGGACTTTCTGCTGCGCGTGCAAGTGCGCGACATGGATGACTTTTCGCGCTTCGTGCAGGACGAGCTGCTGCATCATCCATCGGTGATCGACGTACGCTCGAGCTTCTCGCTGGAGCGCATCAAGGAGACGACGGTTCTGCCGTTGCGCTGAAACGAAAAAGGGCGGTCGATGCCGCCCTTGCTGGTCCCGCTCGCAGCGCAAACCCCGCGCTGTTCTCGATGATGGTTAAGCTGCGTCCGCCGTCGGAACGAACGCCTGAAAAACCTGCGACGCACGATGCGCCTGGCGCTTGATCGCGTAGTCGAACACGGCCGCTTGTTCCTGGAGCATTTCGGCCATGATGCTGGTCTGATCGGCCGGCGCGAGCGACAGATAGGCGTCCGCTTCGCCGTACGCGTACTCGATCTTCATGCCCGACTTCTTCGCGATGTGCATCATGGTCGAGTTGCGCGACAGGCAGTGCATGTAGAGCACCGACACGTGCGTGTTGCGGCTGCGCATGGCGGCGCGCTCGAAGAGCTTCGAGCCGACGCCGCGGCCGCGGGCGCTTTCGAGCACCGACACGCCGAACTCGGCGGTGCGCTTGTCGCCTTCGGCGGGCAGATAGGCCAGATGGCCGACGCCGATCAATTCCAGCGCGCTGCCGAAGACACCGAACACCTTGTCGTCCGCGAAATTGATGTTGCGCACGTAGTTCTCGATGACGTGGTCCGGCACGATCTGGCCGAACCGCAGAAGACGGTCGTCTTCATCGAGCGCGAGGAAGTGCGTGAGGAGACGCTCGCGATCCGCCGAAGACAACTCGCGGACGAGAACCGGCATACGCGCGTCTTTGAGCGGCTGATCGTGCGCGACGATCTGCTCGGCAGTGCGGTTGATAGTCAGTTCCACGGTCGTTTCTCCTTCGATTCGTCATGCAGCGTGCTGCAAAGCAAAACGAATTCTAGCCGATCTAGGAGAAGCGAGTACGGGAAAACCCTTAAAACCGATTAGGCGTGGCGTTCTAAACGTGCGCTGAAATCAATTTGGGTCAATGAAATCAGTCGCTTAACAGATTGGCGTGAACGCAACGGTTCACCGACCGGTGAGTCTGTTGTGCCGCAGCATTTTCTAACGGTCGACGTTTAACCCATTTTCGATCATGTCGACGACCTGCTCGGCGAATTCGCTGTAGCCGAGCTTTCCGCCCGGCTTGAGCCAGGTGAACGTCCAGTTGATCATGCCGAACACCATCATCGTGAGGGCGGTCTGATTGTCCTTGGTCGCGCGTTTCGGATACGCGCGCGCCAGTTGTCGCGCGAACGCCGCTACGATGTCGCGCTGACGATCGAGGACGATTTCGCGCTGCGCCTCTTCGAGATACTTCACGTCGTTCAGCAGCGCAACGTGCCGGCTGTGCGACGTCTCATATTCGGCGAGGAACGCGCGCACGAGCTCGGCGAACGCCTCGCGCTCGCCCAGTCCGCGCCGCTGGCTCGCGCCTTCGACCTCCGCGATGATCAGCATCAGCCGCTTCGTGTAGCGATCGAGCAGATCGAAGAGGATTGCTTCCTTGCTCTCGTAATAGTGATAGAGGCGGGCTTTCGACGTGCCGCTCGCCGCGGCGAGATCGGCCATCGAGGTACTGGGATAGCTCGTCTGCGCGAATTTCGCGGCGGCGAGTTCGAGGATCTGTTCGCGTTGCGTCTCGTGATCGGGCGCTTTGGTACGGGCCATGTGTTCGAAGAATGCGTTCTTATAAATATGGATTCAGCGGCGCAGTTCGGCCTGACTGATTTCGGACGGCGTGCCGCGGATTTTAAGCCGTCCCGCCATCACGAGTTCGCGGCAACGCCAGAACGCGACGGCATCGGAGAGCAGGAAATCGAAGCGCTGTGCCATCGCCGCGCCGGCGATGCGGGCGGCCGGCTTCCATTCTGGACTGGCGAGATCGAGCAGCGCTTCGTCGACGTCGGTCCACGTTCCCGATACGAGCATGTTGTCGCGCAGCCGGCGCGTTTCCGCGTTGGCGTACTTCGCTTCCTGCCATTCGAGCGCGAGCCGGCTGATGCGCAGCACGGAAATGGGCGCGGCGGTCGGCAGCTTCGCGACCAGTTGCTTCGGCGAGAACATGCCGACGGCCGTCGCGCGGTCTTCGCGGCTGACGCGTTGCGGCTCGCTGTCGTCGGTTCCGATCGACAGATCGTCGTACGTGAGTTTTGCTTCGTTCAGGCGCTGCGGCGCATTGCGCAGATGATAGGCGACGCGTCGCAACGTGAGCTGATCCGCCGCGCTCTGACCGTGCCACACGACGATCTGTCCGTCGCCGCGCGCGAGGCGGGTGAAGAGCGCCTGTTGCTGTTCGAGTTCGTCTTCGAAGTCGATGCCGCTCGTTATGATCTGACGCCAGAACGTGGCGCGCGCGAGCACCGATTCGTCGATGTCCCTGAGCGGACCGACAGCGAGATCGTCGCGCAGCGCAATGACGCGCTCATCGCGTTCCGCGCGCAGCAGGGCTTCGGTGAGCGATTGGGCCGCGCTATCGCCATTCGTGACATGAATCGTGTTCATCGGTGTCGGCTGCCGGAAAGACGAAAGGACCGCTCGGGTGAGCGATCCTAGTTTACGCGAATCGAATGCCGGCGGGACGTCGCTTACCGCTCGTCGAAGCTCACAACCACGCGCTCGCTCACCGGATGGCACTGGCAGGTCAGCACGAA
>NZ_JALQDN010000032.1:0-6226 GCF_023631205.1 Caballeronia sp. NCF2 | reverse complement strand
CTCGGGCATCCAGTCCTGCGGCTCGATCTTGCCGTCGGCCTGCATCACCGCGTCGAAGCGGGTTTGGGCGGCGGAGGATGCGGCTTCGTGGCTTTCGGCTGCGGACGTCGCGCTGGGGAGGTCGAGGGATTGCGTGTACATGTCGGCACTCGCTCAAAAAGAAGTCGCTGTCCGGCGATTATAAACCGACCGGACGGTCGGTAAATGCATTTTTGAGACGTATTCGGGTAACTCCGCATGCGAGAAGCGGACCCCGTCGAGCAAAGCGCGCGACCTTTAATCTAGTGCAGGCAGGAGGAGAAACGAAAAGAGCGGCAGGCGAAACATCGCCTGCCGCTCTTTATAAGGCGGGATCGGAAACTGTTTTAACGCGGCTGCTGCGCGGCGAAATCCTCAGCGTCGACGTCGTAGCCCGACGGTTCCCAGCGCACGGCGAACAGCGCGACGAGCCCCGCGAGCGGCGCGACGGCGATGATCCAGAACACCTTCGTGCCGAGCGCCGCCGACAAGACCGGGAACAGGAACAGCGAAACCGTCGAGCTGGCGCGCATCAGCGTCTGATTGAAGCCGACGCCGACACCACGCAGCGAAGTCGGATAGCTCAGCGACGCAAACGTCATGCTGTGCGAGCCAGGCCCGACGCCCTGTCCGAGCAGGAACGCCGCGAGAAACGCGATCGCGACGACGACTTCGACGCCCGTCGACGGCTTCCCGACGATCGCGAGCCCGACGAGCGCCGCAAACTGAAACGCGTAACCGACGACCGACAGCTTCCACGCGCCGAATTTCGGCACCGTGCGCACGGAAAACAGCCCGCCCGCGAACGCGAAACACAGATTGAGCGCGAGCGACGCGAGGATCGTAGTGAGCATCGATTGCGCGAGGAAACTCGAAATGATGACCGGCAAGCCGAACGCCACGGCGTTATAGGCGAACGACGACGCGATGGCGATGACCGTCGCCAGCACGGTCCGGCGCAGGTAGACGCCGCGCAGCAGCGCGCCGTAGTTGCTCCACGTCGCGCGACGCGCCTTCGGCGCAACGGTGGCGGTTTCGTCGACGCGGGCATCGATGCCGTACGAGCGCTTGAGGATCGCGGCCGCGCCTTTCAGATCGCCCTGATTCGCGGCCCAGACCGGCGATTCGCTCATGTATCGGCTGCGAATCGCGATGATCGCAATCGCCGGAACCGCGCCAAAGCCGAGGATCAGACGCCAGAGCCAGCCCGCGTTGTGTTCGGGCAAGACCGCGTACAAACCGAGCACCAGCAGATACGAGACGCTGATCGCCGCGTACCAGACCGGGCACCACATCGCGACGCGTGCCGCCTTGTTGCCGCGGCCCTGCAAGCGGGAAAATTCCGCGAGAAAGGCCATCGCGACGGGCAAATCGATGCCGACGCCCAGTCCCATCACGAAACGCGCACCGCCGAGCACCCAGGCGTTCGGCGCGAGCGCGCAGGCGATCGCCGCGACGACGAAGAAGAACATGTCCGCCATGAAGACGCGATAGCGGCCGACCTTGTCGGTGAGATATCCGCCGAGGAACGCGCCGATGATCGCCCCGAACGTGATCGCGGCGGCGACGAAGCCGGAGCCGGTCGGCGTCAGCGAGAATTCGCGGGCGATGTCCTTCATGCCGAACGCGAGCGCGCCCAGATCGTAGGCATCGAGAAAAATGCCGCCGAGCGCGATGGCGACGACCACGCGCGCGTCGCTGCCGATGGCGGCGCCGTGGTTGACGAGACTGGAAACATCGGCGGCGCTTTTGATGACCGGCCGTGAATCCTGGGTGGCGGACTGGGCGGCAGCGCGTTCGGGCGCGAGGGACACGGACATGATCAGGCTATTTCAGTAAAAAGTTGTCGATGCAACGAATCGCCGGATCGTACTGGCCCGCGCGCAGGCGGCCAAATTCTTTTTTGTTATTTAATGACTTACGCGGCGCCGTCGATGCGTTCCCGCCGCGCAGACCGGCGATGCGACAATGTCGCTCCGTTTTGTTCTTTCTATTCAGGCATGTCGTCAGTTGAAAACATCGAATCGGTGGACGTCGCGGTCGTCGGCGGCGGACCGGCCGGGCTCATGGCCGCGGAGGCGCTCGCGGCGGGCGGCGCGCGCGTCGGTGTGTTCGACGCGATGCCGTCCGTCGGACGCAAATTCCTGATGGCCGGCAAAGGGGGCATGAATCTCACGCATTCGGAGCCCGCCGACGCGTTCCTCGCGCGATACGGCGCGCGCAGCGGGGAGATCGCGCCGCTGCTCGCGCGCTTCGATGCAAGCGCGTTGCGGGATTGGGTTCACGGCCTGGGCGTCGAGACTTTCGTCGGCAGCTCGGGGCGCGTGTTTCCCACCGACATGAAAGCCGCGCCGATGCTGCGCGCATGGCTGCATCGGCTGCGCGCGTCGGGCGTCACGTTTCATATGCGGCATCGCTGGCTCGGCTGGGCCGACGAACGCGCGTCGATATCGCGGTTCGCGACGCCATCGGGCGAGAAACACGTTCGGCACGATGCGCTCGTGCTGGCGCTCGGCGGCGCAAGCTGGCCGCAACTCGGCTCCGATGGCGCCGCGCTGCCGGTTCTCGCCGCGCGCGGCGTGGCCACGCGTCCTTTCGTGCCGTCGAATTGCGGCTTCGATGTGGGCTGGAGCGAGCATTTCAGCAGCCGGTTCGCGGGCGAGCCGCTCAAGTCGGTGGCGATCGGCGTGCCGCGCGCGGACGGCGCGCCCGACTGGCGCGTCGGCGAGTGCCTCATCACCGATCAGGGTATCGAGGGCAGTCTGATTTACGCGTTATCGGCGCCGATTCGCGACCGGATCGACGAAAGTCACGGCGCCGGCGCGACGATTCTGCTCGATCTGACGCCGCAGCTCTCCGCCGAACGCGTGCGCGAGGAAGTGCTGCATCCGCGTGGCGCGCGCTCGATGTCGAGTCATCTGCAAAGCCGGCTGCATCTCACGGGCGTGAAAGCGGGTTTGTTGCGCGAATGCGTGAGCAAGGACGAATTTGCCGATCCCATCACGCTCGCCGCGCGCATCAAGGCGTTGCCGCTGCGTGTGCTGCGCCCGCGGCCGATTGCGGAAGTCATCAGCAGCGCGGGCGGCGTCGAGTTCGAAGCCCTCGATGCGCGTTCGATGCTCGCCGCGCTTCCCGGCGTGTTCTGCGCGGGCGAAATGCTCGACTGGGAAGCGCCGACCGGCGGCTATCTGCTGACGGCGTGTTTCGCGAGCGGGCTCGTCGCGGGCGAGGGCGCGCTCGCGTGGCTTGCCGAGCGCGCCTGATCCAATTTACGCGACGACCAGCCGCCACAGCGACGTGACTTCCGCCGAGCGCGCGGCGTGCAGCGGATCGGACTTGTCGATCGCCTTCGAATGACGCGGCCTGATGTCGATACGTCCATCGACCTTCAGTCCGGCCTTGTCGATCCATTCCTGCAACTGCGCGCGCGTGCGCAGGCCGAGATGCTCCGCGAAGTCCGACAGGATAAGCCAGCCTTCGCCGCCCGGTGTCAGGTGCGCGGCGAGGCCGTCGAGAAAGCCGCGCAGCATGCGGCTCTCCGGGTCGTAGATCGCGTGCTCGATCGTGGCGCTCGGACGCGCCGGAAGCCACGGCGGATTGCAGACGACGAGCGGCGCGCGGCCCTCGGGAAACATGTCGGCTTCCACGACCTTCACCTGACGAGCGAGGCCGAGTCCATCGACGTTTTCCCGCGCACAGGCGAGCGCGCGGGCGTCGACGTCGGTTGCGACGATCCGCTCGACGCCGCGCCGCGCGAGCACGGCCGCGAGCACGCCGGTTCCCGTGCCGATATCGAACGCGAGTTCCTTTGACGGCAGCGGCTGATTCGCGACCAGATCCACGTACTCGCCGCGAACGGGCGAGAACACGCCGTAATAGGGATGGATCCGCCCGCCGGCCGCGTCGATGTCGACGCCTTTCTTGCGCCACTCGTGCGCGCCGATCAGACCAAGCACCTCGCGCAAGGACACCACCGATGCTTCATCCGACGGCGGCCCGTATACTTCCTCGCATGCCTGGCGCACGTCCGGCGCGCGTCGCAACGGGATGGCGTAGTGCTCGTCGAGCGGCAGCACGAGCATTGCGAGGGTGCGGGCGCGCTGCGATTGCGCGAGTCGATGGAGATTGAACGCATCGATCGGCGATGTTTCCGTCGCGGGCTTCTTCGCCTTGCGCGGTTTGTTGTCGATACGGCGGGCCATCGCCTGCAGCAACTGGCGAGCGTTCTGGAAATCGCCGCGCCAGAGAATCGCGGTGCCTTCGCAGGCGAGCCGGTACGCGTGATCGGCCGTCATCTGATCGTGTCCGATGACGATGCGCTTCGCGGGCGGATTGCCGCTCTCCGATCGCCAGCGGGCAGAGCGGCTTTCGCCGTCTTCATCCCAGACGAGTTGCTGCGGTGCTGAATTTTTCGATTGCATATCTATATTGATGCCCGCTGCGTATGTCGTCGCGCCGGCGAAAAAAGAACTGGCAGCATTGTGAGGCCATTTCACGGGCGTCGCTGCTGCTTGTGCGCATCGCCGGCGATGTGCGGCGCGAGCTTGATGACACTTCAGGCACAATCGAGCCTTTTCCGAACGCCATCGCCGAATGAAACTCCGAGTTCTCGCCGCGATTTGCGCGGCCGCGTGCGCCGTCCAACTCAATTTCGCGCCAATGGCGTTCGCCGCCGACGCTGTGGAAACGCCCGCCAACGAGCGATGGGTCAGCGCGTGGGGCACTGCGCTGCAGTCGATTCCGCAACTGGCGAACCTGCCGCCGCTCTATCGCGCGCCGGACGTCGCGGGGCGCACCGTCCGTCAGCTGATTTATCCGCAACTCGACGGCAAGCGGATGCGTCTGCGGATCAGCAATCTTTATGGGACCGAACCGCTCGTCGTCGAGTCGATGAGCGTCGCACGGGCGGTCGGCGGTAGCAGTGCAGCGATCCAGGCCGGCAGCGCACGGTCCGTGTCTTTCGGCGGACACAAGAGCGTGACGGTCGCGCCGGGCGCGCAAGCAACAAGCGACGCGGTCGATTTCGACGTCGCCGCGTTTCAGCCGGTCGCCGTCAGCATGTTCATGGGGAAGGATCAAAAGCTCGTCGCGTGGCACCGCGTGTCGAGCCAGGTGAACTACATTTCGACGCCGGGCGACCGCACCGGAGATGGATCGGCAGCCGCGTACCGCACGCGCTTCACGCAATATGCGTGGCTCAGCAACGTCGCGGTGGAAAGCGCGTCGGCGCACGCGATCGTGGCGATCGGCGATTCGATCACCGACGGCATGCGTTCCTCGCTCAATGCGAACCGGCGCTGGCCGGATGCGCTCGCGAAAGAAGTCGCCCGGAAAAGTGGCGGGCAAACCGCGGTCTTGAATGCGGGCATCAGCGGGAATCGTCTGCTCAGCAACTCGCCCTGTTACGGTGAGGCCGTCGTGAGCCGCTTCGAGCGCGACGCGCTGCGTCAACCGGGCGTGCGGGCGGTGATCGTGCTGATCGGCATCAACGATATCAACTTCATGGCGATGCCCGCGCACGCCGGGCTCGATTGCGACGCGCCGCACACGGAAGTCAACGCCGATGCGCTGGTGCGCGGATATCAGCGACTGATTGCGCAGGCGCATCAGCGCGGCGTGAAGATCTACGGTGCGACGCTCACGCCCGCTTCGCTGCCGCCGGAAAGAGAGTCGATCCGAACGGCGGTCAACGAATCGATTCGCGCGAGCCGGGCGTTCGACGGTGTCATCGACTTCGATCGGGCGCTGCGCGATCCGGCGCGCCCGAGCGTGCTCCAGCGCCGGTATGACAGTGGCGATCATATCCATCCGAGCGACGCGGGATACGCGGCGATGGCCGCGGCAGTGCCGATGGAGTTTGTCATCGGAGCGGCGAAGGCGGCACACTGAAGCAGACGCGAAAAAAATTGCGTTCGTCACCTTGTCATTCGTGTGTGCTTGACCTACTATTCAGCCCCTCGTCGCAAGACGAGAGCCGCCGAGCGAAACGGGCGGTCTCAGAAGTCACCGGATTTGGAAGCGAAAGCGAAAAATAGTGTTGACAAAGAGAAAAAGATTCTTCATAATCTCGTTTCTCTGCTGCTGATGCAGCGACGCAAGACGGAAGTTGAAGTAAGGCTTGTCTTGCGATGTGCTCTTTAAAAACTAACAGCCGATAAGTGTGGGCGCTTGATGGCGAGTGCGGCTGGTTCTTCGGAATCGGCGATAG
>NZ_JALQDN010000031.1:0-647 GCF_023631205.1 Caballeronia sp. NCF2 | reverse complement strand
GGACCGTGAAACGACTCCACGCCGATGATAGTGCGGATACCCGTGTGAAAGTAGGTAATCGTCAGGCTCCTCATGCTGAAAGCAAGCGAAAGCCCCAACTCCAACGAGTTGGGGCTTTTTGCGTTTTTCGTCTCACCTATAAGTGAGAGCCTCGAATTTTTCGGGTCGTAAGAAACGCTTGACAACGGCGTGTTGTTACCCCATAATCGATAGTTCTCTGCGGAGGGGTGCCCGAGTGGCTAAAGGGGGCAGACTGTAAATCTGTTGGCTTACGCCTACGTTGGTTCGAATCCAACCTCCTCCACCAGAATTCAAGCGGTAAAGGAATCCAACCCTCGCGGGTGTAGCTCAATGGTAGAGCAGAAGCCTTCCAAGCTTACGACGAGGGTTCGATTCCCTTCACCCGCTCCAGTGTCGATTTTGTAGTGCCCATGTGGCTCAGTGGTAGAGCACTCCCTTGGTAAGGGAGAGGTCGGCAGTTCGATCCTGCCCATGGGCACCAGCTGTATCAGTCTAGTAAGTTGCGCGCGGCGCAAGGTGCGAAAATCCTGTTAGGAGTCGAAAATGGCCAAAGGTAAATTCGAGCGGACCAAGCCGCACGTGAACGTGGGCACGATCGGTCACGTTGACCACGGCAAGACCACGCT
>NZ_JALQDN010000030.1:0-101847 GCF_023631205.1 Caballeronia sp. NCF2 | reverse complement strand
AAAGGTAAATTCGAGCGGACCAAGCCGCACGTGAACGTGGGCACGATCGGTCACGTTGACCACGGCAAGACCACGCTGACGGCAGCGATCACGACGGTTCTCACGCAGAAGTTCGGCGGCGAAGCGAAGGCGTACGACCAGATCGACGCAGCGCCGGAAGAAAAGGCACGCGGTATTACCATCAACACCGCGCACGTCGAGTACGAAACGGCTAACCGCCACTACGCACACGTCGACTGCCCGGGCCACGCCGACTACGTGAAGAACATGATCACGGGCGCCGCGCAGATGGACGGCGCAATCCTGGTGTGTTCGGCTGCTGACGGCCCGATGCCGCAAACGCGTGAGCACATCCTGCTGGCCCGTCAGGTTGGCGTGCCGTACATCATCGTGTTCCTGAACAAGTGCGACATGGTGGACGACGCCGAGCTGCTCGAGCTCGTCGAAATGGAAGTGCGCGAACTGCTGTCGAAGTACGACTTCCCGGGCGACGACACCCCGATCATCAAGGGTTCGGCCAAGCTGGCGCTGGAAGGCGACAAGGGCGAGCTGGGCGAAGTGGCGATCATGAACCTGGCCGACGCGTTGGATTCGTACATCCCGACGCCGGAGCGTGCAGTTGACGGCGCGTTCCTGATGCCGGTGGAAGACGTGTTCTCGATCTCGGGTCGCGGCACGGTGGTGACGGGTCGCGTTGAGCGCGGCATCGTCAAGGTCGGCGAGGAAATCGAAATCGTCGGTATCAAGCCGACGGTGAAGACGACCTGCACGGGCGTGGAAATGTTCCGCAAGCTGCTCGACCAAGGTCAGGCAGGCGACAACGTCGGTATCCTGCTGCGCGGCACGAAGCGTGAAGACGTGGAGCGCGGCCAGGTTCTGGCCAAGCCGGGTTCGATCACGCCGCACACGCACTTCACGGCTGAAGTGTACGTGCTGAGCAAGGACGAAGGCGGCCGTCACACGCCGTTCTTCAACAACTACCGTCCGCAGTTCTACTTCCGTACGACGGACGTGACCGGCTCAATCGAGCTGCCGAAGGACAAGGAAATGGTGATGCCGGGCGACAACGTGTCGATCACGGTCAAGCTGATCGCTCCGATCGCCATGGAAGAAGGCCTGCGCTTCGCAATCCGCGAAGGCGGCCGTACCGTCGGCGCCGGTGTCGTGGCGAAGATTATCGAGTAAGAGCCAGAAATCTTCTCGGTAGTTAGTGGTTTCGGGGTCGGCAATGTCCGTCGACCCCAAGTGGTTTAGGGGTATAGCTCAACTGGCAGAGCGTCGGTCTCCAAAACCGAAGGTTGGGGGTTCGATTCCCTCTGCCCCTGCCAAAATTCTCGCGCCAAGTGGCGCTGTTTAAGGTGTTATGGCGAATCCTTCCGTCGAAACTGTAAATACTTCCGGCGACAAGTTGATGTTGGTGGCGGGCGTATTGTTGGTCTTGGCCGGGTTCGTTGGATTCTTCTGGCTCTCGGGCCAAGAATGGTACGTCCGCGGCGCAGCGCTTGCTGTTGGTGTCATCGCGGGTGTCGCAGTCGGTCTGCTCTCTGCGCCGGGCAAGGGTTTCATCGCTTTTGCCAAAGACTCGTACAAGGAAGTCCGCAAGGTTGTCTGGCCGACTCGCAAAGAGGCCACGCAAACGACCCTGGTGGTCTTCGCGTTTGTTCTGATCATGGCCATCTTCCTTTGGCTTAGCGATAAGTCGATCGAATGGGTGATTTTCTCGGCGATTCTGGGTTGGAAATGATATGAGCGATACTCCGACATCCCCGAGTGGAAAGCGTTGGTATGTGGTGCACGCCTACTCCGGCATGGAGAAGAGCGTGCAACGTGCGCTTCAGGAGCGCATCGAGCGCGCAGGCATGCAAAATCAATTCGGTCAGATTCTTGTCCCGACCGAAGAAGTTGTTGAAGTAAAGGGCGGCCACAAATCGGTCACCGAGCGTCGTTTCTTCCCGGGTTACGTCCTGGTCGAAATGGAAATGACGGACGAAACGTGGCATCTGGTCAAGAACACGGCCAAAGTAACCGGTTTCGTTGGTGGTGCGCGCAATCGCCCGAGTCCCATCTCGCCACGTGAAGTCGAAAAGATCATGTCGCAGATGCAGGAAGGCGTCGAGAAGCCGCGGCCGAAGACGCTCTTCGAAGTCGGCGAGATGGTCCGCGTGAAGGAAGGTCCGTTCACCGACTTTAATGGCAACGTCGAAGAAGTGAATTACGAAAAGTCCCGAGTGCGTGTTTCTGTCACGATTTTCGGGCGTTCGACGCCGGTCGAACTCGAGTTCGGTCAGGTCGAGAAGCTTTAATCGAATACATCGCGCGTGGCTTCCGGGCCATCGCGCGATTCGCGCTTACGGTCCGCGTCATGACCGTTGAGGAGCGTCAGTAGTCGGCAACGTCGAACGCGCGCTATCACTCACCGAACGCTCACGCGTTCAGCAGAGGTTTTCAACATGGCAAAGAAAATCATCGGCTTTATCAAGCTGCAGATTCCTGCAGGTAAAGCCAACCCGTCGCCGCCGGTCGGTCCGGCACTGGGCCAGCGTGGCCTGAACATCATGGAGTTCTGCAAGGCGTTCAACGCGCAGACTCAGGGTATGGAGCCGGGTCTGCCGGTGCCGGTCGTCATTACGGCATTCGCGGACAAGAGCTTCACCTTCATCATGAAGACGCCGCCGGCTACCGTTCTGATCAAGAAGGCGGCCGCAGTGCAGAAGGGTTCGAGCAAGCCGCACACCGACAAGGTCGGCAACATCACCCGCGCTCAAGCGGAAGAAATCGCGAAGACCAAGATGCCGGATCTTACGGCAGCTGATCTGGATGCAGCCGTGCGTACGATCGCCGGCAGCGCGCGTTCGATGGGCATCACTGTGGAGGGCGTGTAAATGGCTAAGCTTTCTAAGCGCCTTCAGGCATTTGCGAACAAGGTTGATCGTCAGAAGCTGTACGCGATCGACGACGCGCTGGCTCTCGTGAAGGAATGCGCGAGCGCCAAGTTCGACGAGTCGATCGACGTTGCAGTGCAGCTCGGCATCGACGCGAAGAAGTCGGATCAGGTGGTTCGCGGCTCCGTGGTTCTGCCGGCTGGTACCGGCAAGTCGGTTCGCGTCGCAGTGTTCGCGCAAGGCGACAAGGCTGAACAGGCTCGCGCAGCTGGCGCAGACGTGGTCGGCATGGAAGACCTGGCCGAGCAAGTCAAGGCCGGCAATCTGAATTTCGACGTCGTGATCGCTTCGCCGGACACGATGCGTGTCGTCGGTACGCTGGGTCAGATCCTCGGTCCGCGTGGTCTGATGCCGAACCCGAAGGTCGGTACGGTTACGCCGGACGTCGCTCAAGCGGTCAAGAACGCGAAGGCGGGTCAGGTTCAGTTCCGCGTCGACAAGGCCGGTATCATCCACGGCACGATCGGTCGCGCATCGTTCGAGCCGGCATCGCTGCGTCAGAACCTGTCGGCGCTGATCGAAGCGCTGCAAAAGGCGAAGCCGGCGACCAGCAAGGGCGTGTACCTGCGCAAGATCGCTGTGTCGAGCACGATGGGTGTCGGCGTTCGCGTGGATCAAGCCACGCTGGCGCAACAGTAAGAATTTCGAGCGCGGTCAGGTGACCGCGCTTCATATGGGCTTTGGGCGGTTGCAAGATTGCAGTTTCGATTGAGCAACCGGTTGTCAAAGACCGTTGGTGGCGGTGCAGCAGGCAGGCATTGCCTTAATTCAAGCCAACGCAGATGGCGAACCCGAAACAGTTTTGCAGTGGTTGAAGTCGGTTATCGAGCGTCGTGAGACGTCTCACCAATCGATCGAAATACTCCTAACAGTCGGACGCCGTTGTTGAACGTGGTGCATGAGGGTAGTTCGCCCGAGTGCATCGAATCTGGAGGTTTAACCGTGCCACTGAACAAAGAAGATAAGCAGGCAGTCGTCGCTGAAGTCGCCGCGCAAGTCGCGAAGGCTCAGACGATGGTGCTCGCTGAGTATCGTGGGATCACGGTTGGCGATCTGACCAAGCTGCGCGCGAAAGCGCGTGAGCAACAGGTGTATCTGCGCGTGTTGAAGAACACGCTGGCGCGTCGCGCCGTCGAAGGTACGCCGTTCGCTCCGCTGGCTGAGCAGATGACCGGTCCTCTGATCTACGGCATCTCGGAAGATGCCATTGCCGCTGCCAAGGTCGTCAACGACTTCGGCAAGAGCAATGACAAGTTGATCATCAAGGCTGGTTCCTACGAAGGCAACGTGATGGACAAGGCAGGCGTGCAAGCGCTGGCCAACATCCCGAGCCGCGAAGAACTGCTCTCCAAGTTGCTGTTCGTCATGCAGGCACCTGTTTCCGGCTTTGCGCGCGCTCTGGCCGCGCTGGCTGAAAAGAAGCAGGGCGAAGCTGCGTAACGACCGCGCTTGGGCGCTAGTCGCTTAAG
Organism: Caballeronia sp. NCF2; assembly: GCF_023631205.1. Lineage (NCBI taxonomy): Bacteria > Pseudomonadati > Pseudomonadota > Betaproteobacteria > Burkholderiales > Burkholderiaceae > Caballeronia > Caballeronia sp. NCF2. Next base: position 97,436 of record NZ_JALQDN010000030.1, on the reverse strand, counting down.
TTAGGCAAAGCTAGATCGCTAGCTCGATCCGAATTCAATCTAGGAGTATTTCACATGGCAATCGCAAAAGAAGACATCCTCGAAGCCGTTGGCTCGATGTCGGTGCTGGAACTGAACGAACTGGTCAAGGCGTTCGAAGAGAAGTTTGGCGTGTCGGCTGCTGCTGTCGCAGTTGCTGGCCCCGCAGGTGCCGGTGGCGCCGCTGCTGCTGCTGAAGAGCAGACGGAGTTCACCGTGAACCTGCTCGAAGCAGGCGCGAACAAGGTTTCCGTCATTAAGGCTGTTCGTGAACTGACGGGTCTCGGCCTGAAGGAAGCGAAGGATCTGGTTGACGGCGCACCGAAGCCCATCAAGGAAGCGGTGCCCAAGGCTGCTGCTGAAGAAGCCAAGAAGAAGCTGGAAGACGCTGGCGCGAAGGCTGAAATCAAGTAAGTTTCATTGCGCTATGCGAAGGCTGGCGGTTTTTCACCGCCGGCCTTTTTGTGCTTTGTGGGGACGCAGTTTGTATGCTGGTCAGCAAGCATAAATGTCTCCACAGAAGCCAAAGATAACGGTCGGAGCCGCAGAATTTTCCGATTGTTCTCTTTGTCTTCTGAAGCGACTGCAGAAGGCAAGTTTGGTCGGGTAGCGGGAAACACAGGCATCCGCTGCCGTCAGCCAGCGGTTGGTAGCGGCCAACCACCAAGCTTCTAGATTCGCGCGTCCTCCCCGGACAGTTGCGCGGGTCTCAGTCGGTGAACACCGGGCTGTGGCATCGAGGTATCCCGCCTCGGTAACGCCCGCCGTGATTCGGAGATCGTATGCAATATTCCTTCACCGAGAAGAAGCGTATTCGCAAGAGTTTCGCGAAGCGCCCCATCGTTCACCAAGTTCCCTTTTTGCTGGCGACCCAGCTTGAATCATTCCAGACGTTTCTGCAAGCGGACACGTCTTCCTCGCAGCGCAAGTCCGAAGGCTTGCAGGCTGCGTTCAGCTCTGTTTTCCCGATCGTCTCGCACAACGGTTTCGCGCGTCTCGAGTTCGTCAGCTACATGCTGTCGCCGCCCGCGTTCAACATCAAGGAATGCCAGCAGCGCGGTCTGACGTACTGCTCGGCGCTGCGCGCGAAAGTGCGCCTGGTTCTGCTCGACAAGGAATCGCCGAGCAAGCCGGTCGTCAAGGAAGTGAAGGAGCAGGAAGTGTACATGGGCGAAATTCCGCTCATGACGCCGACGGGTTCCTTCGTCATCAACGGTACCGAGCGCGTGATCGTGTCGCAGCTCCACCGTTCGCCTGGTGTCTTCTTCGAGCACGACAAGGGCAAGACGCACAGCTCCGGCAAGCTGCTGTTCTCGGCTCGTATCATTCCCTATCGTGGCTCGTGGCTCGACTTCGAATTCGATCCGAAGGACGTGCTGTACTTCCGCGTCGACCGTCGCCGCAAGATGCCGGTCACGATCCTGCTGAAGGCTATCGGCATGTCGCCGGAGCAGATCCTCGCGAACTTCTTCGTGTTCGACAACTTCGCGCTGATGAGCGAAGGCGCGCAAATGGAATTCGTGCCTGAGCGTCTGCGCGGCGAAGTCGCGCGCTTCGACATCCAGGATCGCGATGGCAACGTCATCGTCACGAAGGACAAGCGGATCAACGCGAAGCACATTCGCGACCTCGAAAACGCCAAGACGAAGTTCATCTCGGTGCCGGAGGAATACCTGCTCGGCCGCGTGCTGGCGAAGAACGTGATCGACCCCGAAACGGGCGAAGTGATCGCGAACGCCAACGAAGAAATCACGGAAACGGTTCTCGAGAAGCTGCGCGAAGCGAAGGTCAAGGACATTCAGACGCTCTACACGAACGATCTGGATCAGGGTCCGTACATTTCGTCGACGCTGCGTATCGACGAAACTGCCGACAAGATGGCCGCGCGCATCGCGATCTACCGCATGATGCGCCCGGGCGAGCCGCCGACCGAAGAAGCGGTCGAGGCGCTGTTCAACCGTCTGTTCTACAGCGAAGACGCGTACGACCTGTCGAAGGTCGGCCGCATGAAGTTCAACCGCCGCGTCGGCCGTGACGAAATCATCGGACCGATGACGCTGCAGGACGACGACATCCTCGCGACCATCAAGATCCTCGTCGAGCTGCGTAACGGCAAGGGCGAAGTGGACGATATCGACCACCTCGGCAATCGTCGCGTGCGTTGCGTCGGCGAGCTCGCGGAGAACCAGTTTCGCGCGGGTCTCGTGCGCGTCGAACGGGCTGTGAAGGAACGCCTCGGCCAGGCCGAAAGCGAAAACCTGATGCCGCACGACCTGATCAACTCGAAGCCGATTTCGTCGGCGATTCGCGAGTTCTTCGGTTCGTCGCAGCTCTCGCAGTTCATGGACCAGACCAACCCGCTGTCGGAAATCACGCACAAGCGTCGCGTTTCCGCACTGGGCCCGGGCGGTCTGACGCGCGAGCGCGCGGGCTTCGAAGTCCGCGACGTGCATCCGACGCACTACGGCCGTGTGTGCCCGATCGAAACACCGGAAGGTCCGAACATCGGTCTGATCAACTCGCTCGCTCTGTACGCGCACCTCAACGAGTACGGCTTCCTCGAAACGCCGTACCGCAAGGTCGTGGACAGCAAGGTGACGGATCAGATCGACTATCTGTCGGCGATCGAAGAAGGCCGCTACGTGATCGCGCAGGCGAATGCCGCCGTGAGCGAAGACGGCACGCTGACCGACGAACTCGTGTCGTCGCGTGAAGCGGGCGAAACGCTGATGGTCACGCCGGACCGCATCCAGTACATGGACGTGGCGCCGTCGCAGATCGTGTCGGTGGCTGCATCGCTGATCCCGTTCCTCGAGCACGACGACGCGAACCGCGCGTTGATGGGTTCGAACATGCAGCGTCAGGCCGTGCCTTGCCTGCGTCCGGAAAAGCCGGTCGTCGGTACGGGCATCGAGCGCACGGTCGCGGTCGACTCGGGCACGACGGTTCAGGCGCTGCGCGGTGGCGTGGTGGATTACGTCGACGCGGGCCGTATCGTGATTCGCGTGAACGACGATGAAGCCGTCGCCGGCGACGTCGGCGTGGACATCTACAACCTGATCAAGTACACGCGTTCGAACCAGAACACGAACATCAACCAGCGTCCGATCGCGAAGGTCGGCGACAAGGTTGCGCGCGGCGACGTGCTGGCTGACGGTGCATCGACGGATTTGGGCGAGCTCGCGCTCGGCCAGAACATGCTGGTCGCGTTCATGCCGTGGAACGGCTACAACTTCGAAGACTCGATTCTGATCTCGGAGAAGGTCGTTGCGGACGATCGCTATACGTCGATCCACATCGAAGAACTGAATGTCGTTGCTCGCGACACGAAGCTCGGACCGGAAGAAATCACGCGCGATATCTCGAACCTCGCGGAAGTGCAGCTTGGCCGTCTCGATGAGTCGGGCATCGTGTACATCGGCGCGGAAGTCGAGGCGGGCGACGTGCTGGTCGGCAAGGTCACGCCGAAGGGCGAAACCCAACTGACGCCGGAAGAAAAGCTGCTGCGCGCGATCTTCGGCGAGAAGGCATCGGACGTGAAGGATACGTCGCTGCGCGTGCCCTCGGGCATGAGCGGTACGGTCATCGACGTGCAAGTGTTCACGCGCGAAGGCATCACGCGTGACAAGCGCGCGCAACAGATCATCGACGACGAACTGAAGCGTTATCGCCTCGATTTGAACGACCAGCTGCGCATCGTGGAAGGCGACGCGTTCTCGCGTCTCGCCCGCATGCTGAACGGCAAGGTCGCGAATGGCGGTCCGAAGAAGCTCGCGAAGGGCACGAAGATCGACCTCGCGTACCTCGAAGATCTCGATCACTACCACTGGTTCGACATCCGCCTCGCGGACGAAGAAGCCGCGGCACAGCTGGAAGCGATCAAGGACTCGATCGAGCAGAAGCGTCACCAGTTCGATCTCGCGTTCGAAGAGAAGCGCAAGAAGCTCACGCAAGGCGACGAACTGCCGCCGGGCGTGCTGAAGATGGTCAAGGTGTATCTCGCCGTGAAGCGTCGCCTGCAGCCTGGCGACAAGATGGCGGGTCGTCACGGTAACAAGGGTGTCGTGTCGAAGATCGTGCCGATCGAAGACATGCCGTACATGGCCGATGGCCGTCCGGCCGACGTCGTGCTGAACCCGCTCGGCGTGCCGTCGCGGATGAACGTGGGTCAGATTCTCGAAGTGCACCTCGGCTGGGCCGCGAAGGGTCTCGGCTGGCGCATCGGCGAGATGATGCAGCGTCAGGCGAAGATCGAAGAAATGCGTCAGTTCCTCACGCAGATCTATAACGAGTCGGGCCGTCAGGAAGAGCTGGACAAGTTCTCCGACGACGAGATCCTCGAACTCGCGAAGAACCTGCGCGAAGGTGTGCCGTTCGCGACGCCGGTGTTCGACGGCGCGACGGAACACGAAATGACGCGTGCGCTCGATCTGGCGTTCCCGGACGACATCGCCACGAATCTCGGCATGACGCCGTCGAAGAACCAGGTCACGCTGTACGACGGCCGCACCGGCGAAGCATTCGAGCGCACGGTCACGGTCGGCTACATGCACTACCTGAAGCTGCACCACTTGGTCGACGACAAGATGCACGCACGTTCGACCGGTCCGTACTCGCTCGTCACGCAGCAGCCGCTGGGTGGTAAGGCGCAGTTCGGTGGTCAGCGCTTCGGTGAGATGGAAGTGTGGGCACTCGAGGCGTATGGCGCGTCGTATGTGCTGCAAGAAATGCTGACGGTCAAGTCGGACGACGTGACGGGCCGGACGAAGGTTTATGAGAACCTCGTCAAGGGCGATCACGTCATCGACGCGGGCATGCCGGAATCCTTCAACGTGTTGGTGAAGGAAATCCGCTCGCTCGGTATTGATATCGATCTGGACCGCAACTAATCGGACTACGGAGAGAAAGCAATGAAAGCTCTGCTCGATCTATTCAAGCAAGTCCAACAAGAAGAAGTTTTTGATGCGATCAAGATCGGCCTCGCGTCGCCCGACAAGATTCGTTCTTGGTCGTTCGGCGAAGTGAAGAAGCCGGAGACCATCAATTACCGCACGTTCAAGCCGGAGCGGGATGGTCTGTTCTGCGCGAAGATTTTTGGTCCGATCAAGGACTACGAATGCCTGTGCGGCAAGTACAAGCGCCTGAAGCATCGCGGCGTGATCTGCGAGAAGTGCGGCGTCGAAGTGACGCTGGCCAAGGTGCGCCGCGAACGGATGGGCCACATCGAACTGGCCTCGCCGGTCGCGCACATCTGGTTCCTGAAGTCGCTGCCGTCGCGTCTGGGCATGGTGCTCGACATGACGCTGCGCGACATCGAGCGCGTGCTGTACTTCGAAGCATATGTGGTGATCGATCCGGGCATGACGCCGCTGAAAGCGCGGCAGATCATGACCGAAGAGGATTACTACAACAAGGTCGAAGAGTACGGTGACGAGTTCCGTGCCGAAATGGGCGCGGAAGGCGTGCGCGAACTGCTGCGCGCGATCAACATCGACGAACAGGTCGAGACGCTGCGCACGGAACTGAAGAACACCGGTTCCGAAGCGAAGATCAAGAAGTACGCGAAGCGCCTGAAAGTGCTCGAGGCTTTCCAGCGTTCGGGCATCAAGCCTGACTGGATGGTGCTCGACGTGCTGCCGGTGCTGCCGCCGGAACTGCGTCCGCTCGTGCCGCTGGACGGCGGCCGTTTCGCGACGTCGGACCTGAACGACCTGTATCGCCGCGTCATCAACCGTAACAACCGGTTGAAGCGTCTGCTCGAACTGAAGGCGCCTGAAATCATCGTCCGCAACGAAAAGCGGATGCTGCAGGAAGCCGTCGATTCGCTGCTCGACAACGGCCGTCGCGGCAAGGCGATGACCGGCGCGAACAAGCGTCCGCTGAAGTCGCTCGCTGACATGATCAAGGGTAAGGGCGGTCGTTTCCGTCAGAACCTGCTCGGTAAGCGTGTGGACTATTCGGGCCGTTCGGTGATCGTGGTCGGCCCGACGCTCAAGCTGCATCAGTGCGGTCTGCCGAAGCTGATGGCGCTCGAACTGTTCAAGCCGTTCATCTTCAACAAGCTGGAAGTGATGGGCGTCGCGACGACCATCAAGGCCGCGAAGAAGGAAGTCGAGAACCAGACGCCGGTCGTGTGGGACATTCTCGAAGAAGTCATTCGCGAGCATCCGGTGATGCTGAACCGCGCGCCTACTCTTCACCGTCTCGGCATTCAGGCTTTCGAGCCGGTGCTGATCGAAGGTAAGGCGATCCAGCTGCATCCGCTCGTTTGCGCGGCGTTCAACGCCGACTTCGACGGCGACCAGATGGCCGTGCACGTTCCGCTGTCGCTCGAAGCGCAGATGGAAGCGCGCACGCTGATGCTGGCGTCGAACAACGTCCTGTTCCCGGCCAACGGCGATCCGTCGATCGTGCCGTCGCAGGATATCGTGCTGGGCCTGTACTACGCGTCGCGCGAAGCGATCAACGGCAAGGGCGAAGGCATGACGTTCACGGGCGTGTCGGAAGTGATCCGCGCGTACGAGAACAAGGAAGTCGAATTGGCATCGCGCGTCAACGTGCGTATCACCGAAATGGTGGCGAACGAAGACCAGAGTGAAGGTGCGCCGAAGTTCGTGCCGAAGATCTCGCTGTACGCGACGACCGTCGGCCGTTCGATCCTGTCGGAGATTCTGCCGCCGGGCCTGCCGTTCACGGTGCTGAACAAGCCGCTGAAGAAGAAGCAGATTTCGCAACTGATCAACACGGCGTTCCGCAAGTGCGGTCTGCGCGAAACGGTGATCTTCGCCGACCAGCTGATGCAAATGGGCTTCCGTCTCGCAACGCGCGCCGGTATCTCGATTTGCGTCGACGACATGCTCGTGCCGCCGCAGAAGGAAACCATCGTCGGCGACGCCGCGAAGAAGGTGAAGGAATACGACCGTCAGTACATGTCGGGTCTCGTCACCGCGCAGGAGCGCTACAACAACGTGGTCGACATCTGGTCGGCAACGTCGGAAGCGGTCGGCAAGGCGATGATGGAGCAGCTCGCAACGGAGCCGGTGGTCGATCGCGACGGCAACGAAACGAAGCAGGAGTCGTTCAACTCCATCTACATGATGGCCGACTCGGGCGCGCGTGGTTCCGCGGTGCAGATTCGTCAGCTCGCCGGTATGCGCGGCCTGATGGCGAAGCCGGACGGCTCGATCATCGAGACGCCGATTACCGCGAACTTCCGCGAAGGCCTGAACGTGTTGCAGTACTTCATCTCGACGCACGGCGCTCGTAAGGGTCTGGCGGACACGGCGTTGAAGACCGCGAACTCGGGTTACCTGACGCGTCGTCTCGTCGACGTGACGCAGGATCTGGTCGTCGTCGAAGACGATTGCGGCACGTCGAACGGCGTGGCGATGAAGGCGTTGGTCGAAGGCGGTGAAGTCGTCGAAGCGCTGCGTGACCGTATTCTCGGTCGCGTCGCGGTGGCGGACGTCGTCAATCCGGAAACGCAGGAAACGATCTACGCTTCGGGCGATCTGCTCGACGAAGATGCGGTGGAGGAAATCGAGCGCCTCGGCATCGACGAAGTGCGCGTGCGCACGCCGCTCACCTGCGAGACGCGTTATGGCCTGTGCGCCGCGTGCTACGGCCGCGACCTGGGCCGCGGTTCGCGCGTGAACGTCGGTGAGGCAGTCGGTGTGATCGCTGCTCAGTCGATCGGCGAGCCGGGCACGCAGCTGACGATGCGTACGTTCCACATCGGTGGTGCGGCATCGCGTGCGGCGGTGGCTTCGACGGTGGAAGCGAAGAGCAACGGTACGCTGCGCTTCACGGCCACGATGCGTTACGTCACCAACGCGAAGGGCGAGCAGGTCGTCATTTCGCGTTCCGGCGAGGCGATCATCGCGGACGACTTCGGTCGCGAGCGTGAGCGTCACAAGATTCCGTACGGCGCAACGCTGCTGCAACTCGACGGCGCTGCGATCAAGGCCGGTACGCAACTGGCTCAATGGGATCCGCTGACGCGTCCGATCATCACCGAGTGGGGCGGTACGGTGAAGTTCGAGAACGTCGAGGAAGGCGTGACGGTCGCGAAGCAGATCGACGACGTGACCGGTCTTTCGACCCTGGTCGTGATCGACGCGAAGCGCCGTGGCTCGCAGGCTGGCAAGAGCGTGCGTCCGCAGGTGAAGCTGCTCGACGCGAACGGCGAGGAAGTGAAGATCCCGAACACCGAGCATTCGGTGCAGATCGGCTTCCAGGTCGGCGCACTGATCACCGTGAAGGATGGTCAGCAGGTGCAGGTCGGTGAAGTGCTGGCGCGTATCCCGGTTGAAGCGCAGAAGACGCGTGACATTACCGGTGGTCTGCCGCGCGTGGCCGAGCTGTTCGAAGCGCGCTCGCCGAAGGACGCCGGCATTCTGGCGGAAGTCACGGGCACGACGTCGTTCGGCAAGGACACGAAGGGCAAGCAGCGTCTCGTCATCACGGACCTCGAGGGCAATCAGCACGAGTTCCTGATCGCGAAGGAAAAGCAGGTGCTGGTGCACGACGGTCAGGTCGTCAACAAGGGCGAAATGATCGTCGACGGTCCTGCCGATCCGCACGACATCCTGCGTCTGCAGGGTATCGAGGCGTTGTCGCGCTACATCGTGGACGAAGTGCAGGACGTGTACCGTCTGCAGGGCGTGAAGATCAACGACAAGCACATCGAAGTGATCGTGCGTCAGATGCTGCGCCGCGTGCAGATCGTCGACAACGGCGATACGCGTTTCATTCCTGGCGAACAAGTCGAGCGTTCGGACATGCTCGACGAGAACGACAAGATGATCGCGGAAGACAAGCGTCCGGCGACGTACGACAACGTGCTGCTCGGTATCACGAAGGCATCGCTGTCGACCGATTCGTTCATCTCGGCGGCGTCGTTCCAGGAAACGACCCGCGTGCTGACCGAAGCGGCGATCATGGGCAAGCGCGACGATCTGCGTGGCCTGAAGGAAAACGTGATCGTCGGCCGTCTGATTCCGGCCGGTACGGGTCTCGCGTTCCACAAGGCGCGCAAGGCGAAGGAATCGTCGGATCGCGAGCGTTTCGACCAGATCGCGGCCGAAGAGGCTTTCGACTTCGGTACGCCAGAAACGCCGGCGGCGGAGCAGCAGCCGCACACCAACGAGTAAGCGTCTCTCGCTAGTAGCATCGATGAACCGCTCAGCTTCGGCTGGGCGGTTTTTTTTTCGTCTGCACGTTTCGCTGCCGGCATCGTCCGAATGGCTAACGCCGGTTTCACGCGCTAATGCGTTGGTAGAATTCGTTATCTCCCACGTCGCAGTGCGCGCTTTTCCACATGTCCCGGTCGCTCGAAATACTCAACGAAATCTTCGGCTATCCCGCATTTCGCGGACAACAGGCGGAGATCGTCGAGCATGTCGCGAACGGCGGCGATTCCCTCGTGCTGATGCCCACCGGCGGCGGCAAGTCGCTGTGCTATCAGATACCGTCGCTGGTACGGCGCGAGGCGGGTTTCGGGGCGGGCATCGTCGTGTCGCCTCTCATCGCGTTGATGCAGGATCAGGTCGCCGCGCTGACCGAGGTGGGCGTGCGCGCCGCGTATCTCAATTCCACGTTGTCCGGCGCCGAAGCAGCCGCGACCGAGCGCGCCCTGCGCAACGGCGAGATCGACTTGCTGTATGTCGCGCCTGAACGCCTGATGACACCGCGCTTTCTCGATCTCCTCGACAGCGCGCCGGTCGGTCTTTTCGCGATCGACGAGGCACATTGCGTTTCGCAATGGGGGCACGATTTCCGCCCTGAATACATTCAGCTTTCCGTGCTGCACGAGCGGTTTCCCGATGTGCCGCGCATCGCGCTCACCGCGACCGCCGATGCGATCACGCGCGACGAAATCGTGCATCGCCTCGCGCTCGACGACGCGCGCATCTTCGTTTCGAGCTTCGATCGGCCGAACATTCGTTATCGGATCGTCGAGAAGGACAATGCGCGCTCGCAGCTGCTCGATTTCATCCGCGCGGAGCATACGAACAAGGACGGCACCACCGATGCGGGCGTCGTCTATTGTCTGTCGCGCCGCAAAGTCGAGGAAACCGCGGACTGGCTGAAGGGCCAGGGCATCCGCGCGTTGCCGTATCACGCGGGCATGGAGTTCGAGACGCGCCAGAAGCATCAGGAGATGTTCCAGCGCGAGGAAGGCATCGTCATGTGCGCGACCATCGCGTTCGGCATGGGCATCGACAAGCCGGACGTGCGCTTCGTCGCGCATCTGGATTTGCCGAAGAGCGTCGAGGGCTACTACCAGGAAACCGGACGCGCGGGCCGCGACGGCTTGCCGGCGAACGCGTGGATGGCTTACGGATTGGGCGACGTCGTGCAGCAGCGGAAGATGATCGACGAATCCGACGCCGACGACGCCCACAAGCGGGTGCAGACCGGCAAGCTCGATGCACTGCTTGGACTTTGCGAGGCGGCCACGTGCCGCCGCGTGCGTTTGCTCGCGTACTTCGGCGAGACGAGCACGCCGTGCGGCAATTGCGATACGTGCATCGAGCCGCCCGCGTCCTTCGATGCCACTCGCGAGGCGCAGATGGCGCTGTCGTGCGTGTATCGCGCACAGCGGGCGAGCGGATTCCATTTCGGTGCCGGGCACCTGATCGACATTCTGCGCGGCACGCGCAGCGAAAAGGTCCTGCAACGCGGCCACGAGAAAATTTCGACGTTTGGCGTCGGCGCGGCGCTGTCCGAGCCCGAGTGGCGCGCAGTGTTCCGGCAATTGGTGGCGTTCGGCTATCTCGCAGTCGATCACGACGGCTTCGGCGCGCTCGTTCTGACGGATGCCAGCAAGCCAGTACTCAAGGGCGAAGAGCGCGTCACGCTGCGCAAATACGTGAAGCCGACGCGCGCGCGGCAGTCGTCGAGCCGCACGGGCGAACGCGCGGATCCGACCGCAGGCATGTCACCGCGCGAGAAGTCGCGCTGGGAGCGCTTGCGGACCTGGCGCGCGGAAACCGCAAAGAGCGACGGCGTGCCCGCCTACGTCATCTTCCACGACGCGACGCTCGCCGAAATCGCGCGCAGCGACCCCGATACGATCGACGACTTGCGCCATATTCCCGGCATCGGCGTGCGCAAACTGGAGCGTTTCGGCGACGAACTGCTCGACGTCGTCGGTTCGGATTGAGATTCGTCGCTCGAAAATCCATCGAAATCGTCGCAACGTATTGACCCGATTGCGATTTTCAGAATATCATGCTTGGTTCTCGTCATTGGTCCGTCTTCGGATCTGGCCTAGTGCCGGATGCGAAGCGCGGGAATCGTCGGCGAGATCGCTAAACACGCAATTCTTTTCGCTTTGCCCGATCGAATTGCGTGGATTTTGTTCATTTTTAGGATTAGACAATGCCAACCATCAATCAACTGGTTCGCAAAGGCCGCGCGTCGGAAACGACGAAGAGCAAGTCGCCGGCCCTGCAGGACTGCCCGCAGCGTCGCGGCGTGTGCACCCGCGTGTACACGACGACGCCGAAGAAGCCGAACTCGGCACTCCGTAAGGTCGCCAAGGTTCGCCTGACCAACGGCTTCGAAGTCATTTCGTACATCGGCGGTGAAGGCCACAACCTGCAAGAGCACTCGGTCGTGCTGATCCGCGGCGGCCGTGTGAAGGACTTGCCGGGTGTGCGTTACCACATGGTTCGCGGCTCGCTGGATACCCAGGGCGTCAAGGACCGTAAGCAAGCTCGCTCGAAGTACGGTGCGAAGCGCGCTAAGGCTGGCAAGTAAGTCGCCGGTCGGAAGTAACGAATCAAGGTCGCCGCAAGGCGGTAAAGGCGGTGGTGCCGGAAGTGCCGGTGCTATCGAGTAAGTGGTCACCCGGCCAAGCTGGTTTAGTCGAATAGATGGATCGGGTTAGTTGGTGGCCGCGGAGCGGGGAATCGCTCCAACTGAAAAAGTAAAGGAAGAATCATGCCGCGTCGTCGCGAAGTCCCCAAGCGGGAAGTGTTGCCGGATCCGAAGTTCGGCAACGTAGATGTAGCCAAGTTCATGAACGTGCTGATGCTCTCCGGCAAGAAGTCGGTTGCCGAGCGTATCGTGTACGGCGCTTTTGAACAGATCCAGACCAAGGGTGGCAAGGACCCGCTGGAAGTGTTCACGGTTGCGCTCAACAACGTGAAGCCGGTGGTCGAAGTGAAGAGCCGTCGCGTTGGTGGTGCGAACTATCAGGTTCCGGTCGAAGTGCGTCCCTCGCGTCGTATGGCATTGGCGATGCGTTGGTTGCGTGAAGCCGCGAAGAAGCGCAGCGAAAAGTCGATGGCCCTGCGTCTCGCAGGTGAACTGCAGGAAGCGGCTGAAGGCCGTGGTGGCGCAATGAAGAAGCGCGACGAAGTTCACCGCATGGCAGAAGCCAACAAGGCATTCTCGCACTTCCGTTTCTAAGCTCCCGCTCACCGGGCAAACGGAAAATCAGGGCGGGTGCGCTAGTTTTGGCGCCTCGCCCGTTTGTGTTAGGACGCGGCCGGTATTTCGCCGGCGCGTCGACCGAAAAAGGATCCAAAGTGGCTCGCAAGACACCTATCGAGCGCTACCGCAATATCGGTATTAGCGCTCACATCGACGCCGGCAAGACGACGACGACCGAGCGCATCCTGTTCTACACGGGCGTGAACCACAAGATCGGTGAAGTTCACGACGGCGCAGCAACGATGGACTGGATGGAGCAGGAGCAGGAGCGCGGCATCACCATCACGTCGGCTGCTACCACGGCCTTCTGGAAGGGCATGGGCGGCAACTACCCCGAGCACCGCATCAACATCATCGACACGCCGGGACACGTCGACTTCACGATCGAAGTGGAACGCTCGATGCGCGTTCTCGACGGCGCGTGCATGGTCTACTGCGCAGTGGGCGGCGTTCAGCCGCAGTCGGAAACCGTGTGGCGCCAGGCGAACAAGTACAAGGTTCCCCGTCTCGCGTTCGTCAACAAGATGGACCGTACCGGCGCGAACTTCTTCAAGGTCTATGACCAACTGAAGAACCGCCTGAAGGCGAACCCGGTTCCCGTCGTCGTGCCGATCGGCGCCGAAGAAAACTTCAAGGGCGTCGTCGACCTCCTGAAGATGAAAGCGATCATTTGGGACGAAGCATCGCAAGGCACGAAGTTCGACTACGTCGACATCCCGGCCGAACTCGTTGACACGTGCAACGAGTGGCGCGAGAAGATGATCGAGTCGGCTGCGGAAGCCAGCGAAGAGCTGATGGAAAAGTACCTCGGCGGCGAAGAGCTGAGCGAAGCGGAGATCGTCAAGGCGATCCGCGACCGGACCATCGCGTGCGAAATCCAGCCGATGCTGTGCGGCACCGCGTTCAAGAACAAGGGCGTGCAGCGCATGCTCGACGCCGTGATCGACTTCCTGCCGTCGCCGGTCGACATTCCCCCGGTTACGGGCGAACTCGAAAGCGGTGAAAAGGCCGAGCGTCGCGCAGCCGACGACGAGAAGTTCTCGTCGCTGGCGTTCAAGATCATGACGGACCCGTTCGTCGGTCAGCTGATCTTCTTCCGCGTGTACTCGGGCGTCGTGAATTCGGGTGACACCGTGCTGAACGCGACCAAGGACAAGAAGGAACGTCTGGGCCGTATTCTGCAGATGCACGCGAACCAGCGCGAAGAAATCAAGGAAGTTCGCGCGGGCGACATCGCCGCGGCCGTCGGCCTGAAGGAAGCGACCACGGGCGACACGCTGTGCGATCCGCAGCACCCGATCGTTCTGGAACGCATGATTTTCCCGGAACCGGTGATTTCGCAGGCAGTCGAGCCGAAGACGAAGGCTGACCAGGAAAAGATGGGCCTGGCGCTGAACCGTCTCGCGCAGGAAGACCCGTCGTTCCGCGTCCAGACGGACGAAGAATCGGGCCAGACCATCATTTCGGGCATGGGCGAGCTCCACCTCGAAATTCTGGTCGACCGCATGAAGCGCGAATTCAACGTGGAAGCGACCGTCGGCAAGCCGCAGGTTGCATACCGCGAAACGATCCGCACGACGGCGGCAGACGTCGACGGCAAGTTCGTCAAGCAGTCGGGTGGTCGCGGCCAGTACGGTCACGCGGTCATCACGCTCGAGCCGAACGAGCAGGGCAAGGGCTACGAGTTCCTGGACGAGATCAAGGGCGGTGTGATTCCGCGCGAATACATCCCGGCAGTGGACAAGGGCATCCAGGAAACGCTGAAGTCGGGCGTGCTGGCTGGCTTCCCGGTTGTGGACGTGAAGGTTCACCTGACGTTCGGTTCGTACCACGACGTCGACTCGAACGAAAACGCGTTCCGCATGGCCGGTTCGATGGCCTTCAAGGAAGCAATGCGCAAGGCAAGCCCGGTCATCCTCGAACCGATGATGGCTGTGGAAGTCGAAACGCCTGAAGACTACATGGGCAACGTGATGGGCGATTTGTCGGGCCGTCGCGGTATCGTCCAGGGCATGGAAGACATGGTTGGCGGCGGCAAGATCGTCCGCGCCGAAGTGCCGCTGTCGGAAATGTTCGGCTACTCGACCTCGCTGCGTTCGCTGACGCAAGGCCGTGCAACGTACACGATGGAATTCAAGCACTATGCTGAAGCTCCGCGTAACGTCGCCGACGCGATCATCAACGCCAAGGGTAAGTAATTCCCGCAAGTAATTCGGCGCAAGCCACAAGCTTTAAACCGATAACCAAACTTTTGAACGAAGGTAATCATGGCAAAAGGTAAATTCGAGCGGACCAAGCCGCACGTGAACGTGGGCACGATCGGTCACGTTGACCACGGCAAGACCACGCTGACGGCAGCGATCACGACGGTTCTCACGCAGAAGTTCGGCGGCGAAGCGAAGGCGTACGACCAGATCGACGCAGCGCCGGAAGAAAAGGCACGCGGTATTACCATCAACACCGCGCACGTCGAGTACGAAACGGCTAACCGCCACTACGCACACGTCGACTGCCCGGGCCACGCCGACTACGTGAAGAACATGATCACGGGCGCCGCGCAGATGGACGGCGCAATCCTGGTGTGTTCGGCTGCTGACGGCCCGATGCCGCAAACGCGTGAGCACATCCTGCTGGCCCGTCAGGTTGGCGTGCCGTACATCATCGTGTTCCTGAACAAGTGCGACATGGTGGACGACGCCGAGCTGCTCGAGCTCGTCGAAATGGAAGTGCGCGAACTGCTGTCGAAGTACGACTTCCCGGGCGACGACACCCCGATCATCAAGGGTTCGGCCAAGCTGGCGCTGGAAGGCGACAAGGGCGAGCTGGGCGAAGTGGCGATCATGAACCTGGCCGACGCGCTGGATTCGTACATCCCGACGCCGGAGCGTGCAGTTGACGGCGCGTTCCTGATGCCGGTGGAAGACGTGTTCTCGATCTCGGGTCGCGGCACGGTGGTGACGGGTCGCGTCGAGCGCGGCATCGTCAAGGTCGGCGAGGAAATCGAGATCGTCGGTATCAAGCCGACGGTGAAGACGACCTGCACGGGCGTGGAAATGTTCCGCAAGCTGCTCGACCAAGGTCAGGCAGGCGACAACGTCGGTATCCTGCTGCGCGGCACGAAGCGTGAAGACGTGGAGCGCGGCCAGGTTCTGGCCAAGCCGGGTTCGATCACGCCGCACACGCACTTTACGGCTGAAGTGTACGTGCTGAGCAAGGACGAAGGCGGCCGTCACACGCCGTTCTTCAACAACTACCGTCCGCAGTTTTACTTCCGTACGACGGACGTGACGGGCTCAATCGAGCTGCCGAAGGACAAGGAAATGGTGATGCCGGGCGACAACGTGTCGATCACGGTCAAGCTGATCGCTCCGATCGCCATGGAAGAAGGTCTGCGCTTCGCAATCCGCGAAGGCGGCCGTACCGTCGGCGCCGGTGTCGTGGCGAAGATTATCGAGTAAGATATCGGGCTTGCTCGATTGAACTCGAAGTAAAGCAGTAGCAGTATCGACCGGGACCGGGCGTTCGCTCTCCGCGAGCGCTTAGTCCCACGCTCTTTTGCCAATGTGCGGTGCAATACCGCCTCGCTCTTTTCAAGGAATCGTCATGCAGAACCAGAAAATCCGCATTCGTCTGAAGGCTTTCGACTATCGCCTGATCGATCAATCGGCAGCCGAGATCGTCGACACGGCGAAGCGGACTGGCGCGATCGTTCGTGGCCCGGTGCCGCTGCCGACGCGTATTCAGCGTTTTGACATCCTGCGTTCGCCGCACGTCAACAAGACGTCGCGCGACCAGCTCGAAATCCGTACCCACCAGCGCCTGATGGACATCGTCGATCCGACGGACAAGACCGTCGACGCGCTGATGAAGCTCGACCTGCCGGCAGGCGTCGACGTCGAAATCAAGCTGCAGTAAGTCCAAAAGCTCCGCTGGCGTGCCAGACGGAGCTAAGTCTTTGATTGCTTGCAGGATTCGAAAAGCCTTGTTATACTCCAAGGCTTTTCGCGCCTATGCGCATGCAAAGGCGCAAGAAAGTGGTGCAAGAAAGTGGTGCAAGAATAGCCGACCCAGTTTCTCGTAACGAAGCCGGCATTTGTAAATCAGCCCCGACCAATCGCAGTTGGGAATGGAGAAAACGATGAGCCTTGGACTCGTAGGTCGCAAGGTTGGCATGACCCGTATCTTCACGCCTGAGGGGGATTCGATCCCCGTCACCGTGCTGGACGTGTCGGACAACCGCGTGACGCAGATCAAGACCGTTGAAACGGATGGTTATACCGCCGTTCAGGTTGCATTCGGTACTCGCCGCGCATCGCGCGTGACGAAGCCGTTGGCGGGCCACCTCGCCAAAGCCGGCGTTCAAGCCGGTGAAATCCTTAAGGAATTCCATATCGATGCGGCCAAGGCAGGTGAACTGTCGAATGGTGCCGTCGTCGGTACGGATATTTTCGAAGTCGGCCAGAAAGTTGACGTGCAAGGCACGTCGATCGGTAAGGGCTACGCCGGTACGATCAAGCGCTACAACTTCGCTTCGGGCCGCGCATCGCACGGTAACTCGCGTTCGCACAACGTTCCGGGTTCGATCGGTATGGCGCAGGATCCGGGCCGCGTGTTCCCGGGCAAGCGCATGACCGGTCACCTCGGTGACGAGACCGTCACGGTCCAGAATCTCGAAATCGCCCGCATCGACGCTGAGCGCAATCTGCTGCTCGTCCGCGGTGCTGTTCCGGGTGCGAAGGGCGGCAAGGTCTTCGTGACCCCGGCCGTCAAGACGCGTGCTGTGAAAGGAGCGAAATAATGGAACTTAAGCTCCTGAATGCCAATGGTCAGGAAGGCGCAGGCGTGAACGCATCGGACGTCGTGTTCGGTCGCGATTACAACGAAGCCCTGATTCACCAGGTCGTCGTCGCTTATCAGGCGAACGCACGTAGCGGCAACCGCGCGCAGAAGGACCGCGAGCAGGTCAAGCACACCACCAAGAAGCCGTGGCGTCAGAAAGGTACGGGCCGCGCTCGTGCCGGTATGTCGTCGAGCCCGTTGTGGCGCGGCGGTGGTCGTATCTTCCCGAATTCGCCGGAAGAAAACTTCTCGCACAAGGTCAACAAGAAGATGCATCGCGCGGGTCTCCGCTCGATTTTCTCGCAGTTGGCTCGCGAAGGCCGTATCGCCGTGGTCGAAGACTTCGTGCTCGAAGCCCCGAAGACCAAGCTGCTGGCCGAAAAATTCAAGGCAATGGGTCTCGACTCCGTGTTGGTCATCACCGATACGGTCGACGAAAACCTGTACCTCGCGTCGCGCAACCTGGCCCACGTGGCGGTTGTCGAGCCGCGTTACGCCGACCCGCTCTCGCTGATCTACTTCAAGAAGGTTCTGATCACGAAGGCTGCGGTCGCTCAGATCGAGGAGTTGCTGTCATGAGCGAGATTCGCAAAAACGATCATCGTTTGATGCAAGTTCTGCTCGCGCCGGTGATCTCCGAAAAGGCGACGCTGGTTGCCGACAAGAACGAACAAGTCGTGTTCGAAGTCGCGCCGGACGCCACGAAGCAGGAAGTCAAGGCTGCTGTCGAGCTGCTGTTCAAGGTCGAAGTCAATTCCGTCAACGTGCTCGTCACGAAGGGCAAGGCAAAGCGCTTTGGCCGCTTCAATGGCAAGCGCAAGGACGTGAAGAAGGCGTACGTCTGCCTGAAGCCCGGCCAGGAAATCAACTTTGAAGCGGAGGCCAAGTAATCATGGCAATCGTGAAAGTTAAGCCGACCTCGCCGGGTCGCCGCGCGATGGTCAAGATCGTCAACAAGGATCTGCACAAGGGCAAGCCGCACGCAGCGCTGCTCGACACGCAATCCAAGTCGGCGGGCCGTAACAACAACGGCCGTATCACCACGCGTCACCAAGGTGGTGGTCACAAGCAGCACTACCGTATCGTCGATTTCCGTCGCAACAAGGACGGCATTCCGGCAAAGGTCGAACGTCTCGAGTACGACCCGAACCGTAGCGCGAACATCGCGCTGGTTCTGTACGCAGACGGCGAGCGTCGCTACATCATCGCGCCGAAGGGCGTGGCGGTCGGCGCGCAACTGATGTCCGGTTCGGAAGCGCCGATCCGCGCAGGAAACGCTCTGCCGATCCGCAATATCCCGGTCGGTACCACGATCCACTGCATCGAAATGCTGCCGGGCAAGGGCGCGCAGATCGCGCGTTCGGCTGGTACGTCGGCAATGCTGCTGGCGCGCGAAGGCGTCTACGCTCAAGTGCGTCTGCGTTCGGGCGAAATCCGCCGCGTGCACGTCGAGTGCCGCGCAACGATCGGTGAAGTCGGCAACGAAGAGCACAGCCTCCGTCAAATCGGTAAGGCCGGTGCGAACCGCTGGCGCGGTATCCGTCCGACGGTGCGTGGTGTTGCAATGAACCCGGTCGATCACCCGCACGGCGGTGGTGAAGGTAAGACGGCTGCAGGTCGCGATCCGGTGAGCCCGTGGGGCACGCCGACGAAGGGTTATCGCACCCGCAGCAACAAGCGCACGACGACGATGATCGTCCAGCGCCGTCACAAGCGTTAAGGAGTAGGCAATGACACGTTCTGCTAAAAAAGGTCCGTTCTGCGACGCTCATTTGCTGAAGAAGGTTGAGGCGGCTGCATCGACGCGTGACAAGAAGCCGATCAAGACCTGGTCGCGTCGTTCGACGATTCTGCCGGACTTCATCGGTCTGACGATCGCTGTTCACAACGGTCGCCAACACGTTCCGGTGTACGTCACGGAAAACATGGTCGGCCACAAGCTTGGCGAGTTCGCACTGACCCGTACGTTCAAGGGTCACGCGGCCGACAAGAAGGCCAAGAAATAAGGGGCAATCAAGATGGAAGTGAAAGCAATTCATCGCGGTGCCCGCATCTCGGCGCAGAAAACGCGCCTTGTGGCTGACCAGATTCGTGGTTTGCCGGTCGACAAGGCGCTGAACGTCCTGACGTTCTCGCCGAAGAAGGCGGCGGGTATCGTCAAGAAGGTCGTGCTGTCTGCGATCGCGAATGCGGAACACAACGAAGGCGCCGACATCGACGAGCTCAAGATCACGAGCATCTACGTCGACAAGGCTGCTTCGCTGAAGCGTTTCACCGCACGCGCAAAGGGTCGTGGTAACCGCATCGAGAAGCAATCCTGTCACATCACTGTGACGGTCGGGAATTAAGGAGCCAACGATGGGACAGAAAATTCATCCGACTGGCTTCCGTTTGGCCGTCAGCCGCAATTGGGCTTCGCGCTGGTATGCGAACAACAACAATTTCGCGGCGATGTTGCAGGAAGACATCGGTGTTCGTGAATACCTGAAGAAGAAGCTGAAGAACGCTTCGGTTGGTCGCGTCGTCATCGAGCGTCCGGCGAAGAACGCGCGCATCACGATTTACAGCTCGCGTCCGGGCGTTGTCATCGGCAAGAAGGGCGAGGACATCGAATCGCTGAAGGCTGAACTGCAGAAGCGCATGGGCGTTCCGGTTCACGTCAACATCGAAGAGATTCGCAAGCCGGAAACGGACGCGCAACTGATCGCCGATTCCATCACGCAGCAGCTCGAGCGCCGGATCATGTTCCGCCGTGCGATGAAGCGCGCGATGCAAAACGCGATGCGTCTTGGTGCACAAGGCATCAAGATCATGAGCGCGGGTCGTCTGAACGGTATCGAAATCGCTCGTACCGAGTGGTATCGCGAAGGTCGCGTGCCCCTCCATACGCTGCGTGCGGATATCGACTACGCGACGTCCGAAGCGAAGACCACGTACGGCATCATCGGCGTGAAGGTGTGGGTCTACAAGGGCGATACCCTGGGCCGCAACGAAGCGCCGGTCGTGGAAGAAGTGGCGGAAGAAAAGCGTCCGCGCCGCAACGCACGTCCGGGTGGCGATCGCCGTCCGCGCCGTGACGGTGAAGGCGCTCCGGGCGGCGCGCGTCGTGGCGCACCCCGTCGCGCTGGCGGTGACGCGAAGACTGGAGAATAACGATGCTGCAACCGAAACGCAGAAAGTATCGCAAAGAGCAGAAAGGTCGTAACACCGGTAAGGCGACGCGCGGCAACGCGGTGTCGTTCGGTGAATACGGTCTGAAGGCTATCGGTCGCGGCCGTTTGACCGCGCGTCAAATCGAAGCGGCGCGTCGTGCAATGACGCGTCACATCAAGCGTGGCGGCCGGATCTGGATCCGTATCTTCCCGGACAAGCCGATTTCGCAAAAGCCGGCCGAAGTGCGTATGGGTAACGGTAAGGGTAACCCTGAGTACTACGTCGCTGAAATTCAACCGGGCAAGATGCTGTACGAAATGGACGGTGTCTCCGAAGAACTGGCGCGCGAAGCGTTCCGTCTGGCGGCAGCCAAGCTGCCGCTCAAGACGAACTTCGTGGTCCGTCAGCTCGGCGCCTAAGGAGTAAATGATGAAGGCAACTGAACTTCGCCAAAAAGACCAGGCCGCGCTCAACAAGGAGCTGTCGGATCTGCTCAAGGCGCAATTTGGCTTGCGTATGCAGCTCGCGACCCAGCAGCTCACGAACACGAGCCAGCTGAAGAAGGTCCGTCGCGACATCGCACGCGTGCGTACCGTCATGACCGAGAAGGCGAACCAGAAATGAACGATAGCGTAAAAACCTCGCTCAAGCGGACGCTGGTCGGCAAGGTCGTCAGCAACAAGATGGACAAGACGGTCACCGTGCTGGTCGAGCACCGCGTGAAGCATCCGATCTACGGCAAGTACGTCGTGCGTTCCAAGAAGTACCACGCGCATGACGACGCGAACACGTACAACGAAGGCGATCTCGTCGAAATCCAGGAAACTCGTCCGATTTCGAAGACGAAGGCCTGGGTTGTGTCGAAGCTGGTTGAAGCGGCTCGCGTGATCTAAAGCTGAAGTTGTAGTGCCGCGATGCTTTAAGTAGTTGTATCGCAGTAAGTTTCGCTTGCAAGACCGGGATTATTTGTTATAATCTCGGTCTTCCCTCTTTGTGGGAGCCCCGTCGCGGGCGAAATTGGTGGGGGAAGCCGGTTCGGGCGCTAGCCTGAGTCGACAGATTCACCGGATTGCGATGGCGGGTTTCGTCTGCCGTTGCTGCCTGTTCTAACCCAAGCAGCCATTTGGCTGACGGGACCAAGACTGACCGGCTGTGCCATGGTGGTGCAATCGGATTAAGTTGGGAAAGATAAACCATGATCCAGACCGAAACTCGGCTTGAAGTGGCCGACAACACGGGTGCGCGTGAAGTCATGTGCATCAAGGTGCTCGGCGGCTCGAAGCGTCGTTACGCAAGCATTGGCGACATCATCAAGGTGACCGTCAAGGAAGCGACGCCGCGCGGACGCGTGAAAAAGGGCGAAATCTACAACGCCGTGGTCGTTCGTACGGCCAAGGGCGTGCGTCGCCAGGATGGCTCGCTCATCAAGTTCGACGGCAATGCCGCCGTTCTGCTGAACACGAAGCTCGAGCCGATCGGCACGCGTATTTTCGGGCCGGTTACGCGTGAACTGCGTAGCGAACGATTCATGAAGATCGTTTCGCTCGCTCCGGAAGTGCTGTAAGGAGTCGCGATGAACAAGATTCGCAAGGGTGACGAAGTCATCGTCACCACCGGCAAGGACAAGGGCAAGCGCGGCACCGTGCTGGCCGTTGCGGACGACCGTGTCACCGTCGAGGGCATCAACCTCGTCAAGAAGCACGTGAAGCCGAACCCGATGAAGGGTACGACGGGCGGTGTGGAAGCCAAAACGATGCCGCTGCATATTTCGAACGTCGCATTGGTCGACGCGAATGGCAAGGCATCGCGTGTGGGCATCAAGGTCGAAGACGGCAAGAAGGTTCGCTTCTTGAAGTCGACTGGCGCCACACTTAACGCCTGACGCGGAGTTAAAAAATGGCTCGTCTGCAAGAGATTTACAAAGAAAAGGTTGTGCCGGAACTGGTTGAAAAGTTCGGCTACAAGTCGATTATGGAAGTGCCGCGCCTCACCAAGATCACCCTGAATATGGGGCTTGGCGAAGCCGTCGCTGACAAGAAGGTGCTTGAGCACGCCGTTGGTGACCTCACGAAGATCGCGGGCCAAAAGCCCGTCATCACCAAGTCGCGCAAGGCAATCGCTGGTTTCAAGATCCGCGAAGGCTACCCGATTGGCACGATGGTTACCCTGCGTGGCAATGCCATGTACGAATTCCTGGACCGTTTCGTGACGGTTGCGCTGCCTCGCGTGCGCGACTTCCGCGGTGTGTCGGGCAAGGCGTTCGACGGCCGTGGTAACTACAACATCGGTGTGAAAGAGCAAATCATTTTCCCCGAAATCGACTACGACAAGATCGACGCGCTGCGTGGGCTGAACATCAGCATCACGACCACCGCGAAGACCGACGAAGAAGCAAAGGCATTGCTCGCCGGCTTCAAGTTCCCGTTCAGAAACTGAGGTTACCGTGGCTAAACTGGCACTGATCGAACGTGAAAAGAAGCGCGCGCGCCTGGCAGCCAAGTACGCTCCGAAGCGTGCTGAGCTGAAGGCTGTGATCGACGACGCAAGCAAGTCGGACGAAGAGCGTTACCTCGCGCGTCTGGCACTGCAACAACTGCCGCGTAACTCGAACCCCACTCGCAAGCGTAACCGCTGCGCGATCACGGGTCGTCCGCGTGGCACGTTCCGCAAGTTCGGACTCGCACGCGGCAAGATTCGTGAAATCGCTTTCCGCGGCGAAATCCCTGGCCTGACCAAGGCGAGCTGGTAATAGGAGAAACATAAATGAGCATGAGTGATCCTATCGCCGATATGCTGACTCGCATCCGCAATGCGCAGATGGTCGAGAAGGTTTCGGTGACTATGCCCTCGTCGAAAGTCAAGGTTGCGATTGCGCAGGTTTTGAAGGACGAAGGTTATATCGACGACTTCGCAGTCAAGTCGGAAGGTGCGAAGACGGAATTGAACATCGCGTTGAAGTACTACGCTGGCCGTCCGGTTATCGAGCGCCTCGAGCGCGTATCGAAGCCCGGTCTGCGCGTGTACCGCGGTCGCAATGACATCCCGACCGTGATGAACGGCCTGGGCGTTGCAATCGTGTCGACGCCGAAGGGTGTGATGACCGACCGCAAGGCGCGCCAGAACGGCGTCGGTGGCGAAGTCATCTGCTACGTCGCTTAACGCCTAAGGAGAAGAAACATGTCTCGAGTAGGTAAAAGCCCGATCGCGCTGCAAGGCGCGGAAGTGGCCATCAAGAGCGACGTCATCACCGTGAAGGGTCCGCTCGGCACGATCTCGCAACCGGTCAACAAGCTGGTTGCCGTGACGAACGAAGACGGCACGTTGAAGCTGGCTCCGACGGATGAAAGCCGCGAAGCGAACGCGATGTCCGGCACGATGCGCGCCCTCCTGGCGAACATGGTGCAAGGCGTCACCAAGGGTTTCGAGCGCAAGCTGACGCTGGTTGGCGTCGGTTATCGTGCGCAAGCGCAAGGCGACAAGCTGAACCTGTCGCTGGGTTTCTCGCACCCCGTGGTGCACCAGATGCCGGAAGGCGTCAAGGCTGAAACCCCGTCGCAGACCGAAATCGTGATCAAGGGGATCGACAAGCAGAAAGTCGGACAGACCGCAGCAGAAGTGCGCGGCTATCGTCCGCCCGAGCCGTACAAGGGCAAGGGCGTGCGCTATTCCGACGAGGTCGTGATCCTCAAAGAAACGAAGAAGAAGTAAGGGTGCGCAATCATGGATAAGACTCAATCTCGCCTGCGCCGCGCTCGTCAGACGCGTATCAAGATCGCTGAGCTGCAGGTTCCGCGTCTGGCCGTGCATCGCACGAATACGCATATCTACGCGCAAGTGTTCTCGGCATGCGGCACGAAGGTCGTGGCAAGCGCCTCGACGCTGGAAGCTGAAGTGCGCGCTGAACTGGCCGACAAGTCGGGCAAGGGCGGCAACGTCAACGCCGCGACCTTGATCGGCAAGCGTATCGCCGAAAAGGCCAAGGCTGCCGGCATCGAATCCGTCGCCTTTGACCGCTCGGGTTTCCGCTACCACGGCCGCGTGAAGGCGCTGGCTGATGCGGCGCGTGAAGCCGGGCTCAAGTTCTAAGGGAAGAATTCGTCATGGCAAAGATGCAAGCGAAAGTTCAGGCTGACGAACGCGACGACGGCCTGCGCGAAAAGATGATTTCGGTCAACCGCGTGACCAAGGTTGTGAAGGGTGGCCGTATTCTCGGCTTCGCCGCACTGACCGTGGTTGGCGACGGTGACGGCCGGATCGGCATGGGCAAGGGCAAGGCCAAGGAAGTTCCGGTTGCCGTTCAAAAGGCAATGGAGCAGGCCCGCCGCAACATGTTCAAGGTGCCCCTGAAGAACGGCACGCTGCAACACGAAGTGCACGGCAAGCACGGCGCATCGGCGGTTCTCCTCGCTCCGGCGAAGGACGGTACCGGCGTGATCGCTGGCGGCCCGATGCGCGCAGTGTTCGACGTGATGGGCGTTCAAAACGTTGTGGCCAAGAGCCACGGTTCGACGAACCCGTACAACCTCGTTCGTGCGACGCTGGACGGCCTGCGCAAGCAGTCGACCCCGGCAGACATCGCTGCGAAGCGTGGTAAGTCCGTCGAAGACATTCTGGGCTAAGGTGGTCACCATGTCTGAAAAAACTGTCAAGGTTCAGCTCGTCAAGAGCCTGATCGGGACCCGCGAATCGCACCGCGCAACGGTGCGTGGCCTCGGCCTGCGTCGCCTGAACTCGGTTTCCGAGCTGCAGGACACGCCGGCAGTGCGCGGGATGATCAACAAGGTCTCGTACCTCGTTAAGGTCATCGCCTAAGCGCGACCTACGGATCCAAGGAGTTGAACATGGAATTGAATAACCTGAAGCCGGCGGAAGGCGCGAAGCACGCTAAGCGTCGCGTCGGTCGCGGTATCGGTTCGGGCCTCGGCAAGACCGCTGGCCGCGGCCACAAGGGTCAGAAATCGCGTTCGGGCGGCTTTCACAAGGTCGGCTTCGAAGGCGGTCAGATGCCTCTGCAGCGTCGCCTGCCGAAGCGCGGCTTCACCTCGCTGACGAAGGAATTCGTCGGTGAAGTGCGCCTGGCTGATCTCGAGAAGCTGCCGGTCGACGAAATCGATCTGTTGGCGTTGAAGCAAGCGGGTCTGGTCGGCGAGCTCATCAAGAGCGCGAAGATCATCAAGACCGGCGAGATCACGCGCAAGGTCACGGTGAAGGGCCTGACGGCAACGAAGGGCGCCCGTGAGGCAATCGAAGCCGCTGGCGGCTCTTTCGCCGAGTAACGCGCTTTCGCCGTTACTAGCACTAGCATCGGAGAAGGTACTTGGCTAACAGCCCGAGTCTCGCAAAAACCGGTCGAAGCGCGGCGAAATTCGGCGATCTGCGCCGGCGTGCAGTGTTCCTGCTGCTTGCGCTGATCGTCTACCGCATTGGGGCGCATATTCCGGTGCCCGGCATCGATCCGGATCAACTGGCGAAGCTGTTCCAGAGCCAGTCGGGCGGCATCCTTGGCATGTTCAACATGTTCTCGGGTGGCGCACTGTCGCGGTTCACGATCTTTGCGCTGGGCATCATGCCCTACATTTCGGCGTCGATCATCATGCAGTTGCTGTCGATCGTGTCGCCGCAGATGGAGGCGCTGAAGAAGGAAGGGCAGGCGGGACAACGTAAGATCACGCAGTACACGCGTATCTTCACGGTGGTTCTGGCGACCTTCCAGGCGTTCGGTATCGCGGTCGCGCTGGAAAACCAGCCGGCTCTGGTGCTGGACCCCGGCATGGTGTTCCGGCTGACGACGGTCGTCACGCTCGTGACGGGCACGATGTTCCTGATGTGGCTCGGTGAGCAGATCACGGAGCGCGGTCTCGGCAACGGCATCTCGATCATCATCTTCGGTGGTATCGCAGCGGGTTTCCCGAACGCGATCGGTGGTCTGTTCGAACTGGTTCGCACCGGTTCGATGAGCATCATCTCGGCGATCATCATCGTGGTCTTGATCGCGGCGGTCACGTATCTGGTCGTGTTCATCGAACGCGGTCAGCGCAAGATCCTCGTGAACTATGCGAAGCGCCAGGTCGGTAACAAGATTTACGGCGGACAGTCGTCTCATCTGCCGCTGAAGTTGAACATGTCGGGTGTGATTCCGCCGATCTTCGCGTCGTCGATCATCCTCTTCCCGGCAACCATCCTGAACTGGTTCAGTTCGGGTACGCGCACCAACTGGTTCGCGAACACGCTGCACAACGTGGCCGAGGCGTTGAAGCCCGGTCAACCCGTGTACGTGCTGCTGTATGCGTTGGCGATCGTCTTCTTCTGCTTCTTCTACACCGCATTGGTGTTCAACAGCCGGGAGACCGCCGACAACTTGAAGAAGAGCGGTGCTTTCGTTCCGGGTATCCGTCCGGGCGATCAGACTGCACGATATATCGACCGCATCCTCACGCGTCTTACGCTGGCTGGTGCGATCTACATCGTATTCGTGTGCCTGCTGCCTGAGTTTCTGGTGTTGCGCTGGAACGTGCCGTTTTATTTTGGTGGAACGTCGCTGCTGATCATTGTCGTCGTCACGATGGACTTCATGGCTCAGGTGCAGTCGTACGTTATGTCGCAACAATATGAATCGCTGCTCAAGAAGGCAAACTTCAAGGGTGGCAACGTCCCGATGCGTTAATAAGGACTATGGCCAAAGACGATGTTATCCAGATGCAGGGTGAGGTCATCGAAAACCTTCCCAACGCTACTTTCCGGGTGAAATTGGAAAATGGCCATGTCGTCCTGGGACATATTTCCGGAAAGATGCGGATGCACTACATCCGCATCCTGCCGGGCGACAAGGTTACGGTTGAATTGACGCCTTACGATCTGTCTCGTGCACGGATCGTGTTCCGGGCGAAGTGATTTGAAAAAAGGGTAATATCATGAAAGTGATGGCATCGGTTAAGCGCATTTGCCGCAATTGCAAGATCATCAAGCGCAAGGGCGTTGTGCGCGTGATTTGCAGCTCTGATCCGCGCCACAAACAGCGTCAAGGCTGAACGCCGCGCTTTTGCTTGCGCTTTTTGTTTGAGGAAAAACAATGGCTCGTATCGCAGGGGTTAACATCCCGAATCACCAGCATACCGAGATCGGCCTGACGGCAATCTTCGGCATCGGCCGCACGCGTTCGCGTGGCATCTGCACCGCTGCTGGCGTGGAATTTTCGAAGAAGGTCAAAGACCTTACCGACGCAGACCTCGAAAAGCTGCGTGACGAAGTGGGCAAGTTCATCGTCGAAGGCGATCTGCGCCGTGAAGTGACGATGAACATCAAGCGCCTGATGGACTTGGGTTGCTACCGCGGCATGCGCCATCGCAAGGGCCTGCCCCTGCGTGGCCAGCGTACGCGCACGAATGCCCGTACGCGCAAGGGTCCGCGTCGTGCAGCGCAATCGCTGAAGAAGTAAGCGGAACTGACAGTTACAGGAAAACGTAATGGCTAAGGCTTCGAACAACTCCGCGGCGCAACGCGTTCGCAAGAAGGTCAAGAAGAACGTCGCCGAGGGCGTGGTTCACGTTCACGCGTCGTTCAACAACACCATTATCACGATCACCGACCGTCAAGGTAACGCGCTGGCATGGGCGACCTCGGGTGGTCAGGGCTTCAAGGGCTCGCGTAAGTCGACGCCCTTCGCAGCTCAGGTCGCAGCCGAATCGGCTGGTCGCGTGGCAATGGAATACGGCGTGAAGAACCTCGAAGTGCGGATCAAGGGCCCCGGTCCTGGCCGCGAATCGGCGGTGCGCGCGTTGCATGGTCTTGGCATCAAGATCACCGCGATCTCCGACGTGACGCCGGTCCCGCACAACGGCTGCCGTCCGCCGAAGCGCCGTCGTATCTAATACGTCGACGCAACCGCATGTTGCCTGTCGATGCGCGAGTATCGGCGGGTTTCGTGCGTTAGTAAGTTTTGACTAAGCCCACCGTTCGGCCCAAAGGGTTCGGACTAGCGCAGACTGAAGTTCAACGGAAGTTTGCGTGATCAATATTTAAGGATGCAACGTGGCACGCTATACCGGTCCCAAAGCAAAGCTGTCCCGCCGTGAAGGCACTGATCTGTTCCTGAAGAGCGCACGCCGCTCCCTCGCCGACAAGTGCAAGCTCGACAGCAAGCCCGGCCAGCACGGCCGCACCTCGGGCGCGCGTACGTCCGACTACGGTACCCAGTTGCGCGAAAAGCAGAAAGTGAAGCGTATCTACGGTGTGCTGGAGCGTCAGTTCCGCCGCTACTTCGCTGAAGCCGACCGCCGCAAGGGCCCGACGGGCGAAAACCTGCTGCAATTGCTCGAGTCGCGTCTCGACAACGTCGTGTATCGCATGGGCTTCGGCTCGACGCGCGCTGAAGCACGTCAGCTCGTGAGCCACAAGGCGATCATGGTGAACGGCCAAGTCGCGAACATCCCGTCGCTGCAAGTGAAGTCGGGCGACGTCGTGTCCGTGCGCGAGCAGTCGCGCAAGCAGGCTCGTATCGTCGAAGCTCTCTCGCTGGCGCAGCAAGGCGGCATGCCGAGCTGGGTGTCGGTCGACGAGAAGAAGTTCGAAGGCACGTTCAAGTCGATGCCCGAGCGTAGCGACATCGCCGGCGACATCAACGAAAGCCTGATCGTCGAATTGTATTCGCGTTAATCGCGGCGGTAATGGATGGACAGCCGGGGAGCCTGATTGCTCGTGGCAAGAGGTGGCCTCGGCTGTTTATTTTCAGGTTGTCACCGGTCAGCCTTATCGGTGTAACGAGCCGAGGGTATTGAAAAGGAAAACCTATGCAAACCAGTTTGTTGAAGCCCAAGATCATTGCAGTTGAATCGCTTGGTGAGAACCATGCGAAAGTGGTTATGGAGCCGTTCGAACGCGGCTATGGCCACACCTTGGGTAACGCGCTTCGGCGCGTGCTGCTGTCGTCGATGATCGGCTACGCGCCGACCGAAGTGACGATCGCAGGCGTCGTGCACGAATACTCGACGCTCGATGGTGTGCAAGAGGATGTGGTCAACCTGCTGTTGAACCTGAAGGGTGTCGTCTTCAAGCTGCACAACCGCGACGAAGTCACGGTGACGCTGCGCAAGGAAGGCGAAGGCGTTGTCACGGCCGGCGATATCGAACTCGCGCACGACTGCGAGGTCATCAATCCGGAACACGTGATCGCTCACCTGTCGAAGGGCGGCAAGCTCGACGTTCAGATCAAGATCGAAAAGGGCCGCGGCTACGTGCCGGGCAACGTGCGTCGCTATGGCGAAGAGTCGGCCAAGATCATCGGCCGCATCGTGCTGGACGCGTCGTTCTCGCCGGTTCGCCGCGTGAGCTACGCCGTCGAAAGCGCACGTGTCGAACAGCGCACCGACCTCGACAAGCTCGTGATGAACATCGAGACCAACGGCGTGATTTCGCCGGAAGAAGCGATCCGCCAGTCGGCTCGCATTCTGGTCGATCAGTTGTCGGTGTTCGCCGCACTGGAAGGCACGGAAGCGGCAGCAGAAGCACCGTCGCGCGCACCGCAGATCGACCCGATCTTGCTGCGTCCGGTGGACGATCTCGAACTCACGGTTCGCTCGGCGAACTGCCTGAAGGCCGAGAACATCTACTACATCGGCGACCTGATCCAGCGCACGGAAAACGAGCTGCTGAAGACGCCGAACCTCGGCCGCAAGTCGCTGAACGAAATCAAGGAAGTGCTGGCGTCGCGCGGTCTGACGCTCGGTATGAAGCTCGAAAACTGGCCGCCGGCCGGGTTGGACAAGTAATACCAAACGCAGTCGCGTAACTTGGCAAAGACGCGGATTTTGCTTTAAAATCCGCGTCTTGCTTTTACCTGACCGGCCCGTGCACCCAAATTAGGGTGCAATAGAAGAGCTGGACCAAAACTCGTTAAAGGAACTGAAATGCGTCATAAGCATGGTCTGCGGAAACTGAACCGCACGAGCAGCCATCGTCTGGCAATGCTCCGCAATATGTCGAACTCGCTGATCGAGCACGAAGTCATCAAGACGACGCTGCCGAAGGCCAAGGAACTGCGCAAGGTCGTCGAGCCCCTCATCACGCTGGGCAAGAAGCCGTCGCTCGCGAACCGTCGTCTGGCGTTCAACCGCCTGCGCGATCGTGATTCCGTCGCGAAGCTCTTCGACGTCCTCGGCCCGCGCTACGCGAACCGCCCGGGCGGCTACCTGAGCATCCTGAAGTTCGGTTTCCGCGTCGGCGATAACGCCCCGATGGCGCTGGTCCAACTGATGGATCGCCCGGAAGTCGAAGAGACGGAAGAAGTGCAAGAAGCGGAATAAATCCCGTTTTCGGTTGTTACCAGAAAGGCCAGGCTTAGAGCTTGGCCTTTTTGCTTTCTGGCTGCGACATTTCAGCGCGCCGAGGCGTAAAAGTGAGTGTCAGCCGCCGATGCTACGATACGCAATTAACCTCTCGGAGCACGCCGAGTGAACGTCCCCGTCGTTTTGATGCTGTCCACGCTGCCCGACGCCGCCGCAGCCGATGCGCTCGCGCATGCGGCGCTGGACGCGCGGCTCGCGGCGTGCGTGACGAATCTCGGCGCCGTGTCGTCGCAATATCACTGGAAGGGCGTGCTGGAGTCGTCGCAGGAAGTGCAGTTGTTGTTCAAGACGAGCGTCGCGCGCAGCGCAGAATTGCAGCGCTTCGTCGAGGCTCGACATCCGTATGAAACGCCCGAAATCCTCGTCTGGCAGGTCGATGCATCGCCGGGATACGGCCAGTGGGTCAACGCAGAAACGCAGCGTCCTCTTCATGTTTGAGTTTTCTCGCCTTGTCACGCGGCGACTTTTCGGCGCGTTTCTCTTCCTGGCGGCGTTCGCGCTGCTGTCGGGCGCCGCGCGCGCAGCCGACGATTTCCTCGACCCCGACGTCGCGTTCAAATTCAGCGCATCCGAAAAGCCGGGCGAAGTGGACGTGCGCTACAAGATCGCCGACGGCTACTACATGTACCGTGAGCGTTTCGCGTTCGCGGTGAAGAGCGGCGACGCGACCATCGGCGCGGCGCAACTTCCGGCGGGCAAAGTTCATTTCGATCAGACATTCAACAAGGACGTCGAGACGTATCGCGGCGAACTGATCATCCGTATTCCGGTGACGAAAGCGAACGGGCCGTTCGAGCTCGCGGTGACGTCGCAGGGTTGCGCGGATGGCGGCATCTGCTATCCGCCGATGGAGAAGGCCTATCGTGTGCGCGGCGACGCGCTCCAGCCCGCGGGCGCGGCACCGACCGCGACGACGAGCGCAAACACCGGCGACACCTGGTTCGAGCGCGCGACCAGCGCCGACTACGCGCAATCGATGCTCGAGGGCGGCGGATTCTTCACAGTCGTCGGACTCTATTTCCTTGCCGGCATGGTACTGAGCCTCCTGCCATGCTCGTATCCGATGATCCCGATTCTGTCCGCGATCATCGTCGGCGAAGGCGCGCGTGTGACGCGTTCGCGCGGATTCGCATTGTCGGTTTCGTACGTGATCGGCATGGCGCTCGTCTATACCGCGCTCGGCGTCGCTGCCGCGTTGATCGGACAAAGCCTCGGCGCGTGGCTGCAGAACCCGTGGGTGCTCGGCGCGTTCGGCCTGCTGCTCGCGGCGTTCGCCATCGCGTTGATCTCGGGCGTCGATATCGCGCTGCCCGCGCGCTGGCAAGCGGGCGTCAACGAAGCATCGCAGAAGCGCAGCGGCGGCAAGTTCGCGGCAGTCGCGGCGATGGGCGCGCTGTCCGCGCTCGTGGTCGGCGCGTGCATGACTGCGCCACTTTTCGCAGTGCTCGCGTTCATCGCGCACACCGGCAACGCTGCGCTCGGCGGCGCCGCGCTCTTCGCAATGGGCATCGGACTGGGCGTGCCGCTGCTCGTCATCGGGCTCGGCGCGGGTTCGGTTCTGCCGCGCGCCGGTGCGTGGATGGACGGCGTGAAGGTCTTCTTCGGCGTCGTGCTGCTCGCGGCCGCGCTGTGGATCGTCTGGCCGGTCATCGGCGGCGTTGCGCAGATGCTGCTCGCGGCGCTATGGCTGCTGATCGCGGCGGCATCGCTCGGATTGTTCTCGTCGGGCGCGGCGGCGCCTGTCGGTGTGTGGAAGCGGCTCGGGCGCGGGCTCGGAGCGGCATTCGCGATCTGGGCGGCGACGCTGCTCGTCGGATTGGCGGCGGGTTCGACAGATCCGCTGCGCCCGCTCGCCGTGCTGGCTTCCCGCAGCGAGCCGTCGGCGAATGCGCAATCGCAGGGCCTGATCTTCGCGCCGGTGCGTTCATCGGCGGAACTGGACTCGGCGGTGAAAGCGGCGACGCGTCCCGCGATGCTCGATTTCTACGCGGACTGGTGCGTGTCGTGCAAGGAAATGGAGAAGCTGACTTTCTCCGACGCCCGTGTGCAAGCGCGCCTCGCGCAACTGAATCTTCTGCGCGCGGACGTGACCGCCAACAACACGAACGATCAAATTCTCCTCAAGCGCTTCAAGCTTTTCGGGCCGCCGGGAATCATCTTCTTCGATGCGCAGGGCAACGAAGTCGCGCGCGTGGTCGGGTATGAATCGGCGGATACGTTCCTGAAGAGTCTCGATAAACTGAACGGATAAAAAAAGGGCGATGCACTCGCATCGCCCTTTTGGCGCTTACACGGAAGCGCGAATGATCCGCGCCGCATCCAGCGCGAAGTACGTCAGCACGCCGTCCGCGCCCGCGCGCTTGAACGCGAGCAGCGCTTCCATCATGACCTTGTCGTGATCGATCCAGCCGTTCTGCGCGGCCGCCTTGATCATCGCGTACTCGCCGCTCACCTGGTACGCGTACGTCGGGAAGCGGAACTCGTCCTTCACGCGCCGCACGATGTCGAGGTACGGCATGCCCGGCTTGACCATCACCATGTCCGCGCCTTCCTCGATGTCCATGCGCACTTCGCGCATCGCTTCGTCGGAGTTGGCCGGGTCCATCTGATACGTCATCTTGTTGCTCTTGCCGAGATTCGCTGCGGAACCGACGGCGTCACGGAACGGGCCGTAGAACGCCGACGCGTACTTCGCCGCATACGCCATGATGCGCGTGTGGATGTGGCTTTCGCTTTCGAGCATCTCGCGGATCGCGCCGATGCGCCCGTCCATCATGTCCGACGGCGCGACGATATCCACGCCCGCTTCAGCTTGGGTGCGCGCCTGCTCGACGAGAATTTCGCTCGTTTCGTCGTTCTTCACGTAGCCTTCTTCGTCGAGCACGCCGTCCTGGCCGTGGCTCGTGTACGGATCGAGCGCGACGTCGGTCAGCACGCCGAGCATCGGGAAGTTCTTCTTCAGCTCGCGCACGGCGCGCGGAATGAGACCGTCCGGATTCGTGGCTTCGCGGCCATCGGGCGTCTTGATCGACGGTTCGATCGCCGGGAACAGCGACAGCACCGGCACGCCAAGTTCGACGCATTGCTCGGCGACTTTCATCAGCAAATCGACGGACGTGCGCTCGACGCCGGGCATCGACGGCACGGCCTGCCGCACATTCGTACCTTCGACGATGAACACGGGATAGATGAGCTCGTTCGTCGTGAGGATGTTTTCGCGCATCAGACGGCGCGAGAAGTCATCGCGGCGCATCCGGCGCGGGCGATGGTGAGGATGGAAGCTCATATTTCGACTCGAATTTGGGTGGTCTTCAGGGGAGGTCGAAAACGTGTTCCGAGACGCCTAAACCCTTGCCGAACAAGCACTTGGCTGCGTCTGAAACCGCTTTGAGACAATGGTATATCATACCGATCGAGCGAGGCGCTTGCCGCCGGACTCCCCGCTTCTCCTCCCTGAGCGGGTGCCTGTCGTTATTCGATTAGGCTATTAACCCGCCGTTATGCGGCGGGTTTTTTTATGCCGGCGCGCACGCGCCGCGCTCACTCGGCTGCGTCTTCTGACGCGTTTTCGCCGGCTTCTTCCGGTATCAGCCAGCTTTCGATCTGTTCATGCGCCTCGTCGATGCCCGTCCGTTTGAGCGCCGAAAAGAGCTGCGCCGTAAGTTCGCCGCGATAGCCCGCGTCTTTATATTCGGCGAAGGATTTCTTGGTCGCACGCAGAGCGTTCGTCATCTCCTGTCGCGTCAATTTGTCGCATTTGGTGAGCAGCGCGTGAATCGGTTTTCCGGTCGGCGCGAACCAGTCGATCATGATGCGATCGAGGTCGGTGAGCGGCCGGCGCGAATCCATCATCAGGATCATGCCGCACAGTTGCGCGCGGCTTTGCAGGTACGTCGAAAGCAGCCGCTGCCAATGTTCCTTCGCGGCGCCCGGCACTTCGGCGTAACCGTATCCGGGAAGGTCGACGAGATAGCCGACCGGCGCGGCTTCCGGACCGACGGAGAAGTAATTGATATGCTGCGTGCGCCCCGGCGTTTTACTCGCGAAAGCAAGCCGCTTCTGATTGCAGAGGATGTTGATCGCCGTCGATTTACCGGCGTTCGAGCGCCCCGCAAATGCGATTTCGGGTTGCGGCGTCGGCGGCAGATCGCGCAGATGGTTGACGGTGGTGAAGAAGCGGGATTGATGAAGCAGGAATGACATGGGCGGGTCCAATCGAAAGCGCTGCGAAAACCGAAGCCTTGAGAACCCGGCAAATACTGGGCATGCCCCGACTGGCGTCTTTGCGTATAGCGGGTTATTGTACAATACGACGGATTTTTAAAGATCAGCGGGCACGCAAGACCCAAGCCGCAGGCGGCACCCACAAGGAGCGAGACAGTTTTCAGAGGCGTACTTTTGGGCCTCTTCGTTCAGCGAGTTCGGGTATCTTGCGGCGATGATCGGTCGCCGTCGTTTTTTGCAGAACCTCACATTCTCACAAGACGAAAAACAGGGTACGCGAATGAACCGACTGTACAGGTCTCTGGTGGTGATTCGGGCAGCGGCGGCTTTCGGTGCAGGTTTGAGTGGTCTGGCGGTATCGATGTCAGTGAGTGCGGCGGAGCCCGCGCAACCGGCCAAGCCGGATGTGACGCGAGGCCAGGCTATCGCGACTCAGGTGTGCGCGGCGTGTCACGCGGCAGACGGCAACAGCGCCGGCGCGGCATTTCCGCGGCTCGCGGGGCAGCACGCCGAGTACATCGTCAAGCAGTTGAAGGATTACAAGACGCAGCCGGGTGCAAAGGCACCGGCGCGCAACAATCCGATCATGGCGGGCATCGCGGGCGCGCTATCGGATCAGGACATGGTGAACGTCGCGGCGTACTTCGCGTCGCAGAAGGCAAAGCCCAATTACGCGCGCGACAAGAACGACGTCGCGTTGGGCCAGAAGATCTACCGCGGCGGCATCGCGGACAAGGGCGTGCCGGCGTGTGCGGCGTGCCACGGCGCGACGGGCATGGGCATTCCGGTGCAGTATCCGCGGCTGTCGTGGCAGTGGGGCGATTACACAGTGGCGCAGTTGAACGCCTTCGCATCGGGACAACGCAACAACAGCGAGCCGATGCACCAGATTTCCTCGCGCCTGAACGAAGCGGAGATGAAGGCGGTCGCCGACTACATCGCCGGTTTGCATTGAACGCATAGCAGTCAGCGTCCAGCGGTTCTCCATGCAGAGACGGAGAATCGCCCATACTACGAAGCCGGTCCCGGACTATCCGAGAAGACCGGCGCGAAAACAAGAAAAGGGTGGGACGTCGGTCGACAAAGACCGCCAGCGTCTCCACCCTTTTTTGCTGTCCAGCCGGAGTTTGAATGAGCGTCACCACATCGGGTTTGCAGTCGAAGTCGAGCCGTCGGGCCATCAGGCATTTCGTCGAACTCGTCAGTTCGATGCGCTTCGCCATCGCATTGCTGGTCATTCTGGCGATCGCGAGCATCATCGGCACGGTGCTTACGCAGGACGATCCGTATCCGAACTACGTCAATCAATTCGGCCCGTTCTGGGCGGACATCTTCCGTGGCTTGAGCATCTACACCGTGTACAGCGCATGGTGGTTCATGCTGATCCTGATTTTCCTCGTGATCTCGGTGTCGCTGTGCGTGATCCGAAACAGCCCGAAGATGATCGCGGACATCAAGAGCTGGAAGGATCGCGTGCACGAAGGCGGGCTGCGCGCGTTCCATCACAAGGGCGAGTTCACGGTCACGGCCGATCGCGCGCAGACCGCCGCGACGCTCGAACGCCTGTCCGCGAAGATGGGCTACCGCTTCAAGACGCGCGAGACCGACAACGGCGCGACGCTCATCACCGCCAAGCGCGGCGCGATGACCAAGATCGGCTATATCTCGGCGCATCTGGCGATCGTCGTGATCTGTATCGGCGGTCTGCTGGACAGCAATCTGCCCATCAAGCTGCAGATGTGGATGTTCAACAAGACGCCGATCAACAGCAACGCCGTCATCAACGACATTCCGCGCGAGCATCGTCTTTCAACGTCGAATCCGACTTTCCGCGGCTACGCATGGGTGCCCGAAGGGCAGTTCGTCGGCACGGCGATACTGAATCAGCAAGACGGCTCGATCATTCAGGACCTGCCGTTCTCGATTCAGCTCAATAAGTTCATCGTCGATTACTACTCGACCGGCATGCCGAAGCTCTTCGCGAGCGATATCGTCGTGATCGATCACAAGACAGGCAAGCGCATTCCGGCGCGCATCGAAGTGAACAAGCCGTTCACGTATGACGGCATTTCGATCTATCAATCGAGCTTTCAGGACGGCGGCTCGAAACTCGAAATGACCGCCTGGCCGATGACCGGCGGCAGCGCGAAGACCGCGCCGTTCAGCGGGACGATCGGCGGCACGGCGCCCATCGGCGCGCAGTTCGCGGGCGCGCAGGGCGAGACGGTCGAGTTCACGGATTTCCGCGCGATCAACGTCGAGAACATGACCGACGGCAGCGGCGCGCCCGACGCGCGCGGCGTCGGCAAGAAGGAAACGCTGCGCGATGCATTCGACGAGCGCCTCGGCTCAGGCGCCAAAACGTCGAGACCGACGGATCTGCGCAATATCGGCCCGTCGGTGCAATACAAGGTGCGCGGCACGGACGGCCAGGCGCGCGAATACAGCAACTACATGGTGCCCGTGGACGTGAGCGGCCAGCGTATGTTCCTCGCGGGCATGCGCCTGAGCCCGAACGATCCGTTCCGCTATCTGCGCATTCCCGCCGACGATCAGGGCACCGTCAAA
Organism: Caballeronia sp. NCF2; assembly: GCF_023631205.1. Taxonomy (NCBI): domain Bacteria; kingdom Pseudomonadati; phylum Pseudomonadota; class Betaproteobacteria; order Burkholderiales; family Burkholderiaceae; genus Caballeronia; species Caballeronia sp. NCF2. Next base: position 59,850 of record NZ_JALQDN010000030.1, on the reverse strand, counting down.
CAGTGGATGGACCTGCGCGCCGCGCTCGCGACGCCGGCGACGCGCGCCGAAGCCGCGCATCGTTTCGCGTTGCGTTCGGTGCCGCAGGAAAACGGTGAACTGCAGAAACATCTGGAGGAAAGCGCCGTCCGCGTGCTGAATCTTTTCGCAGGCGCCGATGAAACCGGCAAGGCGACGACGAATCCGCAGATGATTGGCGGTTTCCAGAGCATCGCGATGTTTATCGACAAATCGGTGCCGAAGGGCGAGCAGGAGAAAGCCGCCGGCCTGCTGATGAGGATGCTCGAAGGGGCGATGTGGGACGTATGGCAGATTTCCCGAGAGCAAAACGGCCAGCCCGCGGCTAAAGTGGACGATAAGAACGCCGCGTTCGTGCAATCGTCCATCAACGCGCTTTCCGACAGCTTTCTGTACGGTTCGCCGGTCTTTCTGCAACTGGACAACTTCAGGCAGGTGCAAGCTTCGGTATTCCAGTTGACGCGCGCGCCGGGTAAAAATCTGGTGTATCTTGGCAGCCTTCTGCTGGTCGTCGGCATTTTCGCGATGTTTTACGTGCGCGAACGCCGGCTCTGGTTCTGGCTCAAAGATACGGGCCAGGGCGGCGCGAGCGTGCTGATGGCGATGTCCACTGCCCGCCGCACGTTCGATTTCGAGAAAGAGTTCGTGCGTACGCGCGCGCAGATCGCAGCGGCGCTCGGCGTGAAGCCGGAAGTACCGGCCGATCCGTCCCCGGCGCAAAACGCGCACCGGCATTCGCAAACCGAGACCCCGAGCTCGGAAGTTTCAACACGGTAAGATCATGGACCTCACACAGACTTCCTCCCACGCCTCCGCCAAGACGGAACGTCCGGCATCGGGGCTTCCCGATGTCGCCGAGTTCGACGATCGTCCGTTCTTGCGCAGGCTCACGCTGATCGACTGGCTCTTCGCCCTCGCGATGGTCGCGGGCGCGGGTTTCGCGCTGAACCGCTATCACGCGTACATGGACGTGTACGACACGGCCGTGCTGGTCGGCGCCGTGCCGACGTTCGTGGTGCTCGGTTGGCGCTGGAAACCGGTACGCCTGCTGATCGCGTTGATCGCGGTGTTGTCGCTTTTCTCGATCCAGCTCTATCAGCACGACCTCGCTCGCGCCGACACGAACTTCTTCCTCAAGTACTTCCTGTCGAGCCAGTCCGCGATCTTGTGGATGAGCGCGCTCTTCATCCTCGCGACGCTCTTCTACTGGATCGGCCTTGCGACGCGCTCGCAGACGGGCGGCGCGATCGGCTCGCGCATGACGTGGGTCGCGGTGCTGATGGGCTTCACCGGCCTGATGGTGCGCTGGTACGAGTCCTACATGATCGGCTCGGACGTCGGCCATATTCCGATTTCGAATCTGTACGAAGTCTTCGTGTTGTTCTGCCTCATCACGTCGCTGTTTTATCTCTACTACGAGCAGCATTACTCGACGCGCGCGATGGGCGCGTTCGTGCTGCTCGTGATCAGCGCGGCGGTCGGTTTCCTGATGTGGTATTCGATCGCGCGCGATGCACAGCAGATACAGCCGCTCGTCCCCGCGCTGCAAAGCTGGTGGATGAAGATCCACGTTCCGGCGAACTTCATCGGCTATGGCAGCTTCGCGCTCTCGGCGATGGTCTCCGTCGCGTATCTCGCGAAGCAGCGCGGTTTCATGGCGGACCGCCTGCCGTCGCTCGAAGTGCTCGACGACGTGATGTACAAGTCGATCGCCGTCGGCTTCGCGTTCTTCACCATCGCGACGATCCTCGGCGCGCTGTGGGCGGCGGAAGCGTGGGGCGGCTACTGGAGCTGGGATCCGAAGGAAACCTGGGCGCTGATCGTCTGGCTGAACTACGCCGCGTGGCTGCACATGCGCCTGATGAAAGGCCTGCGCGGCGCCGCCGCCGCATGGTGGGCGCTGACGGGCCTGATCGTCACGACCTTCGCGTTCCTCGGCGTCAACATGTTCCTTTCGGGCTTGCATAGTTACGGCAAGCTCTGATCGGCAGCGTCGAATCGAAAAAGACCGCCATGCGTGACGAGCGCTGGCGGTTTTTTTTCGTTTTGCGGTGGAATACTGGCATCCAATCTGCTGTTTTCTCCGTACAAGAATGAACGGAAGGAGTCACGCTTCATGTGGATCAAACAAGGCCGTAATCTGTACGGCGATGACATTGCGAGTCACGAAATCACGCCGCGCGACGTGTTCGAGAATCGCCGGCGCACGCTTCGTTCGCTCGGCGCGCTCGCCGCGACAGGACTCGCCGGCGCGAGCGGCCTCGCCCACGCGACGCTGACATCGCCCGACGCCAAAGGCCAGAAGCTGGCCGCGACGACCAACCCGAAGTTCGTCGCGCTCGACAAGCCGACGCCGTTCAAGGACATCACGAGCTACAACAACTTCTACGAGTTCGGCACCGACAAGGACGATCCCGCCGCCCACGCCGGCACGCTGCGTCCGCGGCCGTGGAAAGTGTCCGTCGAGGGCGCGATCAAGAATCCGAAGGTCTACGACATCGACGACATTCTCAAGCTCGCGCCGCTCGAGGAACGCGTGTACCGGCTGCGCTGCGTCGAAGGCTGGTCGATGGTGATTCCGTGGATCGGCGTGTCGTTGTCGGAGCTCATCAAGCGCGCCGAGCCGACGGGCAACGCGAAGTACGTGCAGTTCATCACGCTGGCCGATCCGTCGCAGATGCCGGGACTTTCGACGCCGATCCTCGAATGGCCGTATTCCGAAGGTCTGCGCATGGACGAGGCGATGAATCCGCTCACGCTGCTGACCGTCGGCTTGTACGGCGAAGTGCTGCCGAATCAGAACGGCGCGCCGGTGCGTGTCGTCGTGCCGTGGAAGTACGGTTTCAAGAGCGCGAAATCGCTGGTGAAAATCCGCTTTGTCGAGAAGCAGCCGCCAACGAGCTGGAATCTCTACGCGCCGAGCGAATACGGCTTCTTTTCGAACGTGAATCCGAATGTCGATCATCCGCGCTGGAGTCAGGCGACCGAGCGGCGCATCGGCGAGGACGGTTTCTTTCAGCCGAAACGCAAGACGCTCATGTTCAACGGCTACGGCGATCAGGTCGCGTCGATGTATGCCGGCATGGATCTGAAGAAGAACTTCTGAACGATGTCGTCCGCTTCCCAGATCAAAAGCGCGCGCGTCGCGACGGGACCGCGATGGATCGTTCCGGTCAAGATCGTCGTGTTCGTCGCGATGCTGTTTCCGCTCGCACGTCTCGTGCTGCTCGGCGCGACGGGCGGCCTGGGCGCGAATCCGATCGAATTCATCACGCGCTCGACCGGCCTCTGGACGCTCGTGTATCTGTGCATCACGCTCGCGATCACGCCCGTGCGCCGCCTGACGGGAGTGACGGCGCTCGCGCGCTTTCGCCGGATGATCGGTCTCTTCGCGTTCTTCTTCGCCGTACTGCACTTCACGACGTACATCTGGTTCGACAAATGGTTCGATGTCGCCGCGATGCTGAAGGACATCGGCAAGCGGCCGTTCATCACGGTCGGTTTCGCGGCGTTCGTGCTGCTGATTCCGCTCGCGGTCACATCGCCGAAAGCGATGGTGCGCAAGCTCGGCCGTCGCTGGCAGACCTTGCATCGCGCGATCTATCTGATCGCCGCGCTCGCGATCCTGCATTTCTGGTGGATGAAGGCGGGCAAACACGATCTCGAACTGCCGAAGATCTACGGCTCGATCGTGATCGTGCTGCTCGGCTGGCGCGTGATCGCCTGGCTCAAAGCGCGACGCGCATGAAAAAAGCGATGCTCGTCAGGGCATCGCTTTTTCGTTCGAAGCGCGGCGCTTCAGTCCGGCAGAATCGATTCGCCGGCGAACAGCTGCTTCACTTCCTCACGCTCGCGCACGAGCCGCGCGCGTTCCCCATCGACCATGATTTCGGCGGCGCGCGGACGCGTGTTGTAGTTTGAGCTCATCACGAAGCCGTACGCGCCCGCCGAGCAGATCGCGAGCAGATCGCCGGGCGCGATGGACAGCTCGCGATCGCGTCCGAGCCAGTCGCCGCTTTCGCATACCGGACCGACGACATCGTATGTATGCGCTTTCTCGTCGCGCTTCACGACCGGCACGATGCGATGAAACGCCTCGTACATCGCGGGACGCGCGAGGTCGTTCATCGCGGCATCGACGATGGCGAAGTTCTTTTCCTCGCCCGGCTTCAGGAACTCGACGCGCGTCAGCAGCACGCCCGCGTTGCCGACGAGCGAGCGCCCCGGCTCGAAATACACTTCGCGCTGACCGTGGCCGCGCTTCTCGATGTGATCGAGCAGCGTCTTCACGAACACGCCGATATCGGGCGGCGTTTCGTCGTCGTAGGTGATGCCGAGACCGCCGCCGACATCGACGTGACGAATGCTCATGCCGTCCGCTTCGATCTGCTCGACGAGTTCGAGCAGCTTGTCGAGCGCGTCGAGATACGGGCTGATTTCGGTGATCTGCGAGCCGATATGGCAATCGATGCCGACGACATCGAGATTCGGCATGGCATGCGCTTGCGCGTACGTCGCGCGCGCATCGCTGAACGCGACGCCGAACTTGTTCGACTTGAGGCCGGTGGAGATGTACGGATGCGTTTTTGCATCGACGTCGGGATTCACGCGCAGCGAAACCGGCGCTTTCTTGCCGAGCGACTTCGCGACTTCGTTGAGCGCGTGCAACTCGGGAATCGACTCGACGTTGAAGCACTTGACGCCCGCTTCGAGCGCCTCGCGCATTTCGGCCGCCGTCTTGCCGACGCCCGAAAACACCGTGTTCTTCGCCTTGCCACCGGCCGCGAGCACGCGCGCGAGCTCGCCCGACGACACGATGTCGAAGCCCGCGCCCATGCGCGCGAACACGTTGAGCACCGCGAGATTGCTGTTCGCCTTCACCGCGACGTGCACCGTTGCCTTGCGGCCGGCGCAGGCATCGGCGTAAGCGTGATAGGCGCGCGTGAGGGCATCGCGCGAATAGACGTAGAGCGGCGTGCCGAACTGGTCCGCGAGCGACGCGGCTGAGACGCCTTCGACGTGCAACACGCCGTCGACATAGTGGAATGCGGAATCACTCATGCGTGGAATCGAAAGTGCGCCACGAAGGCGTTAAGGCTCGAGGATCAGTAAGCGGTCGACGCGGCTTTCGGCGCCGATGCACCATTGGGACTGGTTTTGAGATCGGTCTCGGGCGAAAGCGAGAGCGGCTGTCTCGATGCCGTTTCGCTGTCCGGAGCGACGTTCGAAGGCGGCGTATTCTGGAGGTCGTTGGGACGTTGCGGCAGCGGCGGCACTCTTGGCAGATACAGCGGACCGCGTTGCCCACAACCGCCGAGCGAGAGCGTTGCCGCGGCGCCGATGCTCAAAGCCGCTACAATCGCGCTCATCTTGAAAACGACTCGCATGACCGTCCCTATACGTTTAATCGATGGAGTTTAGCATGACAGACCAGGAATACCTGACGCTGGCGGAGGCCGCGCTGACGGCCATCGAGCGCTCGGTGGACAACGCCGAAGCGGACATCGAATTCGAGCGCAGCGGCAATGTGCTCACGCTGGAATTCGAGAATCGCACGAAGGTGATCGTCAACTTGCAGCCGCCGAAGCACGAAATCTGGCTCGCGGCGAAGGCGGGCGGATTCCACTACAAATACCGCGACGGCGCCTGGCGCGACACGCGCGACAACAGCGAATTCTTCGCGACGCTGAGCAAATATTCGAGCGAGCAGGCCGGCGAGCCGATCCGCTTCAAGGCATAAATCGAGGCGTAAAAAAAACGAGCGGCCTTTCGGTCCGCTCGCTTTGCTTTGCAGGGGCCGGGTTACTGCCCCTTGAACAGATTCATGATGTCCTGCTTTTCCTGCTCGCCAACCTCGGGCGCGGGCGCAGTCACGCCTGACACGCCTTCCTGCGGCGGCGCCTGGCTCACACCGATCGTTGCGACGAAGCCGCGGCCCGGCGTCATGTCGTCGTAGTACAGCTCGTTGCCGAGCGACGTGATATCGGGCGGCATCATCGGCTTGTACTCGGGCACGCCCTTCAGCGCGCGGCCCATGTAATCCATCCACACCGGCAGCGCGAGACCGCCGCCCGTTTCCTTGTCGCCGAGGCTGCGGGGATTGTCATAGCCGATCCACGCGATCGCCACGAGCGTGCGCTGATAACCGGCGAACCACGCATCGCGCGAATCGTTCGTCGTGCCCGTCTTGCCGGCCAGATCGCCGCGCTTCAGTTGATTCGTCTTCGCGCCCGTGCCGTGCTGCGCGACGCTCTGCAACAGGCTGTTCATCACGAAAGCGTTGCGCGGCGTGATCGCGAGCGGCGCGCTTTGCTGCGCGACGAGCGGCTGCGGATGCGACACGACGCGCCCGTACGGATCGGTGATATCGGCGATCAGATACGGATTCACACGATATCCACCGTTCGCGAACACCGCGTAACCGGCTGCCATTTGCAGCGGTGTGACGAGGCCGGCGCCGAGCGCCATCGGCAGATAGGCGGGATGACGGTCCGCATCGAAGCCGAAGCGCGTGATGTACTGCTGCGCGTACTTCGTGCCGATATGACTCAGGATGCGGATCGACACCATGTTCTTCGAGCGCTGCAACGCGGAGCGCATGGTCATCGGGCCGTCGAAGCCGCCGCCGTAGTTCTTCGGCTCCCACGCCTGGCCGCCCGTCTCGGCGGCGCTGAAGAAAAGCGGTCCGTCGTTGATGATCGTCGCGGGCGAGAGACCCTTTTCGAGCGATGCCGAATAGATGAACGGCTTGAAGCTCGATCCCGGCTGGCGCCATGCCTGCGTAACGTGATTGAACTTGTTCTTGTTGAAGTCGAAGCCGCCGACGAGCGCACGGATCGCGCCGTCCTGCGGCACCATCGACACGAGCGCGCCTTCGACTTGCGGCAATTGCGTGATGATCCAGTCGCCGTCGTCGTCCTTCATGAGACGCACGATCGCGCCCGGACGAATGCGCGAGTTCGGCTGCGCGCGCGACGAGAGCGCGAACTGCACGAAACGCAGATCGTTGCCGCTGATGGTTGCCGTGTTGCCGTCGATGAAGCTCGCCTTCACTTCCTTCGGACTCGCCGACGTCACGACCGCCGCGACGATCTCGCCGTTGTCGGGATGCTCGGCGAGCGCATCGTCGATGGCCTGCTCGCGGTCATCCGCGTTCGCCGGCAGATCGATGTAACCTTCCGGCCCGCGATAGCCGTGCCGGTGCTCGTAATCCATCAGGCCCTTGCGCACCGCGCGATACGCGGCGTCCTGGTCGGCGGAATCGATCGTCGTCACGACATTCAGGCCGCGCGTGTACGCTTCTTCGCGGTATTGCGCGTACAGCATCTGACGCACCATTTCCGCGACGTACTCGGCGTGCACGCTGAATTCGCGGCCCTGTCCCTTCACGACGAGCGGCTGCTGCACGGCCTGCTCGTACTCAGCCTGCGTGATGAAGTTCAGCTCGCGCATGCGTTGCAGGATGTACTCCTGCCGCACCTTCGCGCGCTTCGGATTGACGACCGGGTTGTACGCCGAGGGCGCTTTCGGCAGACCCGCGAGCATCGCCGCCTCGGCGAGCGAGACGTCCTTCAGATCCTTGCCGAAATAGACCCGCGCCGCGCTCGCGAAACCATACGCGCGCTGCCCGAGATAGATCTGATTCATATAGACCTCCAGAATCTGATCCTTCGTCAACGCGCGCTCGATCTTGTACGCGAGCAGCATTTCATAAATCTTGCGCGTGTAGGTCTTCTCGCTCGACAGGAAAAAATTGCGCGCGACCTGCATCGTGATCGTGCTCGCGCCTTGCGACGCGTGGCCGTTGGTCAGGGCGACCGAGCCCGCGCGCAGAATGCCGGTGAGATCGACGCCGCCGTGATCGTAAAAGCGCGCGTCTTCGATGGCGAGCACGGCTTTTTTCAGATGATCGGGCACGTCCTGAATGCGCACGACACTGCGGCGCTCTTCGCCGAATTCGCCGATCAGAACGTGATCGGCCGTGTAGATGCGCAGCGGCACCTTCGGCTTGTAATCGGTGAGCGCTTCGAGCGACGGCAGGTTCGGCATCGCAACGACGAGCGCGTAGCCGAGCACCAGACCCGCGCAGACGACGAGCGCGAAAACGCTGACGAAAAATCCGAGCATGAGCCTCGCCCACCATGGGCGTTTGGCTTTTTTCGGCTTCTCGGGCGGCGTGGACGGCGGGTTGGACGGGGAAGAGGATTGCATAGCACCACCAAAAACAGTCACGCGATTATAGCTGCCCGGGTTTCGGACTTTTCTTGACGCACACGGCGCACGCTGCCGCCGTGTGCGCCTGCACACGCGTCTGCCGTTGTCTTCAAGATACGCGCGATCCTGCGCGGAAGCATCCCTCCGACGCGAGCGTTGGCCATTCGGCCGAGTGTTCGCCGCGATCGGCGCTCGCGACAATTCTTCCGACAACAAGCGCCCGAACGGTTCGGTGCGCGATCGAATGGAAGGAGCGGTCATGAGCAAGGAAAACATGCTGCGCGGCACGATGCTGACGGTCACGCGGCGCTACGCGGCGGGCATCGACGTGAGCGAGGACGCGGTGCGCCTCGCCATCGTGAGCAGGCGGTTGAGGGCGAATGCGGCGGTGTGCGTCGAGCATCTGGAGTCGGTGGCGCTGCCGTCAGGTGCGGTGGTCGGCGGCGACTTCGTCGATCGCGCGCCTATCGTCGCGGCGTTGCGCGAGGCGTTCGGGCGGCTGCCGGAAAGCGGCGCTTGGCGTGCGCTGCGTTGCGCGATGGGCTTGCCGTCGTCGGCGACGCTTACGACGCAAGTTCCGCTCGCCCGACTCATCGACACCCACGAGCAGCTCGCAGCCCCGATCGGCGGCGATCCGCGCGGCTTGCTCGAGCCGGCCGTACTCGCCGAAGCCGAGCGCGCGGCGGGCATCGAACGCGGCGCGCTGGCGGTCGACTGGTCCGTGCAGACGCGGGAAGACGGCGACGCGCTGGTCGCGATAGCGGCGACGGCGCGGCGACACGTCGAGGCGCGAGTCGAGACCGCGGCGGAGGCGGGCATCGCGCTATCGGCCATCGACAGTGAGCCGGCCGCCGCATTGCGCGCGATGCGCCATGCAGGTTCCGTCGAACTGGACGCCGACGCGCGCTATCTCGTCTGCTGGCTGGAAAGCAGCGGCTTGCACGGCTGGCTCGTCGGCTCGCGCGGCGTCGAAAACGAAGTCCGGTATCCCGCGCCCGAGCATCGGAGCATTTCGGACGCGTTGCACGAACTCGCTGGCGAACACGCGCCGCTCGATTGCATCTACGTCGCCGGGCAGATCGAGTTGATGGCGCACGCGGGCCTTCCGCTTCCCGTGCTCGGCAAGACTTTCGGCTGCGCGGCATTGCCGTTCGAAGCCGCGCCTTATTGCAACGGGGTGGCCGAGATTCAGACGGTGCACAAGCATTCGCCGCGTTTCGCGGTTGCGGTAGGCCTGGCGTTGCGCGAGGTGATGCAATGAACGCTGCCATGCTCGACGGATTCAATCTGTTGCCTTATCGCGCGCGAAAGCGACGCGAGCTACGGCGGCAGCGGCTCGCGCTGATCGGCGCGGTGACGCTCGCGGGCTGCGCGGTCGTTGGCGCCGTCGCTGGCCGCGACTTGTTCGAGCGCGCGCGACTGGATGAACGGCGTGTCGCGCTGGAGACGTCGCTGCGTGCTTCGAGCGCGCAGATCGACGAACACGCACGGCTCGTGCGCGCAGAAAGCGAACGGCGGCGCGCGCGTGAGGCCGCGCAGCCGTTGGCGTTGCCGCGCGAGCGTTTCCTCGCGCTGCTCGAAGCGCTCGCCGACTCGCCTCTTCAACGCGGCGTCGCGCTTCAACGCGTGTCGCAGCGAACGAATGAGGTCGAGCTGGCGGCGCTCGCACCCGATTCGCAGGCAGCGTCGCAATGGCTCAAGCGGCTGGAGCGCCTGCGCGGCGTGCAGGCGGTGGAAGTGATCGAAATGAAACGGCGCGCGAACGGAATTCCGTCGACGCAGCCTGCCAGGCGCGCTGCATCGACGGCCTCCGACGAGCACGCCGCGCGATTCGAGTTCGTCGCGCTGGTGCGCTATGCGCCGGATCATTCGCGCGATGAAACGGCGTCGCGTCAGGCACGTCCGGTTTTGGCGGCAACGCAGGGGGAACGCCCATGAGCACGATTCCGATGAACATCGCCATGAAGACGCGCCCGCGCGGCGCGCTCCCCATCCTGCAACCGCTCGACGACTGGTCGTGGCGACGGACCGCGTGTGTCGCGCTCGCGTTGAGTGTCGTCGTGTTTGCGTTCGGCCTGCGCGCGTGGCGCATGTCGGACGCGAGCCGGCTCGATGAAAGCCGCGTCGCGTTGGCCGCGGCACAAGCGAAGGCGCAGGACGCGGCGCGCATTGCCGACGAACTGTCCGGCTTGCGAGCGCGCGCGTCGTCGGGGCGCCTCGATCCGGAGCACTGGAGCGCCGCCGACGCGTTGCGCGCGGTCGCGGATCTGGCCGCCCAGAGCGGCGTGCGCGTCGCGGACATCGAGCCTGTCGCCGTCAAGGGCGGGGCGCCGAAGCAGCGCGAGCCGTTTCCTGAGCGCGCGCTCAAGCTGCGCGCGGACGGCAGCTTCGCGGAGCTACGGCGCTTTCTCGATGCGCTCGCCGGCCTGCCGCGACTCGTCGTTCCCGAGAACGTGCAGATCAAGCGGCAGGCGAACGCGCTTGCCATCGAAGCGACATTGCGCATCTTCGAAACGTTGCCGGCGGTCGCGCCCGCCGCAGTGTCGCGCGCCAACGCGTTCGTCATCGATCCGTTCGGCAGCGCGGACGCCGCCGCGCAGGGAAGCGACATGCTGCTGGTGGGCACGTTCGTCGCACGGCGTCGCGCGATGGCGCTTTTGCAAAGCGGCCGCGACGTCGACAGCTTCGCGCCGGGGCAGAAAATCGGCGACGAACGGCTCGGGCGCGTCGTGCCGCGCGCAATCGAACTCGCCCGAGAAGACGGCATGTCGCGCAAGCTGACTTTCGCGGAGGATCGCACGTGAGCCGGTTCGCGAAGCTTTCAGGCAGATTCATCGGAATGGCGGCTGCGCTGTCGATGTCTGCGCACACGGCGTTTGCCGCCGATAGCGCCGATGCGATCGTCCCGCCGCTACCGCCGCTACCGCCGCTGCCCGCATCGTTCGACGCGCAGGCTGTCGACCCGCCTATCGTCGCGACGTCCGACGCGCAGCCCGCGAAGCCCGCGGCGGAGCAGGCGGAAACGGAGAAGACAGAAACGGCAGAGGCGCTGGAAGGCCCGCCCGTGCCTTTGCCGAAACTCGAGCGTCTGAGCGACGCATCGCAGAGCGACGACGACGGCAAGCCGATCACGCTCGATCTAAAAAACGCCGACTTGAGCGCCGCGCTGCACGCATTCGCGCGCTTCACCGGCCTGAACATCGTCGCGAGCGAAAAGGTGCGCGGACAAGTGTCGATGAATCTCGTCGCCGTGCCGTGGCGGCGCGCATTCGACACGTTCCTCGAAGTCCACGGACTCGCGATGGAGCGGCACGGCAATGTCATTTGGGTCGCGCCGCTCGCGGAACTGGCGGCGCGCGAGAAGCTGCGGTTCGAGGCCCACGCGCGCGCCGCGGACCTCGAACCGCTCGCGAGCCGTACGTTCGTGCTGCGCTATTCGCGCGCGGAAGAGCTGCGCAAGATGCTGTCCGGCTCGGGCAGCCAGCGCGTGCTGTCGAAGCGCGGTTCCGCCATCTCCGATGCGCGCACGAATCTGCTCTTCATCACCGATCTCGACGCTCGCGTGCGGCAGATCGCCGAACTCGTCGCGCTGATCGACAAGCCGACGCCGCAGGTGATGATCGAGGCGAAGATCGTCGAGGGCGAGGCGGGACTGTCGCGCAATCTCGGCGTCAAGCTGGGCATCGCGGCGCAGAACGATCCGGCGACCGGGTTCGCGGGCGGCGCGGACGGTGTGGTATACGATTTGTCGGCGGGGCCGATCAACGGTTTCGACGCGGCGACGGCCGGGCTCACGTTGTTCGTCGCGCAGGCCACCCGGCTGCTCAACGTGCAACTGAGCGCGCTGGAGGCGCAAGGGCGCGGACAAATCGTTTCGCGGCCGCGCGTCGTGACGGCGGACCGCGTGAAGTCGATCGTCGAGCAGGGCATGGAAGTGCCGTATCAGGCGAAGGTTGGCAATGGCATGTCGGGCGTGCAGTTTCGGCGCGCAACGCTCAAACTGGAGGTTGAGCCGCAGATCACGCCGCATGGCCACGTCATTCTCGATCTCGACATCACGAAAGACAGTGTCGGCGAGCAGACGGCGAACGGGCCGGCAATCCATACCAAGCATATCCAGACGCGCGTGGAAGTGGAAAACGGCGGCACCGTGGCGATCGGCGGCATTTATTCCGATGACGAACACGAAGACACGACCGGCGTGCCGGGACTGTCGAAATTGCCGCTGATCGGCTGGCTGTTTCGCAACGACGCGCGGCGCAGCTCGAAGAGCGAGCTCGTCATTTTGATTACGCCGCATGTGATCGCGTCGAGCGGCTAGGCCCGTCACGAGGGCCGCGAAACTCGACAAAGCGGGCGGTTTGCCCTTAAGCTGCCGCACGAACAAATTGCATCGAACTGGAAGGAAACCGAGTTGCAGGAAGGGCACGCGAACGCGAACATTTTTTTCGTCGGACTCATGGGGGCGGGTAAAACCACCGTGGGACGTGCGGTTGCGCGCCGTCTGCAGCGCTCCTTCATCGATTCGGATCATGAGATCGAGGCGCGCACGGGCGCCCGCATCCCGGTGATCTGGGAGCTCGAGGGCGAAGCGGGTTTCCGCCAGCGCGAGGCGAACGTCATCGACGAGCTGTCGCAGCGCGATGGCATCGTGCTCGCGACGGGCGGCGGCGCGGTGCTGCGCCCCGACAATCGCGAACATCTGAAGAATCGCGGCATCGTCATCTATCTGCGCGCCAATCCGCACGATCTCTGGCAGCGCACACGGCGCGACAAGAATCGCCCGCTGCTGCAGACCGAAGATCCGCGCGGCAAGCTCGAAGCGCTCTTTCAGGCGCGCGATCCGCTGTACCACGAATGCGCGCATTTCGTCGTGGAAACCGGACGGCCGACCGTGAACGCGCTCGTCAATATGGTCCTGATGCAACTGGAGGTCGCCGGCGTCGTCAAACCGGCCTGAAGATCACATGTCCGCCATGATTACCGTCAACGTCGAACTGGGCGAGCGCGCCTATCCCATTCATATCGGTGCAGGGCTGATCGGCCGCACCGAGCTCTTTGCTCCGCACATCAAGGGCGCGTCCGTGGCGATCGTCACGAACTCGACCGTCGATCCGCTCTACGGCGAGCAGTTGCGCGCGGCTCTCGCGCCGCTCGGCAAGAAAGTCACGACCGTCGTGCTTCCGGACGGCGAAGCGCACAAGAACTGGGAAACGCTCAACACGATCTTCGACGCGCTCTTGACCGAGCGCGCCGACCGCAAGACGACGCTGATCGCGCTAGGCGGCGGCGTCGTCGGCGACATGACGGGCTTCGCGGCCGCATCGTATATGCGCGGCGTGCCGTTCATCCAGGTGCCGACCACGCTGCTCTCGCAAGTGGATTCGTCGGTGGGCGGCAAGACGGGCATCAATCATCCGCTCGGCAAGAACATGATCGGCGCGTTCTATCAGCCGCAAGCGGTAATCGCGGACATCGGCGCGCTGCACACCTTGCCGGAGCGCGAGCTGGCGGCGGGCATCGCGGAAGTCATCAAGACGGCCGCCATCGCGGACGCCGAATTCTTCGACTGGATCGAAAGCAATATCGACGCGCTGAATCGCCGCGACGACGACGCCCTCGCGCACGCGGTGAAGCGTTCGTGCGAGATCAAGGCGTCGGTGGTGGCATCCGACGAGCGCGAGGGCGGGCAGCGCGCGATTCTCAATTTCGGCCATACGTTCGGTCATGCGATCGAAGCCGGTCTCGGCTACGGCGAATGGCTGCACGGCGAGGCGGTCGGTTGCGGCATGGTGATGGCGGCGGATTTGTCCGTGCGCCTCGGCAGGCTCGACGAAGCCGCGCGCCAGCGTCTCGTGCGCGTGATCGAAGCGGCGAAGCTGCCGGTCACGGCGCCGAAGCTCGGCGACGACCGCTACGTCGATCTGATGAAGGTCGACAAAAAGGCCGAAGCCGGTGAAATCAAATTCATTTTGCTGACTCGCTTCGGCGCGACCGAGATCACGAGCGCGCCAGATCAGGCCGTGCGCGCGACGCTCGCAGCCAGCGTCTGATCCGCGCGAGCGGCGGCCAGAACCATGACGATGCGGAGCAGCCGGTGAGCGAAGAAGAGCATCAAGTTTTGCCGGGCGCGCCGTCGACGCTCGCGCTCGAAGCGCATCTCGCGGCGTACGCCGCGCACGCGTCGCAATCGCGCGGACGGCGTTTCGCCGAAGCGCCCCCGGCGGCGCGCACCGAGTTCCAGCGAGATCGCGACCGCATCGTGCATTCGACCGCGTTTCGGCGGCTCGAATACAAGACGCAGGTCTTCGTCAATCACGAAGGCGACCTGTTTCGCACGCGCCTCACGCACAGCCTCGAAGTCGCGCAGATCGCGCGTTCCGTCGCGCGCAATCTGCGGCTGAACGAGGATCTCGTCGAAGCCATTTCGCTCGCGCACGATCTCGGCCATACGCCGTTCGGTCACGCCGGACAGGACGCGCTGCACGACTGCATGCGCGATCACGGCGGCTTCGAGCACAACCTGCAAAGCCTCGCGGTGGTCGATCAGCTCGAAGAGCACTACGGCGCGTTCAACGGCCTGAACCTGTGCTTCGAGACGCGCGAAGGCATTCTCAAGCATTGCTCGCGCGAGAACGCGCGCAAGCTCGGCGATCTCGGCGAGCGCTTTCTCACGGGCAAGCAGCCTTCGCTCGAAGCGCAGATCGCCAATGTCGCCGATGAAATCGCGTACAACAATCACGATGTCGACGACGGCCTGCGCTCCGGCCTCATCACGCTCGAGCAGCTTTCCGAAGTGAGCCTCTGGCACACGCATTTCGACGCGGCGCGCGCGGAGTATCCGGACATCGAAGGGCGCAGGCTCATTCACGAAACCATCCGCCGCATCATCAATACGCTGATCGTCGATCTGATCGAGGCGACGAGCCGCAATCTCCAACGCGTCGCGCCGCAATCGCTCGACGACGTGCGCAACGCGCCCACGCTCGTCGCGCACAGCGATGAAGTCGCGGCACAGGCGGCGCAACTCAAGCGTTTCCTGTTCAAGAACCTGTACCGGCACTATCGCGTGATGCGTATGGCCAACAAGGCGAAGCGCGTCGTGACGGGCCTTTTCGAAGCCTTCTCCGACGATCCGCGTCTCTTGCCGCCCGCGTATCAGGCGCGCGGACCGGTGACGGAGGAATCGGCGAACGACGCGGCTTCGTCGAGCCACGACAGTTCGCAGGCGCGGCTCATCGCGCATTACATCGCCGGAATGACGGACCGTTACGCATTGAAGGAATATCAACGACTGTTTGTCATCGATAACAATTAACTTATAACGTTTTATACGGAGACTCATCGATGGTCCGCAAGCCCCTGTTTCGCCTGGTCACGACCGCTGCCGCCTTGACGTTCGGCGTCAGCACCGCCGCGCACGCCGCGACGGAAATCCAGTTCTGGCACGCGATGGAAGCCGCGCTCGGCGAGCGCGTGAACGACATCGCCAACGATTTCAACAAGTCTCAGAGCGATTACAAGATCGTCCCGGTGTTCAAGGGCACGTATGACCAGGCGCTCGCAGCGGGCATCGCGGCGTATCGCAGCGGCAATGCGCCCGCGATCCTGCAAGTCTACGAAGTCGGCACCGCGACGATGATGCAGGCGAAAAAGGCCGTCATCCCGGTCTCCGACGTGTTCAAGCAGGCCGGCGTGCCGCTCGACGAAAAGGCGTTCGTGCCGACCATCGCCGGTTACTACAGCGACGCGAAGACCGGCCATCTCATCTCGATGCCGTTCAACAGCTCGACGCCCGTTCTCTACTACAACAAGGACGCGTTCAAGAAGGCCGGCCTCGATCCGAACCAGCCGCCGAAAACCTGGGCCGATGTCGAAGCCGACGCGAAGAAGCTGAAGGCCGCGGGCTATTCGTGCGGATATTCGTCGGGCTGGCAGAGCTGGATTCAGCTCGAGAACTACAGCGCGTGGCACGCCGCGCCGTTCGCGACGAAGAACAACGGCTTCGACGGACTCGATGCGAAGCTCGAATTCAACAAGCCGCTGCAGGTCGCGCACATCCAGTTCCTGCAAAACATGGCGAAGGAAGGCACGTTCACGTATGTCGGCCGCAAGGACGAGCCGGTGTCGAAGTTCTATAGCGGCGATTGCGGGATCATCACGAATTCGTCGGGTTCGCGCGCGACCATCGCGAAATTCGCGAAGTTCGATTACGGCGTCGGCATGATGCCGTACGACGCGAATGTGAAAGGCGCGCCGCAGAACGCGATCATCGGCGGCGCGAGTCTGTGGGTTCTGGCGGGCAAGGATCCGGCCGTCTATAAGGGCGTCGCCAAGTTCCTCGCGTATCTCGCGACGCCGGAAGTGGCGGCGAAGTGGCATCAGGACACGGGCTATCTGCCGGTCACGCAGGCCGCGTACGAGCTCACGCAAAAGCAGGGCTTCTACGACAAGAATCCCGGCGCGGACATCGCGATCAAGCAGATGCTGAACAAGCCGCCGCTCGCGTACACGAAGGGCCTGCGCCTCGGCAACATGCCTCAGATCCGCACGATCGTCGACGAAGAGCTCGAGCAAGTTTGGGCCGAGAAGAAGACGCCGCAACAGGCGCTGGACGCGTCGGTGCAACGCGGCGACGAACTGCTGCGCCGCTTCGAGAAGGCGGGCAATTAAGGTCACGCGCCCGCGTGTAGAAGCGCGGGCGCTTCCGGGAAATCAAAGCATGGAAAAGCGCTCTCGTTTCGATACGAGCGTCTTGCCGTATCTGCTCGTCGCGCCACAACTCGCGATCACCGCGCTGTTCTTTCTCTGGCCCGCGGGCGAAGCCCTCTGGCAGGCCACGCAAAGCCAGGATGCGTTCGGCACGTCGAGCGAGTTCGTCGGCCTGCAGAACTTCAAACAACTGTTCGCCGATCCGCTCTACCTGTCGTCGTTCAACACGACGATGATCTTCTGCGCGCTCGTCACCGTGTCGGGCCTCGTGATCTCGCTTCTGCTCGCCGCGTGCGCCGATCGCGTGACGCGCGGCGCGAAGGCGTATCAGACGCTGCTCATCTGGCCGTATGCGGTCGCGCCCGCGATCGCCGCCGTGCTGTGGTCGTTCCTGTTCAATCCGAGCATCGGGCTCGTGACGTATGCGCTGGCGAAGCAGGGCGTCATCTGGAATCACGCGTTGAACGGCACGCAGGCCATGTTCCTCGTCGTGCTCGCGTCGGTGTGGAAGCAGGTCAGCTACAACTTCCTGTTCTTCTATGCGGGTCTTCAGGCGATCCCGAAATCGCTGATCGAAGCCGCCGCCATCGACGGGGCCGGTCCGGTGCGCCGCTTCTTCGGCATCGCGCTGCCGCTCCTGTCGCCGACGTCGTTCTTTCTGCTCGTCGTGAATCTCGTCTACGCGTTCTTCGATACGTTCCCCGTCATCGACGCCGCGACCGGCGGCGGTCCCGCGCAATCGACCAAGACGCTCATCTACAAGATCTTCGCGGAAGGCTTCCAGGGACTCGACATCGGCAGTTCGGGCGCGCAGTCGGTCGTGCTGATGGTGATCGTCGTCGTGCTCACCGTGGTCCAGTTCCGCTTCGTCGAACGCAGGGTGCAATACTCATGATCGAAAACCGTCGCGGCTTCGATATCTTCTGTCACGCGGTGCTGTTGCTCGGCGTCGCGCTGATCGTGTTTCCTGTGTACGTCGCGTTCTGCGCGGCCACGATGAATTCGAAGGAAGTGTTCAGCGTGCCGCTCTCGCTCGTGCCGAGCACGCATCTGTTCGAGAACATCGCGTATATCTGGGCGCACGGCAGCGGCAACGCGGCCGCTCCCTTCGGACGCATGCTGGCGAACAGTCTCGTGATGGCGCTGGTCATCTCCATCGGCAAGATCGCGGTGTCGATCGTGTCCGCCTATGCAATCGTCTTCTTCCGCTTTCCGCTGAAGAACCTCGCGTTCTGGCTCATCTTCATCACGCTGATGCTTCCCGTCGAAGTGCGTATCTTCCCGACGGTGCAAGTCGTTTCGTCGATGCATCTGTCGAACACGTATGCGGGATTGACGCTGCCGCTGATCGCCTCCGCAACGGCTACGTTCCTCTTCCGGCAGTTCTTCATGACGCTGCCCGACGAACTGATGGAAGCGGCGCGCATCGACGGCGCGGGGCCGCTGCGTTTCTTCTGGGACGTTGTGCTGCCGCTTTCGAAGACCAACATCGCGGCGCTTTTCGTCATCACGTTCATCTACGGCTGGAATCAATATCTCTGGCCGATTCTCATCACCAACGAAGTGTCGCTGCAGACGGCGGTGGTCGGCATCAAGAGCATGATCGCGTCCGGCGACACAGCGACCGAATGGCACTACGTGATGACCGCGACGCTGCTCGCGATGCTGCCGCCGCTCGCGGTCGTCCTGACGATGCAGCGCTGGTTCGTGCGCGGACTCGTCGATTCCGAGAAATATATCATGGCTGCATTGAATCTAAAAAGCGTCAAGAAAACATACGACGGCTCGAACTACGTACTGCACGGCATCGACGCCGCGATCGAGGACGGCGAATTCGTCGTGATGGTCGGGCCGTCGGGCTGCGGGAAGTCGACCTTGCTGCGCATGGTCGCGGGGCTCGAAAGCGTGTCCGAAGGCGCGATCGAAATCGGCGGCAAGGTCGTGAACAAGCTGGAGCCGAAGGATCGCGACATCGCGATGGTTTTTCAGAACTACGCACTTTATCCGCACATGAGCGTCGCGCAGAATATGGCGTACGCGCTGAAGATCGGCGGCGCGGACAAGAAGACCATCGAGTCGCGCGTCGCGAATGCCGCGCGTATCCTCGAACTCGAACATCTGCTCGAACGCAAGCCGCGCGAATTGTCGGGTGGTCAGCGGCAGCGCGTTGCAATGGGCCGCGCGATTGTCCGCGAGCCGGCGGTGTTCTTGTTCGACGAACCGTTGTCGAATCTCGACGCCAAACTGCGCGTGCAGATGCGCCTCGAAATTCAGCGGCTGCACGCGCGTCTCGCGACCACGAGCCTTTACGTTACGCACGATCAGATCGAAGCCATGACGCTCGCGCAGCGCGTCATCGTGATGAACAAGGGTCACGCGGAGCAGATCGGCGCGCCGACCGAAGTGTACGAACGCCCGGCAACCGTATTCGTGGCGAGCTTCATCGGATCGCCGGCGATGAATCTGCTCGAAGGACGTCTGTCCGAAGACGGATCGACTTTCGAGATCGCGGGCGGCGGTCCGAAGCTGCCGGTCGCGGGCGCGAATGGCGTGACGAGCGCGATGCACGGGCGCGAGTGGATCGTGGGCATTCGTCCCGAGCACATGACGCCCGGCAACGAGAACGCGCCAAGCGCCACGCTCGATGTGGATTCGGCTGAACTGCTTGGCGCGGACAATCTCGCGCACGGCAAGTGGGGCAAGCACGACGTCGCAGCGCGCTTGCCGCATGAGCATCGCCCGCAGCGTGGCGAGCGGTTGAGCGTATCGTTGCCCGCGCGGCATCTGCATTTTTTCGATCCGGCAACGCGACTGCGCGCGAACTAAAGGAGGCGATGCGATGAGAACCTGGCCTTATCCCGCGATCGTCGCGCATCGCGGCGGCGGCAAACTCGCGCCGGAGAACACGCTCGAAGCAATCGACGTGGGCGCGCGCTTCGGTCACAAGATGATCGAGTTCGACGCGAAGCTTTCTGCTGACGACATCGTCTTCCTGCTGCACGACGACGCGGTCGATCGAACGTCGAACGGACGCGGCGCGGCAAAAGCGATGACCTACGCGCAGTTGCGCGCGCTCGATGCAGGCACCTGGTTCGGCGCCGAATTCGCAAACGCGCGTATGCCGACGCTCGCCCAAGTGCACGAGCGATGCGTGAAGCATGGGCTTGCGGTGAACATCGAGATCAAGCCGAGTCAGGGGCGCGACGTGGAAACAGGCGTGCTCGTCGCGCGTGAGGCGGCGCACTTGTGGGCAGACGCTGAAGTTGCGCCGCTGATGTCGTCGTTCTCATATGCGGCGCTGGAAGCCGCACGCGACGTCGCGCCGAATCTTCCGCGAGGGATGCTTTACGAGCGCGTTCCCGTGAACTGGCGCGCGCAAACTTCAGCGTTATCGTGTGTGTCGCTGCACGCGAACCATCGCACGCTCGATGAAGCGCTCGTCGCGCAGATCAAGGATGCCGGCTTGCGCATTCTCGCCTACACGGTGAACGATCCGGCGCGCGCGCGGTTGCTCGCGCAATGGGGCGTCGATGCGATCTGCACGGATCGCATCGACATTATTGGCGCGGATTTTCTGGAGGCGTCGTAGGGTTGAAATGTCAGCGAACGCGAGCGAGCAGCACGCCCGCAACCAGCGCCAACCCGCCAACCAATGCAATGGTTTGCCAGGGCTTTTCGTGAAGGAAGGCGTCGGCGTCTTCGAACGCTGCGCCCGCGCGCTCGCGAAGCGCCGCGTGCGTATCGTTCAGACGTGCGCGCGCGCTGACGAGCCGGTCGCTGATCTGCGCGCGTAGCGCAGCCGCATCGGCCGACGTGCCTTCGGCCAGGGTGTTTTCGAGTTCGCTGAGAAGGGTGCGCAGTTCGGAGCCGATATCCTCGGCTGCTTCGCGGCCATGCCGTGCCATGCGTCGTGCGCGGCGGCTCGTCGTGGTCCAGGAATCTCCGATGGCGTCTCGCGTATTAGGCAGTGCGTTCATAGATCGCTCCGTCGATGGATGAGTCGTGGATAGCCCGCGCGAGGTGGCGGGGAAACTTATCATGCAGCAAATTCGATGCCGATGCTTCGACGTTGCGCAAAGCTTCGGTAAGCGCGACCGCGAAACACATTCCGCGCGCGATCGCGCGTAAGAACTGCAAGCAAACCGTTTTTAGGAAGGTCACATTTACAAGGGCGATGCAAAAAGTAACGCCGGCATATGTGAATCATGCCGGCGTTATCTCTCTTTTTATGGCGCTTATATCGTCGTTACATGCTTGTGAGCAGTCTCACTTCAGAATCGATAGCCCACTCGCAAATATGTGACGATCGGGTTCAGCGTGATTTTCGCCTGCGATTGAACGTTGAGCGTGCCGACAGGCGTTTGAGCCTGCGTGTTCAACTTCGCGGTGGCCTTCAACGGAATGAACGACACGGAAAATCCGGCGAACCAGTGCTCCGTGAAATTGTAGGTTGCGCCGACATTAAACACGGGCGCCCACGAACTATCCGTGTCGACGGTGGTCGGACCATGCAGGACCGAGCCTTCGAATTGCTGATTCGTGATCTGCGCGTCGGTGAACCAGGTGCGCGTCACGCCAAGACCCACGAACGGACGGAACTTCGCCGTGGGAGCATTGAAGAAGTATTTGAATAGCAGCGTCGGGCTCCACTGCTTCGCGCTGCCGAGCTTTCCGTACTGGGACAAGGTGCCCTTGCCTTCGAGATCGAACGTGGGCGGCACGCCCATTTCGAGTTCGGCGGCAATGTGGTCGGTCGCGAAGTAGCCCAACGTGAAGCCGGCGGTGTCGGCGCTCGAAATGCCTGCGCCTGTGCCGGGAACGTCGATATTGACCGGAGATCCGCCTACACTTGTTTCTTTGAGCGGACCACTACTGTCTTGCGGGGCGAAGTGAAACCAGCCTGCTGTTGCATAGAAGGATCCAGCAGATTGCGCATGTGCCGCGGTGGACACACACGCTAATGCCGCGATCCCCGTGATGACTTGTTTTATTTTCAATTTGTGCTCCTCCGAAAAAGCACGCTCATTATGAACACAAGATTTCACATTAACCATAGCGGTGCCGTAGAGCATTCTCCCTAGGGCAAAGAGCGGCTTTGGGGTCTGGTTGCACGGCAATTGCATGTGTTTTGTCCACGCTGCCGCAACGGCTCCAAAAGGTCCCCGAACGGGGTAACACAAACGCGACCAACGGAAAATCCAGAATGGCACGGCTTGCACGACTCTACGTTCCCGAACAGCCGCAGCATGTCATCCTGCGTGGTCTCGACCAGCAACCCGCCTTCGTCGACGACCAGGACTACGAGCTCTTCATCGACTGCTTGAGGACTGCTTCACGTGATCATCACCTCTCTATCCACGCCTATGCGCTGATGCCGCAGGCGGTACATCTGCTCGTCACGCCGCGCGACGAATCCAGTCTGCCCAAAGCGATGCAAGCGGTGGGACGTCGTTACGTGGCGCACTTCAATCGTCGATACATGCGACGCGGCACGCTCTGGGAAGGCCGCTATCGCGCGACGGTCATCGAGGGCGAACGATACTTTCTGCTCGCCACGCGCGTCGTAGAAATGGCGCCCGTGCGCGCGCAACTGGTCGCGGCGCCGCAGGACTACAAATGGTCCAGCTTCCGTCATCACATCGGGCTCACGCTCGATAGCCTCATCACCGACCATCCGCTGTTCTGGTCGCTCGGCAATACGCCGTTCGAACGCCAGCACGCCTACAAGGAACTGTGCGAGCAACCGCCCGATGAGCGCGAGGCCAACCGTCTCCTGCAAGCGACACTTAAAGGCTGGGTGCTCGGCAGCGATGCCTATCGGGAATGGGCGTCGCATGCTGCCAACCGCCGGGTGTCGCCGCTGCCGCGCGGACGTCCGCGCAAAATTCGCGAAACTCCACAGACTCAATAACGGCCTTCACGGGCGTTCCTGAAGCAAAAAACGAAACGGCGTCTCGAATTTTCCGAGTCTCGCCGTTTCTTTTTGACTGCCGGCGATGCGGCCCCAATATGTTGGGGCACATTTGCACCATATCGATAATCGGTGTCAGATCATCAAGTTTTATTTGCCATCGCTTTGATTCGTCGCGTATATTTCGATTTCCGGCAATTGCCGCGGTGCAGCGTGCCGCGCACGACCGTGCTTCGTGACACATCAAGTTGAAAGAAACCGTCGCAAGCGACAAGAAAATGGTTCAACGGCCGAGTCGATTCGGCCCCTCACAGTAGAGACGGTGTCCCCATGAACGATCATCAGCAGCCGGCAGCCGGTTCGCTTCCCGCCGCGCAGGGCATGTACGACCCTGCGAACGAACACGACGCGTGCGGCGTCGGTTTCGTCGCCCATATCAAGGGAAAAAAGAGCCACGAGATCATTCAGCAGGGTCTCAAGATTCTTGAGAATCTCGATCACCGCGGCGCGGTCGGCGCCGATCCGCTGATGGGCGACGGCGCCGGCATCCTCATTCAGGTGCCGGACGGCTTCTATCGCGAAGAAATGGCCAAGCAAGGCGTGACCTTGCCGCCTGCTGGCGAATACGGCGTCGGCATGATCTTCCTGCCGAAGGAGCACGCATCGCGTCTGGCATGCGAGCAGGAACTGGAGCGCACGGTCAAGGCCGAGGGCCAAGTCGTGCTCGGCTGGCGCGACGTGCCGGTCGATTCCACCATGCCGATTTCGCCGACCGTGAAGGCGAGCGAGCCGCTGATCCGCCAGATCTTCATCGGGCGCGGCAAGGACATCGTCGTGACGGACGCGCTCGAGCGCAAGCTGTACATCATCCGCAAGACGGCGAGCCATCGCATCCAGGCGTTGAAGCTCAAGCACGGCAAGGAATACTTCGTGCCGTCGATGTCGTCGCGCACGGTCGTCTACAAGGGTCTGCTGCTGGCCGGCCAGGTCGGCGTGTATTACCGCGATCTGCAGGACGAGCGCGTCGTGTCGGCGCTCGCGCTCGTGCACCAGCGCTTCTCGACGAACACGTTCCCCGCGTGGGAACTCGCGCACCCGTATCGCATGATCGCGCACAACGGTGAAATCAACACCGTGAAGGGCAACGTCAACTGGCTGAACGCGCGCACCGGCGCGATCGCGTCGTACGTGCTCGGCGACGATCTGCCGAAGCTCTGGCCGCTGATCTATCCGGGCCAGTCCGACACGGCTTCGTTCGACAACTGTCTCGAACTGCTCGTGATGGCCGGCTACCCGCTCGTCCACGCAATGATGATGATGATCCCGGAAGCGTGGGAACAGCACACGCTGATGGACGACAACCGCCGCGCGTTCTACGAATACCACGCCGCGATGATGGAACCGTGGGACGGCCCCGCCGCCATCGCGTTCACGGACGGCCGCCAGATCGGCGCGACGTTGGACCGTAACGGCCTGCGTCCGGCGCGCTATCTCGTCACCGACGACGATCTCGTGATCCTCGCGTCGGAATCCGGCGTGCTGCCTATTCCCGAGTCGAAGATCGTCAAGAAGTGGCGTCTGCAGCCGGGCAAGATGTTCCTGATCGACATGGAGCAGGGCCGCATCATCGAGGACAAGGAGTTGAAGGACAACCTGTCCAACGCGAAGCCGTACAAGAGCTGGATCGACGCGGTTCGCATCAAGCTCGACGAGATCGAGCCGAAGGCGGAAGACGTCGAAACGCAGCGCCGCGAAGCCGCCGCACTGCTGGACCGTCAGCAGGCGTTCGGCTACACGCAGGAAGACCTCAAGTTCCTGATGGCGCCGATGGCGCAATCGGGCGAAGAGGCCGTCGGCTCGATGGGCAACGACTCGCCGCTCGCGGTCATGTCCAACAAGAACAAGACGCTCTACAACTACTTCAAGCAGCTGTTCGCGCAGGTGACGAACCCGCCGATCGACCCGATCCGCGAAAACCTCGTCATGTCGCTCAACTCGTTCATCGGCCCGAAACCGAACCTGCTCGACACGACGAACATCAACCCGACGATGCGCCTCGAAGTGTCGCAGCCCGTGCTCGACTTCAAGGACATCGCGAAGATCCGCGCGATCGACAAGTACACCGGCGGCAAATTCAGCTCGTATGAGCTGAACATCTGCTATCCGGTGGCGTGGGGCAAGGAAGGCATCGAGGCGCGTATCGCGTCGCTGTGCGCGGAAGCCGTGGATGCCGTGCGCTCCGGCTACAACATCCTGATCGTGTCCGATCGCAAGATGGACCGCGACAACGTCGCGATCCCGGCGCTGCTCGCCACCTCCGCGATCCACTCGCATCTCGTCGCGCACGGTCTGCGCACGAGCACGGGTCTCGTCGTGGAAACGGGCTCGGCGCGCGAAACGCATCACTTCGCGCTGCTCGCGGGCTACGGCGCGGAAGCCGTTCACCCATACCTCGCGCTGGAAACGCTCGCCAACATGGCCGAAGGCCTGAAGGGCGATCTGTCGGCGGAGAAGGTCATCTACAACTTCACGAAGGCGGTCGGCAAGGGCCTGTTGAAGGTCATGTCGAAGATGGGCATTTCGACGTATATGTCCTACACCGGCGCGCAGATTTTCGAAGGCGTCGGCCTGTCGTCGGAACTCGTCGAGAAGTATTTCAAGGGCACGGCGACCAAGGTCGGCGGCATCGGCATCTTCGAAGTGGCGGAAGAAGCGATTCATCTGCATCGCGAAGCGTTCGGCGACAACCCGGTCCTCGCGAACATGCTCGACGCGGGCGGCGAATATGCGTATCGCGTGCGCGGCGAAGAGCACATGTGGACGCCGGATGCGATCGCCAAGCTGCAGCACTCGGCGCGCAGCAACTCGTATCAGACGTACAAGGAATACGCCCACATCATCAACGACCAGACGAAGCGTCACATGACGTTCCGCGGTCTGTTCGAGTTCAAGGTGTCGCCGTCGAAGGCGATTCCGCTCGATGAAGTCGAATCGGCGAAGGAAATCGTCAAGCGCTTTGCGACGGGCGCGATGTCGCTCGGCTCGATCAGCACGGAAGCGCACGCCACGCTCGCCGTCGCGATGAACCGCATCGGCGGCAAGTCGAACACGGGCGAAGGCGGCGAGGACGAAACGCGTTATCGCAACGAACTGCGCGGCATTCCGATCAAGAACGGCGACACGCTGCAATCGATCATCGGCAAGGAAGTCGTCACCGACATCCCGCTGAAGGAAGGCGATTCGCTGCGCTCGAAGATCAAGCAGGTCGCGTCGGGACGTTTCGGCGTGACGGCGGAGTATCTGTCGTCGGCGGACCAGATCCAGATCAAGATGGCGCAGGGCGCGAAGCCGGGCGAAGGCGGTCAGCTGCCGGGCCACAAGGTGTCCGAATACATCGGCAAGCTGCGTTATTCGGTGCCGGGCGTCGGCCTCATTTCGCCGCCGCCGCACCACGACATCTATTCGATCGAAGACCTCGCGCAACTCATTCACGATTTGAAGAACGTGAATTCGTCGTCGAGCATTTCGGTGAAGCTGGTGTCGGAAGTCGGTGTCGGCACGGTGGCCGCGGGCGTTGCGAAGGCGAAGGCGGATCACGTCGTGATCGCGGGTCATGACGGTGGCACGGGCGCATCGCCGCTGTCGTCGCTCAAGCACGCTGGCACGCCGTGGGAACTCGGCCTCGCCGAAACGCAGCAGACGC
This sequence comes from Caballeronia sp. NCF2, assembly GCF_023631205.1. Lineage (NCBI taxonomy): Bacteria > Pseudomonadati > Pseudomonadota > Betaproteobacteria > Burkholderiales > Burkholderiaceae > Caballeronia > Caballeronia sp. NCF2. Next base: position 33,292 of record NZ_JALQDN010000030.1, on the reverse strand, counting down.
TGGTGCTGAACCGTCTGCGCGGGCGCATTCGCGTGCAGGCCGACGGTCAGATGAAAACCGGCCGCGACGTCGTGATCGGCGCGCTGCTCGGCGCGGACGAATTCGGCTTCGCGACGGCGCCGCTCGTCGTCGAAGGCTGCATCATGATGCGCAAGTGCCATCTGAACACGTGCCCGGTCGGCGTCGCGACGCAGGACCCGGTGCTGCGCGCGAAGTTCTCGGGCCAGCCGGAACACGTCGTCAACTTCTTCTTCTTCGTTGCGGAAGAAGTGCGCGAAATCATGGCGCAGTTCGGTATCCGCAAGTTCGACGACCTGATCGGCCGCGTCGATCTGCTCGACATGAAGAAGGGCATCGAGCACTGGAAGGCTAAGGGCCTCGACTTCTCGCGCATCTTCTATCAGGTGCCGGTGGGCGAAGACGTCGCGCGCAAGCACGTCGACGTGCAGGATCACGGTCTCGACAAGGCGCTCGATCACGTGCTGATCGAGAAGTCGAAGGCGGCGATCGAGAAGGGCGAGCATGTGTCGTTCATCCAGCCGGTGCGCAACGTGAATCGCACGGTCGGCGCGATGCTGTCCGGCCTCATCGCGAAGACGCACGGTCACGACGGCCTGCCCGACGACTCGATTCACATCCAGTTGAAGGGCACGGCGGGCCAGAGCTTTGGCGCGTTCCTCGCGAAGGGCGTGACGCTGGATCTCGTCGGCGACGGCAACGACTACGTCGGCAAGGGCCTGTCGGGCGGGCGCATCATCATTCGCCCGACCAACGACTTCCGCGGCAAGTCCGAGGAAAACATCATCTGCGGCAACACGGTGATGTACGGCGCGATCGAAGGCGAATCGTATTTCCGCGGCGTCGCGGGCGAGCGCTTCTGCGTGCGCAACTCGGGTGCGACGGCGGTCGTCGAAGGCACGGGCGATCACGGCTGCGAATACATGACGGGCGGCACGGTGGTCGTGCTCGGCGAGACGGGCCGCAACTTCGCGGCGGGCATGTCGGGCGGCATCGCGTTCGTGTACGACCCGGAAGGCGCGTTCGCCGGCAAGTGCAACAAGTCGATGGTCGCGCTCGATCCGGTGCTGCAGCAGGCCGAACAGGAGCGCACGGTGGATCGCACGCTGTGGCACGCCGGCAAGACCGACGAAGCGCTGCTCAAGGGGCTGATCGAGCGTCACTTCCAGTTCACCGGCTCGCCGCGCGCGAAGTCGCTGCTGGAAAACTGGGATTCGGCTCGCCGTCAGTTCGTCAAGGTGTTCCCGACCGAGTACCGTCGCGCGCTCACCGAAATGGGCGCGAAGAAGGGCAAGGAAGCGGTCGCGGCTTAAGCCTCGTTCAATCAGACAGACGCGCGCTCCGGGAGCGCCCGCGATCCTCACCAAATACAGAGAAAGAAATGGGCAAGGCAACCGGTTTTCTCGAGTTCGAACGCCGCCACGAGGCGTACGAAGCTCCGCTTACCCGCGTCAAGCATTACAAGGAATTCGTCGCCGCGCTGACCGATGAAGACGCGAAGGTTCAAGGCGCGCGCTGCATGGACTGCGGCATTCCGTTCTGCAACAACGGCTGCCCGGTCAACAACATCATTCCGGACTTCAACGATCTCGTGTTCCAGCAGGACTGGAAGAGCGCGATCAACGTGCTGCATTCGACCAACAACTTCCCGGAATTCACGGGCCGCATCTGCCCGGCGCCGTGCGAAGCGGCGTGCACATTGGGCATCAACGACGATCCGGTCGGCATCAAGTCGATCGAGCACGCGATCATCGACAAGGCTTTCGCCGAAGGCTGGGTCGTGCCGCAACCGCCGAAGCACAAGACGGGCAAGAAGGTCGCCGTCGTCGGTTCGGGGCCCGCGGGTCTCGCGGCCGCGCAGCAACTCGGACGCGCGGGCCATGAAGTCGTCGTGTTCGAGAAGAACGATCGCATCGGCGGTCTGCTGCGTTACGGCATCCCCGATTTCAAGCTGGAGAAGTGGCTGATCGATCGCCGCATGCGTCAGATGGAGGCGGAAGGCGTGTCGTTCCGCACGAACGTGTTCATCGGCAAGGATGCGCTGCCGGAATACATCGCGAATACGGCGAAGGAAACCATCACGCCCGACGAGCTGAAGGAACAGTTCGACGCGGTCGTGATCGCGGGCGGCTCGGAAACGCCGCGCGATCTGCCGGTGCCGGGGCGCGAGCTCGAAGGCATCTACTACGCGATGGAATTCCTGCCGCAGCAGAACAAGGTCAACGCGGGCGACAAGCTGCCGGATCAACTGCTCGCGAAGGGCAAGCATGTCGTCGTGATCGGCGGCGGCGATACGGGTTCGGATTGCGTGGGCACGTCGAATCGTCATGGCGCGAAGAGCGTGACGCAGTTCGAACTGCTCGCGCAGCCGCCCGAGGAAGAGAACAAGCCGCTCGTGTGGCCGTACTGGCCGATCAAGCTGCGTACGTCGTCGTCGCATGAAGAAGGTTGCGAGCGCGACTGGTCGGTTGCGACGAAGCGCTTCGAAGGCAAGAACGGCAAGGTCGAGAAGCTGATCGCCGTGCGCGTCGAGTGGAAGGGCGGCAAGATGCAGGAAGTGCCGGGTTCCGAGTTCGAGATGAAGGCCGATCTCGTGCTGCTCGCGATGGGCTTCACGCAGCCGGTGTCGCCGGTGCTGGATGCGTTCGGCGTCGAGAAGGATGCGCGCGGCAACGTGCGCGCCGCGACCGAAGGCGACAAGGCGTATTACACGTCGGTCGATAAAGTCTTCACCGCCGGCGATATGCGTCGCGGGCAGTCGCTGGTCGTCTGGGCGATTCGCGAAGGACGTCAGTGCGCACGATCGGTGGATGCGTATCTGATGGGATCGAGCGAGTTGCCGCGGTAAGCGTCGCTCGACGCTTCATGCAAAAAGGCCACGCAATCGCGTGGCCTTTTGCTTTTGAGCGCGGACGGGTCAAACCTCCGCCATCGCCCTCTCGATCTCGATCTTGTAATCATGGAACATCGCGACCGACTCGCGATGCGCCACGCTCACAATCGCCGCCTTCGGAAGCCGCTCGACCAGCATGTTGTAGATATGCATCTCGTTCTCGGCGTCGAGCGCGCTCGTGGCTTCGTCGAGGAACACGAAGTCCGGCTTGTGCAACAGCACGCGCGCGGCAGCAAGCCGTTGCTGCTCGCCCGGCGACAGACTCCGCGCCCAATGCGCGCTTTCCTCCAGCCGATCCGCATACGCCTCGAGATTGCACAGACGCAGCGCGTCGCGCGACTCTTCATCACTGAACGTTCCGCCCGCCGACGGATACGAAAGCGCCGCGCGCAACGTGCCGATCGGCAGATAACTCATCTGCGGGACGAACATCATCTTCGCGTCGACGGGCGCGTCGATCGTGCCGTCGCCGAACGGCCAAAGACCCGCGAGCGCGCGCATCAACGTGCTCTTGCCCGAGCCCGATGGACCGACGACCAGCCAGCGCGAACCCGGCTCGATCGACACGTTCGCCACGCGCGAAAGCGGCGTGCCGTTGGGCAGCGCGAGCATGAGCCCGTTCGTCGTGAGCGACGGCGTGCTCGTGTAGTGCAGGTTGATGCCGCCGCGCTCCGTCGCCGGCGACGTTTCTTCGCGGATATGCGTCGAGCGCATCACGCGCTTGAATTCGCGCAGACGATTCACGGTCGCGCGCCATTCGACCAACGTCGAATAACTGTTGATGAACCACGAAAACGAATCGCTGACCGTGCCGAACGCCGATGAAATCTGCATCAGCACGCCGAACGAAAACGCGCCCGCGAAGTAGCGCGGCGCGGCGACCATGATCGGGAAAATGATCGCGATCTGCCCGTAGAACGACAGCACGAAGGTCATGCGCTTCGTGTACTTCATGATCAACCACCAGTTGTCGCGAATGCGCTGGAAGATGGTCTTTGCGTTCGCCGTTTCGGTCGCGATGCCGTCATAAAACGCAATCTGTTCGGCGTTCTCGCGCACGCGGATCAGGCCGAAACGGAAATCGGCCTCGACCTTCTGCTGCTGATAGTTGATCGACACGAGCGGATGCCCGACCTTCTGGATGATCAGCGAGCCGAGAATCGCGTAGAGCGCGGCGGCCCAGACCATATAGCCCGGAATCGTGATCGGCGTGCCGCCGAGCGAGAAGGTCAGCGCGCCCGCGATGGTCCAGAGAATCGTGATGAAAGTGACGAGCGTGACGAGCGTCGAAAGCAGATCGAGCGAGAGCGAAAGCGTGGTGGTGGCGAAGGATTGCAGGTCGTCGGAAATACGCTGGTCGGGGTTGTCGGCGAGGCGGTCGCGCTCGATGCGGTAGAACGCCTTGTCACCGAGCCATTGTTCCAGAAAGCGGTTGGTGAGCCATTGACGCCAGCGAAACGCGAGCATCTGCCGCAGATATCGACCGTACACCGCGAGCAGGATGTACGCGAACGCGAGGCCCGTGAAGATCAGCAGCAGATGCGGAAAGTCCTTGACGTTCTTGTTCTGCAGCGCGTTGTAGAAGTCGGCGTTCCAGCTGTTGAGCCGGACGTTGATCCACACAACGGTCATGTTGATCGCGATGATCGCGACGAGAAGGCCCCACGCGAAGCCGCGCTCCTCCGACACCCAGTAGGGCTTGATGAGGCTCCACGCCGAGACTTCGTCGGCCTTCTGCTGCGTGCTTTCGGTATGGGTGTTGGTCATGAGCTTCCTGCTGATGCGCCTCGTGGCGCCCGATTGTTACGTCCGCGGCCGGGCCGCGCGCGGCGTTTTCCGGCTCCGCAGATTGTTCCGGGGTTCGCTTAACGCTCACTTAATTTCGGGCGATCGTCCTGCGAACCATGTTCGCGGCATTGTGCCAGAGTGCCGCCGCGCACGATAAAAGGCGGGGAATCCCGGTTTGCAGCGCCTTCGCCTTTCATGTTTTAATGACCCTCGACGAAACAGGGGTGCTTCGCGTGCATCGGCGGCCGGAACGGTCGGCAGCGCGGCGAGGCTGAGAGAGACCCTTTGCACCCGATCCGGGTAATACCGGCGAGGGAAGTTTCCGGAGACCGCGCGAGCCTCGCGCCATTCCTCCAGTCTCTTCCAGTCCTTTCTTCGCGCCCGGCGCGCTTCATGCGCTGCCGAGCCGGTCTCTCCCGCTGATTTCGTCCTCGTGATGTGGCGCCGCGCCAGCACGATCGGGATCGCGTCTTTCGTCTCCATCGTGCAGCGCAGCGTTACGCGTATGGAGACATCGAATTGATGAACAGAATCGATCAGGGCGCCGCGCGCCGGCCGGATTTCGCCGTCGTCGGCGGCGGGCTCGTCGGACGGCTCGTCGCCTGGCAACTCGCGGGCGCGGGCCACGACGTCGCGCTTTACGAACGCGGCGACGCCGCCGGCACACAGTCGGCCGCGTGGGTCGCCGCCGCCATGCTCGCGCCGCTCGCGGAAGCGGCGAGCGCGGAGCCGCTCGTCGTCGGGCTGGGGGCGGCATCGCTCGAACGCTGGCCTGAACTCATCGCGCAATTGCCCGAGCCGGTTTTCTTTCAGCGCAACGGCACGCTCGTCGTCTGGCACGGCGCGGATCGCGCCGAAGCGCCGCTCTTCGAACGCCGTCTCAAGGCCAATTCGCCCGCCGATCTGCTCGACGGCGGCTTCGTCAAGCTCGCGGGCGCGCAAGTCGCGCAAGCCGAGCCGGCGCTCGGAACGCGCTTCGCGCAGGGCTGGCTGCTGCCGAACGAAGGCCAACTCGACAACCGTCAGGCGCTTGGCGCGCTCGCCGCCGGACTTGCCGCGCGCGGCGTGCGTACGCACTGGAACACCGCCGTCGATGCGATGCCCGACGCGCGCTGGATCATCGATTGCCGCGGCCTCGGCGGGAAGCCCGCGTGGCCCGCGCTGCGCGGCATTCGCGGCGAAGTCGCGCGCGTGCACGCGCCGGGCATCGGGCTGACGCGGCCGGTGCGGCTCTTGCATCCGCGCTATCCGCTCTACATCGCGCCGAAGGAGAACGATCTCTACGTGATCGGCGCGACGGAAGTCGAGGGCGAGGACATGTCGCCCGTGAGCGTACGTTCGGCGCTCGAGCTGCTGAGCGCCGCGTTCGCGGTGCATCCGGGTTTCGGCGAGGCGCGCATCCTCGAACTGAACTCGCATTGCCGGCCGACCTTGCCGGATCACCGGCCGGCGATCGTCTGGGACGGGGCGCGGACCTTGCGCGTGAACGGCTTGTACCGGCACGGCTTCATGATCGCGCCCGAAGTCGCGGATGCCGCGTGCCGTCTCGCCGACGCGCTCGCTTCCGGCGATATCGCCGATGCCGAGGCCTTCTCCGATTTCCGCAGCGCCGCGCGCTGGCCCGAACTGCTGCACGGCGAGTTCGCGGTTGCGCCAGCGCTCTAGTCATCAGGAAACAACCATGAACATCCACATCAATCAGCGCGTCTTCGATTTGCCCGACGCCACCACCGTCACCGACGCGCTCGCCGCGTTCGGCGCGAAACCGCCGTTCGCGGTCGCGCTGAACGGCCAGTTCGTCGCGCGCGGCGAACACGCCACGAAAACGCTCGTCGCCGGCGACAAGCTCGACGTCGTGTCGCCCGTCGCGGGCGGCTGAACTCCGAACCGAAGGATCGAACCATGACCATTTCCACCGCCGACGTCCTCACGCTCTACGGCGAGACGTTTCCGAGCCGCGTGCTGCTCGGCACGTCGCGTTATCCGTCGCTGCAATCGCTTTCCGACTCCATCGACGCCGCTCGGCCGGGCATGGTCACGGTCGCGCTGCGCCGTCAGTCGGAGACCGGGGAAGCCGGCTTCTTCGATGTGCTCAAGCGCCACGGCGTCGCGCTTTTGCCGAACACGGCGGGCTGCCAGAGCGTCGACGAGGTGCTGACGACCGCGCACATGGCGCGCGAAGTGTTCGAGACGCCGTGGATCAAACTGGAATTGATCGGCGACGACTACACGCTGCAGCCCGATCCGATCGGCCTCGTCGAAGCGGCGGCCAAGCTGATCCGCGATGGCTTCAAGGTGCTGCCTTACTGCACGGAAGATCTCGTCATCGGCCGGCGTCTGCTCGATGCCGGCTGCGAAGCGCTGATGCCGTGGGGCGCGCCCATCGGCACGGGCAAGGGCGTGACGAATCCATACGGGCTGCGCACCTTGCGCGAGCGTCTGCCGGATGTGCCGCTGATCGTCGATGCCGGTCTCGGCGTGCCGTCGCATGCGTGTCAGGTGATGGAATGGGGCTTCGATGGCGTGCTGCTCAACACGGCCGTCTCGCAGGCAACCTTCCCGCCGCAGATGGCGCGCGCGTTCGCGCTCGGCGTCGAAGCGGGGCGCACCGCGTTCCTCGCGGGCCCCATGGCCGAGCGCGACAGCGCGCAGGCGAGCACGCCGGTCGTCGGCATGCCGTTCTGGCATCAGGACGGAGGCGCGGCATGAGCTTGTTGAATCGTGAAGTGTTCTGGCCGCCGGCGGACGAGCTGACTGAAGTCGCCGAGCGGATTCGCGCGCGTCTCGGCGAATGGCCCGCGGCGGAAACGCGCTGGCGCATCTGCCTGACCGCGCCGGAATCGCCGCAGGCGAGCGACATCATCGTGTTCAACGAGCCGCACGATGTGGCCGCGAACGGCGCCGCGGCAATCCTCGAAGCGCATGGCGATCGCGTCACGCTGCGTCGTGGCGACGAGCGTTTCGCGCTCGAAGGCGAATGGTCGGATGATTGGCTTTCCGCGCTCGCCGCCTTCCTCGACTGCAATTTCGAGCCGCACGACGCGCTGACGCTCGCGCTCGCCTGGCGCGCGGGCGATGAGAACAAGGACGACGCGTGGCCCGTCGATTTCGCGACGTTTCCGCGCGTCGCCGATCTGCCCGCCGCGCCCGAAGGCGGATTCCCGGCGTGCCCCGATCGGCTCGGCCTGTATCCGGTGCTGCCGAGCGCCGACTGGGTCGAGCGCGTGCTCGATCTCGGCGTCCGCACGACGCAACTGCGCCGCAAAACCGCCGACGCCGCCGACTTGCAGCGCGAAATCTCGCGCTCGGTCGAGGCGGGACGTCGGCATGACGCACAGGTTTTCATCAACGATCATTGGCGCGAGGCGATTGCGGCGGGCGCGTACGGCGTGCACCTCGGACAGGAAGACGTGCAGACGGCCGACCTGAGCGCCATCGCGAAAGCCGGCGTGCGGCTCGGTCTGTCGACGCACGGCTATTACGAGATGTTGCGCGCGCTGCACTTCAAGCCGAGCTACCTTGCGCTCGGCGCCGTCTTCCCGACCACGACGAAAGTCATGCCGACCAAGCCGCAAGGGTTGGCGCGCCTGTCGCGCTACGTGCAACTGCTGTCGGGGCGGGTGCCGCTTGTCGCCATTGGTGGAATCGACGCCAAGGCGATGCCGGGCGTGCTGGAAACCGGCGTGCTCAGCGCGGCGGTCGTGCGCGCGGTCACCGAGGCACCGGACACAGCCGCGGCGGTTTTGTCACTGCAAAAAATGTTCGCAGGTCAACGGTGAAAAGTCCCAAAAGCAAGGGGATACACGCCTAGGCAAAGCACCGATTGCGCGCAGGCCCTATAATTCGGCCTCTTGCGCCAACGGAATCTCTTACCCAGTGCCTGCTTTCTCCGAGACTCTGCTAGAGCTACGCGACGTCGACTTCGGCTACGGCGACCGGCTCGTCCTGTCGAACCTGAACATGCGATTCACGCGTGGGCAGGTGGTCGCGGTCATGGGCGGCTCAGGCTGCGGCAAAACCACGACCTTGCGTCTGGTCGGCGGTCTCGTGAAGGCGAGTCGCGGCAAAGTCATGTTCGACGGACAGGACGTCGGCGCCCAGACGCGCGACGGTCTGTACGCGCTGCGCCGGAAGATGGGCATGCTGTTCCAGTTCGGCGCGTTGTTCACCGACCAGACGGTGTTCGAGAACGTCGCGTTCCCGCTGCGCGAACACACGGACCTTCCGGAAGCGCTGATCCGCGATCTCGTGCTGATGAAGCTGAACGCGGTCGGCCTGCGCGGCGCGCGCGATCTCGCGCCGTCGGAGATTTCGGGCGGCATGGCGCGCCGCGTGGCGCTCGCCCGCGCAATCGCGCTCGATCCCCAGTTGATGATGTACGACGAGCCGTTCGCCGGCCTCGATCCCATTTCGCTCGGCATCACGGCGCAGCTCATCCGCACGATCAACGACGCGCTCGGCGCAACGTCCATTCTCGTTACGCACGACGTACCGGAATCCTTCGCGATCGCGGACTACGTGTATTTCATCGCGAACGGCGGCATTCACGCCGAAGGCACGCCGGCGCAACTGCGCGCATCGCAGGATCCGACCGTGCGCCAGTTCATCGACGGCACGCCCGACGGCCCATTCAAGTTCCACTATGCGAGCACGCCGCTCGCCGCAGATTTCGGCATCGGAGGGCAGGCATGATCAGCGCGCTCGGACGCTGGGTGCTCGACGGTTTCGGCACCGCAGGCTACGCAACGCGCATGTTCCTGCGCCTCGTGGTCGAATTTTTTCCGCTGTTGCGCCGCCCGCGCCTCGTCACGAAACAGATCCACTTCGTCGGCAATTATTCGCTCGTCATCATCGCGGTGTCGGGTTTGTTCGTCGGCTTCGTGCTCGGCTTGCAGGGCTATTACACGCTGAGCCGCTACGGTTCGGAACAGGCGCTCGGGCTTCTGGTGGCGCTCTCGCTCGTGCGCGAGCTCGGGCCGGTCGTCACGGCGCTACTGTTCGCGGGGCGCGCGGGCACGTCGCTGACCGCCGAAATCGGCTTGATGAAAGCCGGCGAGCAACTCACCGCAATGGAAATGATGGCGGTCGATCCGCTCAAGGTGGTCGTCGCGCCGCGCATGTGGGCGGGCATCGTCGCCATGCCGGTGCTGGCGGCCATTTTCAGCGCGGTCGGCATCATCGGCGGCTACGTCGTCGGCGTGATGCTGATCGGCGTCGATCCGGGCGCGTTCTGGTCGCAGATGCAAGGCGGCGTGGACGTGTGGCGCGATGTCGGGAACGGCGTCATCAAGAGCATCGTGTTCGGCTTCGCGGTGACGTTCATCGCGTTGTTCCAGGGATACGAAGCACGGCCAACGCCCGAAGGCGTGTCGCGCGCGACGACGAAAACGGTCGTATATGCGTCGCTCGCCGTGCTCGGGCTCGATTTCCTGCTCACCGCACTGATGTTCAGCTAATGAACCAAGCGCAGGCGCCGCACGAGGCGCAGGCGTTGTGAAGGGCACAGACCGTCACGCGCCATCTGCGAAAAGATTCTCTTTGGGAAGACGATGAAAAAGACTGCTCTCGACTTTTGGGTCGGCCTCTTCGTGGTGCTCGGTTTCGTGGCGCTGCTCTTTCTCGCGCTGAAGGCGGGCAACATGAGCTCCCTGTCGTTCCAGCAAACCTACGCGGTGAAACTGAAGTTCGACAACATCGGCGGACTGAAGGCGCGCGCGCCCGTGAAGAGCGCGGGCGTGACGGTCGGGCGCGTCGGCAGCATCGGCTTCGATGCGAACACGTATCAGGCCGTGGTCACGATCGATATCGACAAGCAGTATCAGTTTCCGAAGGATTCGTCCGCGAAGATCCTGACTTCCGGCTTGCTCGGCGAGCAATACATCGGCCTCGAGCCGGGCGGCGACGATCAGATGCTCAAGAACGGCGACACCATCACGATGACGCAATCGGCCGTGGTGCTCGAAAACCTGATCGGCCAGTTCCTCTACAACAAGGCGGCGGATTCGGGCGCCTCGAAATCGTCGGGGGCGCCGGCTGTGCCCGAGCCCGCACCCGCGCCGGCTTTCCCGGGCGCGGCGAGCGCGATGGGCGCATCGGGTGCGGCGGGCGCGGCAGGTGCGAGCGCCGCATCGGCCGCCGCTCAATAAGGAGAAGAACATGCAGGCGATTGGGTTGCGGCGCGCAATCATGGTGGCGGGCGTCGTTGCGCTCACCGGTTGCGCGACGGTGACGACGCCGACCAAAGGGGACCCATTCGAGAGCTATAACCGGACGATGTTCACGATCAACGACACTGTTGATCAGTACGCGGTGAAGCCGGTGGCGAAGGGTTACGTGTGGCTCGTACCGGAGCCGGTGCGCAACAGCGTGACCAACTTCTTCTCGAATATCGGCGACGTGTACATCGCCGCGAACAATCTGGCGCAACTGAAAATTGCGGACGGCGTGTCGGACATCATGCGCGTCGCGATCAACACGCTGTTCGGCGTCGGCGGCCTGTTCGACGTCGCGACCATCGCGCGGCTGCCGAAGCATTCCGGCGATTTCGGGCTGACGCTCGGCCACTATGGCGTGCCGTCCGGTCCGTACGTGGTGCTGCCGCTGCTCGGGCCGAGCACGGTGCGAGATTCCGCCGGACTCGTGGTCGACTATTTCGGCAATCCGCTCACCTACGTGAGCCCGGATTCGGTGAGCTGGGCGCTCTATGGCGTGAACCTCGTCAACGTGCGCGCGAATCTTCTGGGCGCGACTGACGTGCTCGCCGATGCCGCGCTCGACAAGTATTCGTTCGTCCGAAACGCATACTTGCAGCGTCGTCAGTATCTGATTTCGGGCGGCGACGGCAGCATGCCGGACTACGGCGAAGCGCCGCTGCCGAATTACGGCGATGAAGGCACGGAAGGCGCATCGGCGACGGCGGCGCCTGCCGCGGCCGCATCGGCGGCTTCGGGTACGGCGGCGGCACCCGCACCGGCGAGTGGTAGCGCCAACACCGTGCCGGGCAACCAGTATGTTCCGCCGCGCGCGCCGCCGGGTTTCCCTTCATTCCGCTTGCGTTGAGCGGCCTGTCGCTAACGCGCGGTAACATATCTAACGATATTTCTTACGCTTTGGATGCCGCGTCGCCTGAACTCGAATCGGGCGGCGCGCTCAAACCGGAGCATCTACTTTTGCAGGGTCCGTGATGAAAAAATTCTTGCTTCTCCCCATCTTCGCGATGTTCGTCGCGTTTTGTGGCACAGCGTCGGCGCAAAGCGTCGATACGAGCTCGCCCGACACGATGATCAAGACGGTCACGCAACAAGTCCTCGACGAAATCAAGTCGGACTCGAAGATCCGCTCGGGCGACATCAACAAGATCACCGAGCTCGTCAATCAAAAGATCCTGCCGTACACGGATTTCACGCGCACGACGCGTCTCGTGATGGGCCGCAACTGGAATTCGGCGACGCCCGAACAGCAGAAGCAGATCGTCGAGCAGTTCAAGATGCTCCTGATCCGCACGTATTCCGGCGCGCTCGCGCAAGTGCGCGACCAGACGGTTCAATACAAGCCGTTCCGCGCCAATCCGGACGACACCGACGTCGTTGTCCGCTCGGTCGTGATGAACAACGGCTCGCCGGTCGAGCTCGACTATCGCCTGTACAAGACGGCGCAAGGCTGGCGCGTGTACGACATCAACGTGCTCGGCGCGTGGCTGATCCAGGCGTATCAGCAGCAATTCAACGAGCAGATTTCGCGCAATGGCGTGAGCGGCTTGCTGCAGTTCCTGACGCAGCGTAACGAGCAACTCGCGAGCGGCAAGGCATCGTGAGCACGCCAGCCACAGGCGGCCGTTTTCAGACGGCCGCGACGCTGACCCACGAGAGCGCGAAGGCCGCGCTCGAAGCGGGTCTGTCGCGCATCGCTGCGGGCGCGACCGAAGTCGATTGCGCGCCGCTCACGCAGTTCGATTCTTCCGCGCTCGCCGTGCTGCTCGCATGGCAGCGCGCAGCCACCGCGCGCGGCGCCGCGCTCGGCGTCGTCAATCTTCCTTCCGGGCTCGTCAGTCTTGCGCGAGCCTATGGCGTCGATACGCTCCTCTCGTTCCGACATTGATCCTGTTCTGACTCCGCGCAGAAGCGGCGGCCCTGCGTCGCCGCAATCAGGATCGCTCCGAAGTCGGCTCCAACGGCTTTGCCCTATAATCAAACGTTTTTTTCGCAGCCGCTCCCGGCCCTTTTTGTCTGAGGAAGGGAACGTCAGGCGAAAGTCCGCACAATCGAGGCGCGGCCGCACGAGGCGCGCGCACTGTCCATGTCAGCCATAGAAATCCGAAACGTCAGGAAGCGCTACAAGGATCTCCAGGCGCTCAAAGGCGTGAGCCTCACGGTGGAAGAGGGCGAGTTCTTCGGCTTGCTCGGCCCCAACGGTGCGGGCAAAACCACGTTGATCAGCATTCTGGCCGGTCTGGCGCGCGCCGATAGCGGCACGATCTCCGTGCGTGGCCACGATGTCGTCAGCGACTTCCGGGCCGCGCGCCGTGCGCTCGGCGTCGTGCCGCAGGAACTGGTGTTCGATCCGTTCTTCACCGTGCGCGAGTCGTTGCGCATCCAGTCGGGCTATTTCGGCTTGCGCAACAACGACGACTGGATCGACGAGGTCATGGCCAATCTCGATCTCACCGAGAAAGCCGACGTCAACACGCGCGCCCTCTCCGGCGGGATGAAGCGCCGCGTGCTCGTGGCGCAGGCGCTCGTGCATCGGCCGCCGGTGATCGTGCTCGACGAGCCCACCGCCGGCGTCGATGTCGAACTGCGTCAGACACTCTGGAAATTCATCTCGCGCCTGAATCGCGAGGGCCACACGATCGTCCTGACGACGCACTATCTCGAAGAAGCCGAGTCGCTGTGTCATCGGCTCGCGATGCTTCGTCGCGGCGAAGTCGTCGCCCTCGAACGCACGAGCACGCTGCTGCAGCGCTTTTCAGGCATGCAACTGTATCTGCGTCTGTCGAACGGCGCGTTGCCGGCGGACTTGCGCGCGCTCGAAGTCGATCCGCACGCGGTGATGGGCGCGCAACATCTGCTGCGTCTCGCGAGCTATGACGACGTCGAGCCGATTCTCGCGAAATGCCGCGCGGCCGGCTGCACGTTCGATGAAATCGAAGTGCGCAAGGCGGATCTGGAAGACGTGTTCGTGCAGGTGATGAACGAGCCGGAAGTGGTCGAGGGACTTTCATGAGCGGCTTCCAGACGTTGTTCTACAAGGAGCTGCTGCGCTTCTGGAAGGTTTCGTTTCAGACGGTCCTCGCGCCGATCGTGACGGCGCTTCTGTACCTGACGATCTTCGGTCATGCGCTTTCCGGCCGCGTCGAGGTGTATCCCGGCGTCGGTTATACGAGTTTTCTCGTGCCCGGCCTCGTGATGATGAGCGTGCTGCAGAACGCGTTCGCGAACAGTTCGTCGTCGCTGATCCAGTCGAAGATCACCGGCAATCTGGTGTTCGTGCTGCTGCCGCCGATCGCGCATTGGGAGATGTTCTTTGCGTATGTGCTGGCGTCGGTCGTGCGCGGCCTGTGCGTCGGCTTCGGCGTGTTCGTCGTGACGATATGGTTCATCCCGATGTCGTTTTCCGCGCCGCTCTACATCATTGCGTTCGCGATCCTCGGTTCGGGCATTCTCGGCACGCTGGGTCTGATCGCGGGCATCTGGGCCGACAAGTTCGACCAGCTGGCCGCTTTCCAGAACTTCCTCATCATGCCGCTCACGTTTCTTTCAGGCGTGTTCTACTCGACACATACGCTGCCGCCCGTGTGGCGCGCGGTGTCGCATCTGAACCCGTTTTTCTACATGATCGACGGCTTTCGCTATGGCTTCTTCGGCCTGTCCGACGTGAATCCGTTGATGAGCCTCGGCATCGTCGGCGGATTTTTGGCCGTGCTGGCGTTGATCGCCGTGCGACTGCTCGCGAGCGGCTACAAGCTGCGTCACTAATTCTCAAGGAGACTTCCACCATGTTGCCGACTCCGGAGCAGGTGAAGGATTACATCGCCAAAGGCCTCGCTTGCCAGCATTTGGAAGTGGAGGGCGATGGCCAGCATTTTTTCGCGACCATCGTGAGCGACGCGTTCGTCGGCAAGCGGCTGATCGCGCGTCATCAACTGGTTTATGCGGCGCTCGGCGAGCGCATGAAACAGGAGATTCATGCACTCAGCATGAAGACCCTGACCCCCGACGAGTGGAAATCGGCCTGAGTCCACCCGGCGAAGCCAAATCAGGTCATACGACTCAACACACGTAACACCGGCATCACCGGAAAGACAAAGGCAGTAAAGAGTGCGATTCATTCAAGACAACGGCGGCGCTGAAAAGGGCACCGCAGGCAGCTCGGTCGAAGGACAAGCCATGGATAAACTGGTCATCACGGGAGGCGCGAAGCTCTCCGGCGAAATCACCGTTTCGGGTGCGAAGAACGCGGCGCTGCCGATTCTTTGCGCAAGCCTTCTCACCGCCGACGACGTCCATCTGTCGAACGTGCCGAATCTTCAGGACGTTCGCACGATGGTCAAGCTGTTGCGCCAGATGGGCGTACAGTCCGAAGTGTCCGGCGACGGGCGCGTGAACCTCAACGCGTCGAAGGTCGACAAGCTCGTCGCGCCGTACGAAATGGTCAAGACGATGCGCGCGTCGATTCTCGTGCTCGGTCCGCTCGTCGCGCGCTTCGGCGAAGCGAAGGTGTCGCTGCCCGGCGGCTGCGCGATCGGCGCGCGTCCGGTCGATCAGCACATCAAGGGCCTGCAGGCGATGGGCGCCGAGATCAACATCGAGCACGGCTTCATCGAAGCGCGCGCGAAGCGTCTGAAGGGCGCGCGCATCATCACCGACATGATCACCGTCACCGGCACCGAGAACCTGCTGATGGCGGCGGTGCTGGCCGATGGCGAGACGGTCATCGAGAACGCCGCGCGCGAACCGGAAGTGAGCGACCTCGCGCATCTGCTCGTGAAGATGGGCGCGAAGATCGACGGCATCGGCACCGACCGTCTCGTGATTCAGGGCGTCGACAAGCTGCACGGCGCGAAGCACGACGTCGTGCCGGACCGCATTGAAGCGGGCACGTTCCTGTGCGCGGTCGCGGCCGCGGGCGGCGACGTCACGCTGCGTCGCGTGAGCTCGCATCTGCTCGACGCCGTGACGGCGAAGCTGCGCGAAGCCGGCGTGACGATCGAGGAAGGCGACGACTGGATGCGCGTGCGTATGGGCAAGCGCGCCGAAGCGGTGAATATCCGCACGTCCGAATACCCGGCGTTCCCGACCGACATGCAGGCGCAGTTCATGGCGCTCAACACGATCGCGAAGGGCACGTCGCAAGTCGTCGAGACGATCTTCGAGAACCGCTTCATGCACGTTCAGGAGCTGAATCGTCTGGGCGCGAGCATCACCATCGACGGCAACACGGCGCTCATCGCCGGCGTCGAGAAGCTGTCCGGCGCGAAGGTCATGGCGACCGATCTGCGCGCGTCGGCGAGTCTCGTGATCGCGGCGATGTGCGCGGACGGCGAAACGCTGATCGACCGCATCTACCATCTGGATCGCGGCTACGACCGCATGGAATCGAAGCTGACGGCGGTCGGCGCGAACGTGCGCCGCATCAAGGGCAGCGGGAGCGAGCAATGAGTTCGCTGCCGCAGACGTCGTCGTCGGTGCAGCCGAGCGCGCCCCTCACGCTCGCGTTGTCGAAAGGGCGTATCTTCGAGGAGACGCTGCCGCTGCTCGCCGCCGCGGGCGTGCAGGTGGCCGAAGATCCGGAAAGCTCGCGCAAACTGATCCTTCCGACGACGAATCCGAATCTGCGCGTGATCATCGTGCGCGCGACCGATGTGCCGACTTACGTCGAGTACGGCGCGGCCGATTTCGGCGTCGCGGGTAAGGACGTGCTGATCGAGCACGGCGGCAGCGGCCTGTATCAGCCGGTCGATCTCGATATCGCGCGCTGCCGTATGTCGGTGGCCGTGAAGAACGGGTTCGACTATGCGAGCGCGGTGCGCCAGGGCGCGCGTCTGAAGGTCGCGACGAAGTACACGGAGACCGCGCGTCAGCATTTCGCGGCGAAGGGCGTGCACGTCGATCTGATCAAGCTGTACGGATCGATGGAACTCGCGCCGCTCGTCGGCCTGGCCGATGCGATCGTCGATCTGGTCAGCTCGGGCGGCACGCTGCGGGCGAACAATCTCGTCGAAGTCGAAGAGATCATGCAGATTTCCTCGCGCCTCGTCGTGAATCAGGCGGCGCTGAAGCTGAAGCGCGCGGCGCTCAAGCCGTTCCTCGACGCGTTCGAGCGCGCGACGGTCAGCAAGGGAAATTAGGCGGGCCGCACGACGCGGCGCGCCAACAGCAAAACGGAAAACCAGCATGTCTATCAAGATTCGCAAACTCGATTCCAGCGCCGACGGTTTCCAGAAGGCGCTGCGTGCGGTCCTCGCGTTCGAAGCGAGCGAGGATGAGGCGATCGAGCGCTCGGTCGCGCAGATTCTCGCGGACGTGAAGGCGCGCGGCGACGAAGCCGTGCTCGAATACACCAACAAGTTCGATCGTCTGAAGGCGGACAGCGTCGCGGCGCTCGAACTGCCGCTCTCGGAGATGGAAGCCGCGCTCGAAGGGCTCGAACCGAAGCGCCGCGCGGCGCTCGAAGCGGCGGCGGCGCGCGTGCGCGGCTATCACGAGAAGCAGCGCATCGAATGCGGCAGCCATAGCTGGCACTACACCGAAGCCGACGGCACCGTGCTCGGCCAGAAGGTCACGCCGCTCGATCGCGCGGGCATCTATGTGCCGGGCGGCAAGGCGGCGTATCCGTCGTCCGTGCTGATGAACGCGATTCCGGCGCGCGTGGCGGGCGTGAAGGAAATCGTGATGGTCGTGCCGACGCCCGATGGCGTGAAGAATCCGCTGGTGCTCGCGGCGGCGCTGCTCGGCGGCGTGGATCGCGTGTTCACGATCGGCGGCGCGCAAGCGGTGGCCGCGCTCGCGTACGGCACGCAAAGCGTGCCTGCCGTCGACAAGATTTGCGGTCCGGGTAACGCGTATGTCGCGTCGGCGAAGCGGCGCGTGTTCGGCACGGTCGGCATCGACATGATCGCGGGGCCGTCCGAAATTCTCGTGATCTGCGACGCCACCACCGATCCGCGCTGGGTCGCGATGGACCTCTTCTCGCAGGCCGAGCACGACGAACTCGCGCAATCCATTCTGCTGTGCCCGGACGACGACTTCATCCAGCGCGTGGAAGACGCGATCGTCGAGCTGCTGCCGGCGATGCCGCGTCGCGACGTCATCCAGCGCTCGCTCGAAGATCGCGGCGCGCTCATCAAGGTGAAGGACATGGCCGAGGCGTGCGCGATCGCCAACGATATCGCGCCGGAGCATCTTGAGATTTCCGCGCTCGATCCGCATCAGTGGGCCGCGCAAATTCACAACGCAGGCGCGATGTTCCTCGGCCGCTACACGAGCGAAAGCCTCGGCGATTACTGCGCGGGCCCGAACCACGTATTGCCGACGTCGCGCACCGCGCGCTTCTCGTCGCCGCTCGGCGTCTACGACTTCATGAAGCGTTCGAGCGTGATCGAAGTGAGCGCGGACGGCGCGCAGACGCTCGGCGAAATCGCGGCGGAACTGGCGTACGGCGAAGGCCTGCAGGCGCACGCGAAGAGCGCCGAATACCGGATGAAAAAAGTCGGCTGAAGCGAAAACCGGCCCGAATGAACGAGGCGGCCTGAGAGCCGCCACCCGAACCGGCGAGAGAGACGCCGGGAAAACATGACGACATCACAAGACATCATCCGACCCGACGTCCTCGCGATGACGAGCTATCCCGTGCCCGATGCCACGGGCCTCATCAAGCTCGACGCGATGGAAAATCCCTACACGCTGCCCGCCGACCTCGCCAAAGCATTGGGCGAGCATCTCGCGGGCGTCGCGCTGAACCGTTATCCCGCGCCGCGTCCGGCGGAATTGCTCGCCAAGATCAAGCGCACGATGAACGTGCCCGACGCCTGCGACGTGCTGCTCGGCAACGGTTCGGACGAGCTCATCAGCATGATGTCGGTCGCGTGCTCGAAGCCGGGCGCGAAGGTCGTCGCGCCGGTGCCGGGCTTCGTGATGTACGAAATGTCGGCGAAATTCGCGCATCTCGAGTTCATCGGTGTGCCGCTGAAGGCCGACTTCACGCTCGACGCCGACGCGCTCGTCGCCGCCATCGATGAGCACGCGCCGGCGCTCGTCTATCTGGCGTATCCGAACAACCCGACCGGCACGCTCTACGACGACGCCGACATCGAACGCGTGATCGCCGCGTCGAAGATGAGTCTCGTCGTGATCGACGAGGCGTATCAGCCGTTCGCCGAAAAAAGCTGGATGCCGCGCGCGGCGGAGTTCGACAACGTCGTCGTGATGCGGACTGTCTCGAAGCTCGGGCTCGCGGGCATCCGTCTCGGCTACATGGCCGGCCGGCCCTCGTGGATCACGCAGTTCGACAAAGTGCGCCCGCCGTACAACATCAACGTGCTGACGCAGGCCACGGCCGATTTCCTGCTCGATCACCTCGACGTGCTCGACGCTCAAGCGGCCGAACTGCGCGCGCAACGCACGAAACTCGCACGCGAAGTGGCGGCGCTGCCCGGCATGACGGTATTCCCGAGCGCGGGCAATTTCCTGCTCGTGCGCGTTCCGGACGCCGCCGTTGCTTTCGAAACCCTTCTGACTTCGCGGGTTTTGGTAAAAAACGTGGGTAAAATGCACCCATTGCTGGCTAACTGCGTGCGTTTGACGGTCGGCTCTGCCGAAGAAAACGCGCAAATGGTCGCCGCGCTCAAGAAGCTCCCCACTCTCGATTAAGTCTCAAGGAATCACCATGCGTATTGCGGAAGTCGTTCGCAACACCAGCGAAACGCAGATCCGTGTGAAGCTCGATCTGGACGGCACCGGCAAGCAGAAGCTCGCCACCGGCGTCCCGTTCCTCGATCACATGCTCGACCAGATTGCCCGTCACGGGCTCATCGATCTCGACATCGAAGCGCATGGCGACCTCCATATCGACGATCACCATACGGTAGAAGACACCGGCATCACGCTCGGAATGGCCATCGCGAAGGCCATCGGCGACCGCAAGGGCATTCGCCGTTACGGGCATTCGTACGTACCGCTCGACGAAGCGCTGTCGCGCGTCGTCGTCGATTTTTCGGGGCGTCCGGGGCTCGAGTTCCATGTGCCGTTCACGCGCGCGCGCATCGGCACGTTCGACGTCGATCTGACCATCGAATTCTTCCGCGGATTCGTGAATCACGCCGGCGTGACGCTGCATATCGACAACCTGCGCGGCATCAACGCGCATCATCAGGTCGAAACCGTGTTCAAGGCGTTCGGCCGCGCGCTGCGCATGGCGTGCGAAGTCGACGAGCGCGCGGCGGGGCAGATTCCGTCGACCAAAGGCAGTCTCTAAGCCGACTGACCGGTTCGGCGCGTTGCTGCGCCGGAAAAAAGATGGATTTGTTCAAGTCGTTTATCTCATTGCTCGCGCTGATCAACCCGATCGGCGCGATACCGTTTTTTCTCAGCCTGACCTCGCAGCAATCCGATCTCGAAAGACGCAACACGATTCGCGTCGCTTCGATTTCAGTCTTCTGCGTGATCGCGGTGACGGCGCTGCTCGGCCAGCAGATCATCGCGTTCTTCGGGATTTCGGTCGGGTCGTTCGAAGTGGGCGGCGGCATCATCATGCTGCTCATGGCGATCAGCATGTTGAACGCGCAGGTCGGCAATGCGCGTTCGACGCCGGAAGAACGCATGGAAGCCGAGGAGCGCAATAGCATCGCGGTCGTGCCGCTCGCGATTCCGCTGCTCACCGGTCCCGGCTCGATCAGCACGGTGATCGTCTATGCTGCGAATGCGCAACACTGGTACGACCGCTTCGGGCTCGTCGTGCTGGGCGCGATCATCGCGGGGCTGTGCTTCGGCGCGCTGAATCTCGCCGAGCCCATCGCGCGCGTCGTCGGGCGCACGGGAATCAACATCGGCACGCGTCTCATGGGTTTGATGTTGTCCGCATTGGCGGTGGAGTTCATCGTCGACGGGTTGAAGGCCTTGATGCCATCTTTGAAATGAATACTTCGATTGCGATTGTTGATTACGGAATGGGCAACCTGCGCTCGGTCTACCAGGCGCTGAAGAAGGCTGCACCCGAAGCGAACGTGGCGATCGTCGATCAGCCGCAAGGCATTCACGCGGCGGATCGCGTCGTGCTGCCGGGCCAGGGCGCGATGCGCGACTGCATGGGGCATCTCGCCGAATCCGGTTTGCAGGCTGCGGTGATGCAGGCGGCGCGCGAAAAGCCGATGCTCGGCGTGTGCGTCGGCGAGCAGATGCTTTTCGACTGGAGCGAGGAAGGCGACACGAAGGGCCTCGGTCTTCTGCCCGGCAAGGTCGTGCGCTTCCAGCTCGACGGTCTGCTGCAGGACGACGGCTCGCGCTTCAAGGTGCCGCAAATGGGCTGGAATCGCGTGCGTCAGACACAGGCGCATCCGGTCTGGGACGGCGTCGCGGACGGCGCGTTCTTCTACTTCGTCCACAGCTACTACGTGGTGCCGGACAATCCGGCTCACACATCCGGCGAAACCGTGTACGGCAGCGCGTTCACGTCGGCGGTGGCGCGCGACAATATCTTCGCGACCCAATTCCACCCCGAAAAGAGCGCGGACGCAGGATTGCGTCTCTATCGCAATTTCGTGCACTGGAACCCGTGAAATACCGTGCCCGCTAGCGTTTTCGCCTATTACTACGGGCGCATGACCGTTGCAAGACTTGTACTACACTAGCGAGACGGCCCGCGGCACAGGCACGAAAGACCGCACGCGCGCCGTTTTGATCAACTTCACCCAGAAAATACGCGATACCTATGCTGCTCATTCCGGCCATCGATCTTAAGGACGGTCAGTGCGTGCGCCTCAAGCAGGGCGATATGGACCAGGCGACCATTTTTTCAGAGGATCCGGCGGCCATGGCCCGACATTGGGTCGATCGCGGCGCACGGCGATTGCATCTGGTCGATCTGAACGGCGCGTTCGCCGGCAAGCCCAGAAACGGCGACGCGATCCGCGCGATCCTCGATGAAGTCGGCAGCGAGATTCCCGTGCAGTTGGGCGGCGGCATCCGCGATCTGGAAACCATCGAGCGCTATCTGGACGACGGCCTGTCGTACATCATCATCGGCACGGCGGCGGTGAAGAATCCGGGCTTCCTGCAGGACGCGTGCAGCGCGTTCGGGGGACACATCATCGTCGGGCTGGACGCGAAGGACGGCAAGGTCGCGACGGACGGCTGGAGCAAGCTCACCGGTCACGAGGTCGTCGATCTCGGCCGCAAGTTCGAAGACTACGGCTGCGAATCTATCATCTACACGGACATCGGCCGTGACGGCATGCTTCAGGGCCTCAACCTCGAAGCAACCGTGCGTCTCGCGCGGGCGGTGAAGATTCCAGTGATCGCGAGCGGCGGGCTGTCGAGCATCGCGGACATCGAATCGCTCTGCGAAGTCGAGGACGAGGGCATCGAAGGCGTGATCTGCGGCCGCGCGATCTACTCCGGCGATCTCGATTTCAAGGCCGCCCAGACCCGCGCCGACGCGCTGCGCGAGGCCGACGGCGCCTGATACGCCCGAGCGCGAGCACATCTGAGCAGCACTCCGGGCGGCCGCGGCGCCGCCCTTACTCCGTAAGTGGCAAGAACATGGCTCTCGCAAAACGCATCATTCCCTGTCTCGACGTGACCGCCGGCCGCGTCGTGAAGGGCGTCAATTTCGTCGAGCTGCGCGACGCGGGCGATCCCGTCGAAATCGCGCGGCGTTACGACGATCAGGGCGCCGACGAACTCACGTTCCTCGATATCACCGCGACTTCCGATCAACGCGATCTCATTCTGCCGATCATCGAATCGGTGGCGTCGCAGGTGTTCATTCCGCTGACGGTCGGCGGCGGCGTGCGCGCGGTCGAAGACGTGCGGCGTCTGCTCAACGCGGGCGCGGACAAGATCAGCATGAATTCGTCGGCGGTCGCGAATCCGCAACTCGTGCGCGACGCGTCGGACAAGCACGGCTCGCAGTGCATCGTCGTCGCGATCGATGCGAAACGCGTGTCGGCCGAAGGCGAAACGCCGCGCTGGGAAGTCTTCACGCACGGCGGCCGCAAGGCGACGGGCATCGACGCGATCGAATGGGCGCGCAAGATGGCCGAATTCGGCGCGGGCGAAATCCTGCTCACCAGCATGGATCGTGACGGCACCAAAGCCGGCTTCGATCTCGCGTTGACGCGCGCCGTGTCGGACGCGGTGCCGGTGCCGGTGATCGCGTCGGGCGGCGTCGGATCGTTGCAGCATCTGGCGGATGGCATCGTCGAAGGTCACGCGGACGCGGTGCTTGCCGCGAGCATCTTCCACTACGGCGAGCACACCGTCGGCGAAGCGAAGCGCTTCATGGCCGATCACGGCATTTCGGTGAGGACTTGAAACCGTGAGCGATCAGATGATCTGGCTCGACAAAGTCAAGTGGGACGCGAACGGCCTCGTGCCGGTGATCGCGCAGGAAGCATCGACCAACGACGTGCTCATGTTCGCGTGGATGAATCGCGAGGCGCTCGCAAAGACCATCGAACTGAAGCGCGCGGTGTATTTCTCGCGCTCGCGGCAGCGCCTGTGGTTCAAGGGAGAAGAGTCGGGCCACGTTCAGCACGTTCACGACGTGCGCCTCGATTGCGACGAAGACGTCGTGCTGCTCAAGGTCGAGCAGGTTTCGGGCATCGCGTGCCACACCGGCCGCCATTCCTGTTTTTTCCAGAAATTCGAAGGCACGGCGGAGAACGGCGAGTGGGTCGCCGTCGAGCCGGTCCTGAAAGACCCAGAAAGCATCTACAAATGACGCAAGCCAATACGCTGGACACGCTGCTGCGCCTCGCCTCGGTCATCGACAGTCGCAAGGGCGGCGATCCGGAACAATCTTACGTTTCCCGACTCTTTCACAAGGGCGACGATGCGGTCCTGAAGAAGATCGGCGAGGAAGCGACGGAAGTCGTGCTTGCCGCGAAGGACGCCCGTCATGGCGGCGCGCCGAAGGCGCTCGTCGGCGAAGTCGCCGATCTGTGGTTTCATTGTCTCGTCATGCTGTCCCATTTCGATCTGAGCCCCGCCGACGTGGTCGCGGAACTGGAACGTCGCGAAGGTCTGTCGGGAATCGAGGAAAAGGCGCTGCGCAAGTCGCGCGAGCGTGAGCAGAACGGCGGCTGACGAGCGTCTGGCATCAGCGAAGGAGGGCACGAATGAACCGGCAATATGAACCCTATCCGCCGCCCGTCGTTCAGAACGCGAACGATCCCGAACGCCTGCGCAACATGCGCACGTTCACGCATGTTCTGTACGGCTTGTACGCCGTCTATTGGCTGACCGGCGGTCTCACGGGACTGGTCGCGATCATCCTCAACTACATCAAGCGCGGCGATGCGGCGGGCACGCCGTACGAAGATCACTTCACCTGGCAGATCCGCACCTTCTGGTGGGCGGTGCTGGGCCACGTGATCGGTTTCGCGACGATCTGGATCGGCATCGGCTTTCTGATTCTCGGTGCGGTCAGCATCTGGACGCTTTATCGCATCATCAAAGGCTGGCTGTTTCTCTACGAGAACAAGCCGATCGAACCGCGCGCGTGGTTTTGATCACATCCGTCAACGAAATCCGGCAACTCAATGAGTCAAGACAACTGCATTTTCTGCAAGATCGCTTCCGGGCAACTGCCGAGCACGAAGGTCTATGAGGACGATGAGTTCGTCGCCTTCAACGACATCAATCCTGCCGCGCCGGTGCACGTGCTGGTCATTCCGCGCAAACATATTGAAACACTTTCCCACTGCACAGAAAGTGACAGTCCGCTACTTGGTAGAATGGTGAGTCTCGTCGGACGGTTGGCGAAAGATCTGGGTGTCTCCTACACGGGAGGCGACACCGGCTTTCGAACGGTAATCAATACCGGTCCGGGCGGCGGGCAAGAGGTGTATCACATCCACGCGCATTTGCTGGCCGGCGAGCGCCCGTGGCGCCGAATGGGGTAATGCTGCAATCTTTGTTTGCATTCTCCTTTCCAATGAAATATTGGGCGAGCAAAATCGATAGTTGAGCCGAGGCGACGTGCCTCGGCCGGGGCCGCCAGGCCGATCTTCCGTCATCGGTACCCAAATCGGGGCGGAATCACGGAGAGTTTTCATTCATGGGTTCGTTAAGCATTTGGCATTGGTTGATCGTTCTGCTGATCGTAGCGCTCGTGTTCGGCACGAAGAAGCTGCGCAATATCGGCGGCGATCTGGGCGGCGCGGTGAAGGGCTTCAAGGAAGGCATGCGCGAGGGCGACACGCCGGCGAATTCGGCCGATCAGCGCGAACTGCCGCGTAACGGCGCCGTGGACGTCGAGGCGAAAGACAAGTCGCGCTCGGGCGACTATCGCTGATCCGTCTGCCGACGGTAACTCTCCACTTTTCGTTCAATGCTCGATCTCGGTCTGACCAAAATGGCGGTCATCGGCGTCGTGGCGCTGGTGGTCCTCGGGCCGGAGCGCCTGCCCGGCGTCGCACGTACGGCGGGGGCGCTCTTCGGGCGCGCGCAGCGCTATATCAACGACGTCAAATCGGAAGTCGCGCGCGAGATGGAACTCGATGAGCTGAAGAAAATGCGGACCGAGTTCGAAAACGCGGCGTCGAATGTCGAATCGACGATTCACGACACGCTGAAGCGCCACGAATCCGAGCTGAACGATGCCTGGAAAGACGGCACGTCGGTCGCGCCGAGCATCGCTGGCGGCGCTGATTCAGCGGACAGCGCCGCGTCGGACAAGCCCTGGGCCGCTACGTCTTCATCGACGTCGACCCGGCGCAAGAACTGGCGCGTGAAGCAGGCGGCGATTCCCAACTGGTACAAGCGCACGACCTCGCGTCGCACGCGGGTTCAATCGGGCGCGGCGCGCGTCGCTCGCCACACGCCCGCCACCCTGCGCCGGCAGACGAAGTTCTTCTGAGCGTGCCGCGATTCCTTCATCGATGATTTCTACCGAGGGCCGGCGTGAGCGACCCGCAACACACTAAAGAAGAGCCCGTCGAAGAGACGTTCATTTCGCACCTGGTCGAATTGCGCGACCGCATCATCCGCGCGGGCGCATCGGTCATCGTCGTGTTCATCGCGCTTGTGTATTGGGCGCCGGACATCTTCAAGCTGCTGGCGCGTCCGCTGATGCAGAACCTGCCCGCGGACGGCAAGATGATCGTCACGGACGTCACCGGCTCGTTCTTCGTGCCGATGAAAGTCACGATGCTCGTCGCCTTCGTGATCGCGCTGCCCTTCGTGCTGTATCAGGTCTGGGCGTTCGTCGCGCCGGGTTTGTATCAGCATGAGAAGAAGCTCGTCGGGCCGCTCGTTTTCAGCAGCTATACGCTTTTTTTGTGCGGCATGGCGTTCGCGTACTTCGTCGTGTTCCCGACCATCTTCCGCGTGATGGCGCACTACAACGCGCCGCTCGGCGCGGAGATGACCACGGATATCGACAATTACCTGAGCTTCGTGCTGACGATGTTCATCGCGTTCGGCGTGACGTTCGAGGTGCCGATCGTCGTCGTGCTGCTTGCGCGCATGGGCGTCGTGTCGATTCAGAAGCTCAAGCAGATTCGTCCTTACGTGATCGTCGGCGCGTTCATCATTTCCGCGGTCGTCACGCCGCCCGACGTTTTCTCGCAACTCATTCTCGCGATTCCGCTCGTCATTCTTTATGAAGCGGGGATCATCGCGGCGCGGCTCGTCGTCGGCAAGGAACAGGTCAAGAACGAGGAGCCGGCGGCGGAGTAAAGTGCGGCGTATTGTCGCGCCAGAGCGAGTGTTCGAGATAAGAAAAAGGCAGCTTCGAGCCATCGAAGCTGCCTTTTCGTTTTACGGACGTCGCGTTTTACTCGTCGCCCTGATCGCCTTGATCGTCATCCGGCATTTGCGGTGCGCGCGGCGGCGCGGGGCGCTTGCCGATCATCACGTTGAGATCCAGTTCCTTGTTCTTGCGCATCAGATGGACCTTCACCGACGTGCCCGGCTTGATCTGCGCGACGACGTTGAGCAGGCGCGTCGTGTCGGTGATCGTGTCGTCGTTGATCGACACGAGGATATCGCCCGGCTTGATGCCCGCCTTGTCCGCCGGGCCGCCCTGCAGCACGCCCGCGACAATCGCGCCGGACTTCTGATCCAGCCCGAACGATTCGGCGATCTCCGGCGTCACGTCCTGCGGTTCGACGCCGATCCAGCCGCGCGTCACGCTGCCCGTCGTGATGATGCTTTCCAGCACGCTGCGCGCGGTCGACACGGGAATCGCGAAGCCGATGCCGAGCGAGCCGCCGCTGCGCGAATAGATCGCCGTGTTGATGCCCAGCAGGTTGCCGTTCACGTCGACCAGCGCACCGCCCGAATTGCCGGGGTTGATGGCGGCGTCGGTCTGGATGAAGTTCTCGAACGTGTTGATGCCGAGGTGATTGCGCCCGAGCGCGCTGACGATGCCCATCGTGACCGTCTGGCCGACGCCGAACGGATTGCCGATCGCGAGCACGACATCGCCGACGCGCGTCTGATCCATTCGCCCGAGCGTGATGGTCGGCAGGTTGGTCATGTTGATCTTCAGCACGGCGAGGTCGGTTTCCGGATCGACGCCGATCACTTTCGCGCTGGACGTGCGACCATCGGCGAGCGCGACTTCGATTTGATCCGCCCCGTCGACGACATGCTGGTTCGTTAGAATGTAACCTTCCGAGCTGACGATGACACCGGAGCCGAGATTCGACGCGGGCGGCTCGTCGCTCTTGCGCTTGTTCTTGTCGCCGAAGAAGTAGCGGAACAGCGGGTCTTTCGCGCGCGGGTCGGGCGGCAGATTGCCGTCCTTGCTGGAGAACACGTTCACGACGGCCGGCATCGCCTTTTGCGCGCCTTCCGAAAAGGACGACTGAACGGGGCGCGAGCCGATGCTCGGCGCCACTTCCTGCAACGCGACGATCGGCTCGGCAAGCTGCTTGCCGAATTGACCCTGACGTTGAAGCCACTGCGGCTTCAAGGTCGCGATGATGAACATCAGGGCCAAAAGCACGGTGACCGCTTGGGCAAAAAATAGCCAGAAGCGTCTAAGCATTTGAAGGGATAGAGGAATTCATGGATCGGATCGAACTCGAATTGTATCTGAACAATCTGCTGGAAATCGGCCGCTTCAAGGACTATTGCCCGAACGGTCTGCAGGTTGAAGGCGCGCGCCGCGTGCAGAAGATCGCAACCGGCGTGACCGCCTCGCAAGCCTTTCTCGAAGCCGCGCTGGAGTGGGGCGCGGACACGGTGCTCGTGCATCACGGCTACTTCTGGCGCAATGAGGCGCCGCAGATCACCGGGCGCAAGCATCGAAGATTGCGCACGCTGATTGCCAACGACATCAATCTCTTCGCCTATCATCTTCCGCTCGACTCGCATCCGGAACTCGGCAACAACGCGCAGATCGGCGCACGCCTCGGACTGATCGCGGACGCGCGCTTCGCGAATCAGGATCTCGGCTGGATCGCGACGCTCGGCATGCCGCTCCCGCTCGAGCACTTCAGCGCGATGGTCGAGAACGCGCTCGGCAGGAAGCCGCTCGTGTTCGGCGACATAGACAAGGAATTGCGCCGCGTGGCGTGGTGCACGGGCGGCGCACAAGGTTACTTCGAAGAGGCCATCGCGGCGGGCGCGGACGTGTATCTGAGCGGCGAAGTCTCGGAGCAAACCATGCATATCGCGGCGGAATCGGGCGTGGCGTACATCGCGGCCGGGCATCACGCGACGGAGCGCTATGGCGTGCAGGCCGTGGGCGCGCATCTGTCCGAGCAATTCGATATCGAGCATCTTTTTATCGATATCGATAATCCGGTTTAATGACCGATTAAGCTGTGGGCGCGATTATCTGCGCTTGCGGTTGCCTTAAATGAACGCTTCACGATGTTGCGCGAAAAACGTGGGGAAAACCCTGAAGCATCAATCACTTCGAGTGATTTTTGCTAGTCAGCCCTTGTAAATGCCAACTCCATTCGCGCACACTAACGGCGGAACAACTGATGTGACGGTATAAATCCAACTCAGAAGTGGGGCGTGTGATGCGAGACAAGGATGAAAAACGCGTCGACGGCGGCCGCCGTACCTGGCTGATTGCGACGACCGCAGCAGGTGGTTTCGGAGCAGTGGCAACCGTAGTTCCCTTTGTAGGTTCGTTTGCTCCATCGGAGAAGGCCAAGGCGGCGGGCGCGCCTGTCGAGGTCGATATCAGCGGACTGAAGCCGGGCGACATGATGACCGTCGCCTGGCGCGGCAAGCCGGTGTGGATCGTGAATCGCACCGACGAAATGCTGGCCGACGTCAAGAAGGCCGACAACGAAGTAGCCGACCCGAAGTCGAAGATGGAATTCTCGATGCCGTTGCCCGAGTACTGCAACAACGAGTATCGTTCGCGCGCGGATCACAAGAACATTTTCGTGGCGGTTGCCGTGTGCACGCATCTGGGCTGCACGCCGACGCCGCGTTTCACCGAGGGTCCCCAACCCAATCTCCCCGATAACTGGCCGGGCGGCTTCCTTTGCCCGTGCCACGGCTCGACCTATGACATGGCCGGCCGCGTCTTCAAGAACAAGCCCGCGCCGCAGAATCTGGACATTCCACCGTTCATGTTCACTTCCGCGACGCAACTCGTGATCGGCAAGGACGAAAAGGGAGAGGCGTAAATGGCGACCGCAGACAAGGAAGTAGAGACAACGGGCCTGACCGGTTGGATCGATCGCCGGTTTCCGCTGACCTCGACCTGGAAGAAACACGTATCCGAGTATTACGCGCCGAAGAACTTCAACTTCTGGTACTTCTTCGGCTCGCTGGCGTTGCTGGTGCTGGTGAATCAGATCGTCACCGGTATTTTCCTCACGATGAACTACAAGCCCGATGCGACGCTCGCGTTCGCCTCGGTCGAGTACATCATGCGCGAGGTGCCGTGGGGCTGGCTCATTCGCTACATGCATTCGACGGGCGCGTCGATGTTCTTCGTCGTCGTGTATCTGCACATGTTCCGCGGGCTGATGTACGGGTCGTATCGCAAGCCGCGCGAACTCGTGTGGATCTTCGGTTGCGCGATCTTCCTGTGCCTCATGGCCGAAGCGTTCTTCGGCTATCTGCTGCCGTGGGGGCAGATGTCGTTCTGGGGCGCGCAGGTGATCGTCAACCTGTTCTCGGCGATTCCGTTCATCGGTCCGGATCTGTCGCTGTGGATTCGCGGCGATTACGTCGTCTCCGATGTCACGCTGAACCGCTTCTTCGCGTTCCATGTCATCGCGATTCCGCTCGTGCTGATCGGACTCGTGGTCGCGCACCTCGTCGCGCTGCACGAAGTCGGCTCGAACAATCCGGACGGCGTCGAGATCAAGGCGAAGAAGGACGCGAACGGCATTCCGCTCGACGGCATTCCGTTTCATCCGTACTACTCGGTGCACGACTTCATGGGCGTGTGCGTGTTCCTGCTGATCTTCGCGGCGATCATCTTTTTCGCGCCGGAAATGGGCGGCTATTTCCTCGAAGCCAACAACTTCGTGCCGGCCAATCCGTTGCAGACGCCGCCGGAAATCGCGCCGGTGTGGTACTTCACCGCGTTCTACGCGATGCTTCGCGCGACGACCGATCCGTTCAAGATCGTGCTGATGATCGTGATCGCGCTGCTCGGCGTGCTCGCGCTCGTCAAGGCGCGCGGGAAATGGAAGCTCGGCCTGCCGGTGCTCGCCGTGGTGGTGCTGGTTTTCATGGCGATGACGGAATCGAAGTTCTGGGGCGTCGTCGTGATGGGCACGGCGGTCGTGTCGCTGTTCTTCCTGCCCTGGCTGGACCGCAGTCCGGTGAAGTCGATTCGCTATCGGCCGCTCTTTCACAAGGTCTTCTACGCGATATTCGTGTTCGCGTTCCTGATGCTCGGCTTCCTGGGCACGCGACCGCCATCGCCGGCCGCGACGCTGATCGCGCAGATCTGCGCGCTGATCTACTTCGCGTTCTTCCTCGGCATGCCTTTCTGGACGCCGCGCGGCAAATTCAAGACGCCGCCTGAGCGAGTGCACTACAAACCTCACTGAGCGCACGTCCGGAGACGAATACGATGAAAAAATGGCTCTCTACAATAGCGATGATCGGTGCGGCGATGCTCTCGTTCTGCGCACCGCCGGCGTTCGCGCAGGAAGAAGCGGTGCTCGATCGGGCGCCCGACAGTTCGGACAATCTCGCGTCCTTGCAGCACGGCGCACAAGTTTTTGTAAACTACTGCCTGAATTGCCACAGCGCGACGTTGATGCGGTACAACCGGCTGACCGATATCGGCATCAGCGAGAAGCAGATTCGAGAGAATCTGCTCTTTACTACGGACAAGGTCGGCAACACGATGTCGATCGCGATGCGCCCGGAAGATGCGAAAGCGTGGTTCGGTGCGTCGCCGCCGGATCTGTCCGTCGAAGCGCGGGCGCGCGGCAGGGACTGGCTCTACACGTACCTGCGGAGTTTCTATCACGATCCGACGCGGCCGACCGGCTGGAATAATCGCGTCTACGAAAACGTCGGCATGCCGCACGTGCTTTGGACGCTCCAAGGCGTCCGGGACGCGAAATTCGAGACCGATACGGACGAAAAGACGGGCGAAAAGGTACGAAGATTCGTCGGTTACACTCAGGTTACACCTGGTGCCATGTCGTCCGTGGATTATGATTCAACTGTGGCCGATCTCGTTTCGTACATGTCGTGGATGGCGGAACCCGCGCAGCAGACGCGCAAGCGGCTCGGCGTCTGGGTTTTGCTGTTCCTGGCGTTCTTGAGCTTCCTCGCGTGGCGCCTGAACGCGGCATACTGGAAAGATATCAAATAGCGCGCCTTCGAAGGCGTGGGTCGGCGCGACGGCGTTTTCCGCGAGGAAACGCCGCGGCCGGCCCTTCGAGTTTACTGAAGGAACTTTAAAAACATGATGGTTCTGTATTCCGGCACTACTTGCCCCTTCTCCCAGCGCTGCCGGCTGGTGTTGTTCGAAAAGGGCATGGATTTCGAGATTCGCGACGTTGACCTGTTCAACAAGCCGGAAGACATCGCGGTGATGAACCCTTACGGACAGGTCCCGATCCTCGTCGAGCGCGACCTGATCCTGTACGAGTCGAATATCATTAACGAATATATCGACGAGCGTTTCCCGCATCCGCAACTCATGCCGGCCGATCCGGTGCAGCGCGCCCGCGCACGCCTGTTCCTGCTGAACTTCGAAAAGGAACTGTTCGTTCACGTCGGCACGCTGGAAAACGAAAAGGGCAAGGCCGCCGAGAAGAATCACGAGAAGGCGCGCAGCGCGATCCGCGATCGCCTCACGCAGCTCGCCCCGATCTTCCTGAAGAACAAGTACATGCTGGGAGAGGAGTTCTCGATGCTCGACGTCGCGATTGCGCCGCTGCTGTGGCGTCTGGATCACTACGGCATCGAACTGTCGAAGAACGCAGCACCGTTGATGAAGTACGCCGAGCGGATTTTCAGCCGTCCGGCCTATATTGAAGCGCTGACGCCTTCCGAAAAGGTGATGCGTCGATAGTTTGAGTGCGTTGGGACGCGGCGGCGCGCGTTGCGCGGCCGCATTCCGACAGAGGAAAGTTGATGCAAGAGATTTCCACCAAGCCGTATTTGTTGCGCGCACTGTACGAATGGTGCACGGACAATGGTTTTACGCCTCACATCGCCGTTCGGGTCGATGCGGCTACGCGCGTGCCGCGCCAGTTCGTCCGCAACGACGAGATCGTGTTGAACATCAGTTTCGAGGCGACGAGCCAGTTGCAGATGGGCAACGAGTGGATCGAGTTCAGCGCGCGTTTCTCCGGCAAGTCACACAAGATCGAAGTGCAGGTCGCGAACGTGCTCGCTATCTACGCACGCGAGAACGGACAGGGGATGGCGTTCCCGGTCGAGCAGTCGCATTCCGGCTCGGATTTGACGAGCGCTCCCGTGGGCGCGCGATCGGCCGAGCGCGATACGCGGCAGATCGAGGAACCCGCAGACACCGCGCCGAAAGAGGATGCGCAAACTGCAGCGGATGACGATTCGAAATCGCCTGCGAGGTCTCACCTCAAAGTCGTTAAATGAAGTAGAATTCCGTGCTTCGCCGGCTTAGCTCATCTGGTAGAGCAGTTGATTTGTAATCATCAGGTGGCGGGTTCGAGTCCTGCAGCCGGCACCAAGACTTATGTCGACGGGTCGTGCGATGTCCGCACGACCCGTTTGCTTTGAGTCGGTAAGACGAGTAGGTCGAATCGATAAGAAACGTTTCAAAAACTTGTTGACACGAACCGAAACGTTCTTCATAATCTCGTTTCTCTGCTGCTGATGCAGCGACGCAAGACAGAAGTTGAAGTAAGGCTTGTCTTGCGATGTGCTCTTTAAAAACTAACAGCCGATAAGTGTGGGCGCTTGATGGCGAGTGCGGCTGGTTCTTCGGAATCGGCGATAG